>JAJRQU010000057.1 GCA_024280095.1 Alphaproteobacteria bacterium | reverse complement strand
GGCTGCGCTCCCCCTTGGTCGCTAGGTCGGCGCTATGCGCCTTCCGGTTTTTTGGATTACGCTCAAGCGCCGCTAGGGGCTGCGCTCCCCCTTGGTCGCTAGGTCGGCGCTATGCGCCTTCCGGTTTTTTGGATTACGCTCAAGCGCCGCTAATGGCTGCGCTCCCCCTTGGTCGCTAGGTCGGCGCTATGCGCCTTCCGGGTCATCCTTCCGGTTTTATCATGGGGGGGAATGAATGCTTGCGAGATTTAACCCTTTTCAAGATCGATGGCCGCGCGGGTTCGGCTTTGGTCCACATCGTCATATCCTGCGGTCTCGGGGATTTTGCGAAAGCGGACTTTATCGCCGGTGATCACTTCTGGCATGACGGTGACAATTTCCCTTTCCCTCAGTAATTCAAGGGCTTCGGTGACGGATTTTGCCTGACCTAATTTCTTGAGATTCATCATGGTCGGAAACATGAGAACCCCGTCGGATTCCTCGACCAATGTCATGGGATACATCCATTCTACCTCAGTAATTTCACGGCCATCGGGACTTGGAATTTGATCCTTCGGCGCGACACAAAGAAAAAAACGGGTATCAAAGCGCATGGGGTAGGCCTTGGGCGTAATCCAATGGGCAAATGGCAAACAATCGCCCATATCCAAGGTGACCTGCGTTTTTTGCAGAAAATCTTTTAAGTCGATTGTCCCATTCAAAACAGAAGCCCTGTAACCCGCATCAATGGCTTTACGCTGGTCTTCCCCTATGGCCTGCTTATCGATTGTACCGATGATCAAGCCGGTTTCCTCAAAAACTTCCCGCAAAGCCGCATAACGCAGGCCAAGAAATTCTGGTTTAATATCTTGTCCAGTATTTTTTGGCCCAGCATCTTTCATATTAGAATTGTCGGCTTTTTCAAGGGCGCAATCTGCGGGATCCAGCTTGCCGCCGGGGAAAACATAAGCCCCGCCGGCAAAACGGATATCCTTATGCCGTTTCACCATCAAAATCTGTAACGTGCCATGACGCGCATGCGCGGCGCCGTCCCGAACAATCAGGACAGAAGCCGAATCAATGGCTGTTACAGGTTCATTGGCCACTATCTATTCTCTTTCATCAGCCGGCCTTTTTCGCGGTTCCAGTCGCGTTCTTTTTCGGTGGCCCGTTTATCATGCCCTTTTTTGCCGCTGGCAAGGCCGACTTTGACCTTGACCTTATTCTTTTCGTTGAAATAAAGTGACAGCGGGATCAAAGTCTTGCCTTTACGCTGAATGGCGGCAGCAATTTTGCCAATTTCACGCCGTTTCATAAGCAATTTACGGGGCCTTCGTGCTTCATGGTTGAAACGGTTGCCCATGGCATATTCCTTGATATAAGCATTGATCAGGAATATCTCCCCCATTTTGGCTTCGGCGTAAGCGTCGGTAATATTCGCCTCACCCGCACGCAGGGATTTTACCTCGGTTCCGGTAAGGATAATGCCGGCCTCGAAATCTTCCTCAATGAAATAATTATAGCGAGCCTTACGGTTAACGGCGATTGTCCGTTTGCCTCCAACCCATTTTCCAGAAGATTTTGCTTTTGCTTTTGCCATTGATCTCTTATGTCAACAATCCGGCATGAACCATCGCAGCCTTTACCATGGCTTTCGTCTCTGCCCCAATGGGTACCATGGGCAGGCGCATATCCGCCGTACAGATATCCAATAATGACAGGGCATATTTTACCGGCCCGGGATTCGGTTCCACAAATAACGCGTGATGCAGGGCCGTCATTTTATCCTGAATTTCAAGCGCCGCTGTAAAATCACCCGCCAGGCACAGATTTTGAAAGTCCGACATCATTTTTGGGGCAACATTTGACGTCACCGAAATACAGCCCACCCCGCCGTGGACGTTAAAACCAAGGGCCGTCTGATCCTCGCCGGAGAGCTGTATAAAGTCCGTCCCCATGGCCATACGCTGAAGCGCCGCCCGCGCCACATCACCTGTGGCATCCTTGACCCCAATAACATTTTCCAATTCACGGAAACAACGCGCCATTGTGTCCACTGACATGTCAACCACCGAACGGCCCGGAATATTATATATGACCAAGGGTAAATCCACCGCATCATTCAAGGCTTTAAAATGCTGAAACAGCCCCTCCTGATTGGGTTTGTTATAATAGGGCATGGCGATCAGGCCCGCATCTGCCCCGACCGCTTTGGCATGGGTAAGCAAGCTTATGGCTTCCTCTGTTGAATTTGACCCACATCCGGCAATAACAGGCACGCGGCCTCCGACCTCTGCAATACATATTTCCGTCACGAGATGATGTTCATCATGATTTAACGTCGGGGATTCTCCTGTCGTGCCGCAAGGCACAAGACCGCTGGTTCCTTGCTCTATCTGCCAATTCACCAGCTTACGCAGCGCCTTTTCATCAACCTGTCCATTGCGGAACGGAGTAACAAGGGCGGTGATTGATCCTTTTAGCATAGGGAAGCTCCTAAAAAATGTCTTTATTCTGCTGGCAAAATAGTCTGCCTTTGACCGGACTGCAAGCCATGAATGATTTAAAATCCATTTTGTTTAATGGCCTTCGTTCAAAAACCTGCAATTATTTTATGTGAAGAACATCATGATCAATGCGCCGCACATATCTCGCGACAAATAATACCAGAAAACACAGCCCCGCCATGAAGAAATACGCCTGACCGCCAAATCCATCATACAAGGGCCCTGATAATAGCATGACCACCCCAATGGACAGGCCCATGGGTATCGAACTATATAAAGATTGCGCCGTCGTGAAATATTGGTCTGGAACGCGGGTTGATAAATAATACATGGCAACCAAATGCGCCGCGCCATAAGTTAAACCGTGAAATGTCTGTAAGAACATCAATAGTGGCACTGATGATGTGAGGGCCATAATCCCCCAGCGCACAGCCCCGAATATGGCGATAACCCCTAAAACATACATGGGCCGAATACGCGCAATGATTTTACCCGCGAAAATAAACACCAGTATCTCCGCAACAACCCCGATACTCCACAGCAGACCTATGGTCTCATTATTAATGCCCTGAGCCGCCCAATGGTAACTGCCCATAACATACATAAAGCCATGGCTCATCTGAATCAGGCTGATCACAACAAGAAACATGATGAACTGCTGACTGGTCAGAAGAAACCTTAACGGCACCTGATCCCTGATGGCCGGCCCAGAATCATTCTCAATAGATTCAGAAACAGGGGCCGGAAATTTTCTGCCATCTTTTGGCAGCAGAAAAATAGCGATAAACGTCAGAACCAAACTGCCAAGGCAAAAATACAGAAAATTATCATAGCCGGAACGGTCAAGATAAATACCAAATAAAACAGACGTGAAGACAAAGACAATTGAGCCCACGGAGCGCAGCCGGCCATATTGCAGGTTATATCTATCGCATGTCCGAACCGCATAGCTTTCAACCAACGGGGATACGGAATAATATGTGACGCTGAAAACAAGGGTCACCAAAACAAAGGCCATAAAACTTCTGGTGAAGAAATAACCGCAGAAAAATATAACAGAGAGCGCCATCAGCGCCATCATGGGCCGGCGCGTCATGCCCCATTTATCACATAACTGGGCGACAAAGGGGGCGGATAAAACCTTCAGAAAAGCCGGAAAACCAATCAGAAAACCGATTTCCCCGGGCGTCAAGCCCATCTTCGACAGCCATAACGCCCAAAAAGGCAACGCCGCGCCGATGAACATAAACAGCCCGCTGTATACCGCCCCTACCTTATAGGCCACAGGATTCTTAAAGCCGTTACTATAGTCTTTTTTGATCATAAATTTGTGGGCTTTTTAAAATTATTTAATCTTTTTGGATTACGCTAAAGGTTTTTTAGATTCCGCTCAAGCGCCGCTAAAGGTTTTTTAGATTACGCTCAAGCGCCGCTAGGGGCTGCGCTTCCGGTCGGTCGCTAAGTCGCGGGGCTCCTGTTTATTAGATTCCGCTCAAGCGCCGCTAGGGGCTGCGCTCCCGCTTGGTCGCTAAGTCGCGAGGGCTCCTGTTTTTGGATTCCGCTCAGGCGCCGCTGGGGGCTGTGCTCCCGCTTGGTCGCTAAGTTGTCGCTGTGGCTCCTTCTGTTTTGCCCTTTCCTTTTAACCTTGTGTCATGGGGCGGCGTATAAAATTTCTTCTAATTCTGAGTGCGTCATCTTTAATATCTTACGCGCCGTGCCATATGAAAAACCGGCGCGGCACATGCTGGCCAATTCTTTTTCAACAACGTCAGTAGCCTCATGGCGCAGAGAAAACGCGCCAAATCTTCTTTTTCGAACATATTTCACCGCCGCCGTAAAGTCCATGTCTTCATATTGTTCGGCAAGTTCCTCTATCACTTCAGCCGCCATATCCGGTGCGATCCCTTTGGCTTGCAATTTCTGGCCGGCCTTCATTTTTGAATGACCGCTTCTGACCAACGAAGCGGCCCTTCCCTCGGCAAATATGCGATCATTAACAAGTTTCTGGTCGACAGTCTTTTGAACAATTTCATCAATCCAGATTTTTGCCTGAACATATAAATCTTCTGAATCAAGCTCAGGTAACCGCCGGCGAACTTTTCGATCCAGAACAAGCCGCAGGTTTTTCTCCGTAGTTGCAAATCTCTGCAGGTAGTTATAAGTTGCCCGAAGGAGATATTCACGGGTCAACAACCGTTTTTTTCGTTTTTCATTATTCATAATTATAAATAGTATCAGAGTAGCATGACTGAAAACAGAGCCCCAAGCCATTTTATTTACCTGATCCTTCTCGCCCTCTTATGGGGGACGGCCTATATGTTTGTGAAAATTGCGCTGGAGAGCATACCGCCATTGACCATTTCTGCCGGACGCACCGTGATTGGAGCGGCAATTATATCTCTTATCGCCCTTAAAATGGGGGTGAAGCTGCCAGAAAAACTTTCAGACTGGGGCCATTGCACGATCATAGGCCTTGCGGGGGCCGTGGTGCCCTTTTTCCTAATGAGCTGGGGTCTGCAATATGTTCAAAGCTCCCTTGCCGCCATATGCATGTCACTCTTGCCCCTCTTTACCATCCTTCTCGCCCATTATTTGACTCAGGATGAAAAATTTAAAATGAACAAACTGGTGGGCATTATTTTCGGCATCATCGGTGTGAGCAGCCTTTTTTACGGAACAATATCCGGATTGGATAGCTCAGTGAACCTGTATCTTGCCTTGTTTGCCCTGTTGCTCACATCATTTTTTTATGCCCTGTCAGGCGTACTGATCAGGGGGCTTAAGAATAAAAATCCGCTCAGCACATCTTCTGCCATGTTGATTTCCTCGTCTCTTATTACCATTCCCCTTGCGCTTTTTTTCGAAGAGCCATGGACGATTTCACCAACCTCTTCCGCCCTGTATGCCTTATTCGCGCTGGGGATATTCTCTACAGGGATCGCAGCCCTTATATTGTTTCATTTAACCCATCTGGCCGGCGCGACTTTTGTTTCTCATAGCACTTACATGCTGCCGCTTGTCGGTATAGCATCCGGATATATTTGGCTGGATGAACCCTTGAAAATCACCTATGTCATATCCGTATTATTTATTTTCACAGGCATTTTCCTTGCTGAAAAAAACACATTAAAAATACCCCGCTAAAATACCTGACCAAATAGCTCAACAGAATAAGATTTAAAAAATAAGTTGGAAAGTGGTACAACACCCTATAAAATAGCTGTAAAAAAATTATGTGATCGAGCTAAATTTGAAATAAAACCCTTGCGATACAGCCAGACAAAATGTATCGAAGATGAAAGAACTGTAATAGGGAGACAAGCTGATATGGTTTGTACCTGATGAAGTGGTGAACCTATCCACATTACAATGTGAGTGATTTTAAACATATATGCGCAAAGTTTTACCAACACAAGACCCTACTCTTCCCCGCAGGTTTGCTGATTTCGGCACCCTTTTGGAAGCTATTGAGTATGCCGCAGGTGGTATTCGAGGTTTGAATTTTTATTCCCCCAGAGGCGAACTTGAAACCAGCATCACTTTTTCCGAAATCTGTAAAAAAGCTCAGGAAATTGGCCGGCGCTTCATCCATTTCGGCATTAAAAAAGGCTCCCGCGTTGCTTTAATCGCCGAAACAAGTGATGAGTTTGTCTGTTATTTCATCGGCTGCCAATATGCCGGATTGTTACCGGTTCCGTTGCCTTTGCCTACATCATTCGGGGGCCGCGAGGGATATACCAGCCAGCTTAACCAACAAATGAAAAGCTGCGGCGCATCGGTGGCCATATCTGCATCCTATATGTTGCCTTTACTGGATGAAGCCACCTCGGGCCTGAAAATGAAGTTCGTTGGAACCTCAACCACATTTGAAGAGCAATCCTCTGCAAAAGACATTAAATCTATTCCGCTGCATGTCGCAAAACCAGAAGACCTGGCCTATTTGCAATATTCATCCGGCAGCACACGTTTCCCTCACGGCGTTTCCGTGACCCATAAATCATTAATGGCAAACAGTTATGGTATTGGCTATGTCGGCATGGATCTGAATGAAGATGACCGGGTTGTGTCATGGTTGCCCTTTTATCATGATATGGGGCTGGTCGGCACATTGCTGTCCCCCATTGCCAATCAGGTCACAACAGATTATTTAGCGACCGAGGCTTTTGCCCGCCGCCCATTACAGTGGCTCAAACTGATTTCACGGAACAAAGGCACCCTCGCCTATAGCCCGACTTTCGGCTATGATATCTGCGCACGCCGCGCGAGCCCCACCACCATAGCCGAACTGGATTTGTCGAGTTGGCGCGTGGCGGGAATTGGCGGCGATATGATCCGCGCTGATGTCTTGACACAATTTCAGGAAACTTTCAAAGATGTCGGTTTCAGAAGCACGACTTTCCTGCCCAGCTATGGCCTTGCGGAATGTACGCTTGCCGTTAGCTTCGCCCCGTTGAATACTGGTTTTGAAATTGACCTGGTGGATGAGAAAGTATTAACCGGCGAAGAAAAATGCCTGAAAGAGCTCAAGGTAAACGGCAGCGGTGCCAATTATCGCAGGGTTGTGAACTGCGGCGTTCCTATTCCTGAATATGAACTGGAAATTCGGGATGATAATAATATTGACCTCGGGGAATATCAA
This sequence comes from Alphaproteobacteria bacterium, assembly GCA_024280095.1. Taxonomy (GTDB): domain Bacteria; phylum Pseudomonadota; class Alphaproteobacteria; order Sphingomonadales; family Emcibacteraceae; genus Paremcibacter. The sequence continues at coordinate 31,881 of JAJRQU010000057.1, read as the reverse complement.
ATTGGCCGGGTCTGCGTTCGCGGAACCAGTGTTATGGTTGGATATTTTCAGGATCAAGAGGCCACTGATCTGTGCCTGTCCGAGGATGGTTGGCTCGATACCGGCGATATGGGCTACATGAAAGAAGGCTCCCTCTATATCATTGGCCGGATCAAGGATTTGATTATTATCAATGGCAAGAACCATTGGCCCCAAGACATCGAATGGGCTGTAGAGCAATTGGACGATATGCGCGCAGGTGATATCGCCGCCGTCTCCATTCCCGGCAAACAGGACGAGGAAACCCCCGCAATTCTGGTACAATGCCGAACCCGCGATGAGGCCGAACGCGCCGCAATAGAAAATAAAATCAAGGAAACAGTCCATACCTTAATTGGCATTTCCCCAATTGTTGCCTTAATTCCGCCGCGCTCCCTTCCGCGTACATCATCTGGAAAATTAAGCCGTGTGAAAGCCCGCCAGCAATATCTTGACGGCCAACTATTCTCTTAAAACCACCTAGGATCTGTGGACAATAAAGGTCAGAATTTATTGACGAACAAACACTTATGGCGGTAATCTCTCATAAAAGGGATTACCGTTTTTGATTATGACAAAAATTGCAGCAGTTACAGGGGCCACAGGTTTTGTTGGGAAGCATTTAATATGTGAACTCATCGCCCAAGGGTTTCAGGTTAATGCCCTGACCCGCAGGCCCCGGCCGAAAAAAGAAAAGCCGGAAAAAGAAAATATAAACTGGATATCTGGTGATCTTGATAATCGGCAGGCCTTGATGGAACTCGTCAAGAATGCCGATGTTGTTTATCATCTGGCCGGTCTGGTTAAGGCCAAATCCAAAGATGACTTTAACCATGTCAATAGTTACGCCGTTAAAACACTGGTGGATGTCATTCATCAGTCCTCCATGAAATCTCGCGCAAAACCTCATTTTATTTTATTATCATCACTGGCCGCTCGGGAGAGAAATTTATCCGCCTATGCACAGAGCAAACGCAGAGGCGAAGAAATATTGACCGAACAGGCGGGAAATATAAACTGGACGATCCTTCGCCCCCCCGGAATTTATGGGCCAGAGGACAAGGAGACACTTAAAATATTTAAGGCCGTTTCTTATAGAATTACCGTTTTGCCCGGTGGGTCTGATAACAGAGCCTCCTGGATTTATGCGCCGGACTTGGCCCGCGCCTTGGTTGCTGTCACCGATAATCACGCCTGCTATGGCCGAATTCTTGACGTAGATGATGGGAAAAAAGACGGTTACTCCAATCAGGAGATGTATGAAACGGCGGCTGATATACTGAATATAAGTGTTTTTAATGTCGTTATGCCCCGATTTATATTAAAGGCTTTTGGCCATATTAATGTCTTATTTTCGACATTATTCGGCTATATTCCCATGATCACACCTGAAAAAGTTAACGAATTATGTCACTCGGACTGGATATGTCATGGGCCACATGTTATGAGACTGACAAATTGGAAACCAGAGACTAGCTTAAAACGAGGGTTCGAAAAAACCCTGAAATGGTATAAAGACAATAATTTGATGTGAAATTCACCTGTAATCAGGATGTAATTTCAAAGATTATTCCGGATGGAAATGTATATGACACAAACTGTTGATGAAATTTTTGAGCAAATTTGCAAGATCATTGCCCCCTTTAACAAAAAAAACATCCCCATTACCAAAGACAGCTTATTCAGCGTTGACCTGGAACTTGATTCCCTGAACGTGATGGATATCTTGTCTGAAATTGAAGATGAATTTGACATTACCGTTCCTCTCAACATGCTTCCGGATATGGAAACAGTTGGTCAATTTGCCGAAACCGTAAAACAATTATTGAGTGAACAATGACATTTGATCTTTTTGAAAAATTTGACCCGATACTGAATGACTATAATAGTCTTCCAAAGGGCGCGGGAAACCCCTTCACCGTAAGTATGGAACAGGTATTATCACCGACAACCGCCATTATCAATGGCCGGGAAACCATCCTTGCCGGCACCAATAATTATATGGGCATGACGTTTAATCAGGAATGTATGGATGCCGCCCAAGAGGCCCTGCTTACTTTAGGCACCGGCACGACGGGGTCTCGCATGCTAAATGGGACGTATAATAGCCATAAAAAATTGGAAGATACGCTCAGAGAATTCTATGATACGAAGCATGCAATCGTTTTTTCTACGGGTTATCAGGCCAATCTTGGTATCATTGCGACCCTTGCTGGCCCAAAGGATTATGTTGTTATCGATGCGGACAGCCACGCCAGTATCTATGATGGCTGTGCCATGGGCAATGCCACTGTCGTGCGCTTCAAGCATAATGATGCCCATAATCTGGACAAAAAGCTTGCCCGTATCCGAAAAAATGATCCCCAAGCCGGTATTCTGGTCGTTTTGGAAGGCGTATACAGCATGCTTGGTGATCAGGCCCCTTTAAAAGAGCTCACCCGGATATCCAAGGCCCATAATGCGTTTGTCCTTGTTGACGAAGCCCACTCAATCGGCGTATTCGGCGAAACCGGACGCGGCGTCGCACAGGAACAGGGCGTTGAGGATCAAATAGATTTCATCGTCGGCACCTTTAGTAAGTCTGTGGGAACGATTGGCGGCTATTGCGTCTCCAACAATCCAAAATTCGAAGTACTGCGCCTTGTATGCCGCCCTTACATATTTACGGCGTCCCTGCCCCCGTCCGTTGTCGCCTCTGCGACCAAGGCACTGGAATTAATTGCCAACAGCAATCTTCGCGCCAAATTACTCAGCAACTCAAGGCGGCTCAACAATGGGTTAAGCCAAGCCGGATTTGAAATGGGCACCACAGGCGAAAGTCCAATCGCGGCAATCATTATAGCTGAGCAAAATACGGCCATTACTTTTTGGGGAGAAATGATTAAGGAAGGGGTTTATGTTAACCTTGCCCTGCCGCCTGCAACCCCTAAAAAATTAAATCTGATGCGCTGTAGTCTTTCTGCGGCCCATAGTCTTGAGCAGATCGACTTTATGCTGGAGAAATTCATTCTGGTCGGCACTAAACTTGGTCTCCTGCAGGATATGCCCAAGCGCGTATTAGCTTAATTTGATAAATCTCAGGCGACTTGTCACGGTGACAAATAATTCACCTGTCTCATCTGTTTCATAATAGCTGCCATCAAGGACAAACGGTGCTTTAAGCACTATTCTGGCATGCTGGATCTCTGCAATGATGTTGCCCACATGGTCACCATCATATTTGCCGCCAAGCATCATCTTGCCCGTTGCCAGAATTGCTTTTGGCGTATTTTCCACACTAATGAAATGCGCCTTATCCTGCCCTTTCTTTTGTGGGGTGGACACCCCCCAAAAAGATTTATCAAGGGTCGTGATCAGAAGCATGAAAAAATGTCCGACAACGGCGCCGCGCTGATTTCGATTTATGCGAATAACCTCTTCAAGTTTATTTTTCCCCATGGAACGGCGATAGGCGGATTGAATGAGGTTTAATATATTCAGCCAGTCACGAAAGCTTTTAAACAAGTTTTTTCCGTATATTTTCCGCTTAAAGAGTTTATTTTGTTTAACCACTTCACCGGCACAAAAGAAAAGCCCGTAAAGATAGCCAACGCCCCTGACGCCTTCCAATTTGATCAGCGGGACTTCTGTTACAGGGAGGTTTCCTTTTTGATGGTTCTCCAACAGATTTTTCAAGACCAAATGAGGTTCCGAGCGTGTTGCTCCAAAATTTTCCGCAACAATATTATTATCCCCTGCCGGCAGAATTGCCAAAGGGATATCCGTCCCTTTGAGCAGGCCTTTCTCAACAATATGCTCAAAAGTTGCCGATGTCAGAGCCCGGTCACTAAGAATGACAATGGCATCAACATTCGCCTGCTGAAATCTTGTAAGGGCTTCGGCAATATCTTTATGTTTTTCCACTTCGTAATGGAAAATTCCCGACCCCTCTGAAATGACGGTGCGAATTTTCTCCATTTCGCCATTATGGGCAAAAGACGACGGACTACTTAATATGGCAATGATACCCAACGCGACTTCCAACTGTTATTTTTCTATTTTGGCCCTATAAAAACCATAAAAACAGGTCATTAAGCAAAAATTATTTTTCCTTTTAGCTATATTCTTGACAGATCAAAAGCTATAAGTTTGAAATTAGGCTAAATCCAGACCAAAAGCGACTTAATGCTAAAAAAAATTGATAAATATATATTGCAGGCAACGATTGTGCCTTTATTTGTAACTTTAGGCATATCTGCTGTGTTGCTTTTATTGGAAAAAATGCTCAGCCTTTTTGATTTTGTGATTAATCAGGGCGGCCCGATTGATATTGTCTGGCGCATGCTAGGCAATCTAATGCCGCAATATCTGACGCTGGTATTGCCGTTATCCATGTTTTTAGGCGTTCTTCTTGCGGTACGAAAGCTCGCGATGAACAGCGAGCTTGACGCATTGATGGCCACAGGAATGAGCCTTAATCGTTTGGCCGTACCCACTTTCTATATCGCGATATTCCTGCTAATCATAAATGTCATCGTGGTCGGCTTTGTCCAGCCCTATAGCAGATATGCCTATCAAGGTTTGGTCTTTGACGTTAGAAGCGGGGCATTAGGGGCCAGTATCAAGGCAGGAGAATTTACAGATCTTGGCGATGGCTTGATGCTCCGCATCGAAGAATCCCGTGATTCAGGACGGGAACTCATCAATATATTTGCCCAAAAAGAATCAGAGAATGGCCGAATTCAATCCATCAGCGCAGAAAGAGGCAGCTTTTTTGTCTCTCTCGATCAACGCTTTCTGATCTTAAGAGTGTATAATGGCACGATCATAGATTTGGATTTAACCCAGAGCCGACCTAATATCGTCAATTTTGATATGCATGACTTGCCCATGGATGTGCCAAATTTTGCCGCCTTCCGTGACCGGGGGCAAGAGGCAAAGGAAATGACCATAATAGAACTTTGGCAGGCGCGGGGGAGTGATGACCCGGCGGTAATCGCGACAATTCATTCCCGCATTGCCCGCGCACTTTCAATTTTAATTGTACCGTTTTTGGCTATTCCTCTGGGCTTGGTTGCCAAAAGATCCGGGCGTGCGCTTGGCATCACGGTCGGGGTGATCATTCTGCTAATTTATCATAAACTACTGGAATTCGGCCTTAATTTCTCGGCTATGGGGGGGGTTTCCCCCTGGTTGGTGATCTGGTTGCCCACATTGGTTTTCATTCTGCTCACGGCAAGATTATATTATATTGGAACCTATAAAGTAGGCGGATTACCCCTGCGCCGCATTGAAATTATCTATGAAGTTATGGTGGAGGCCATAAGCCGTATCATCAGACGATTACGGACAGTCAATTAATATGGAACGATTTATCAAATTTTCGGGACGTCTCGGCGGAATTTTCAACCCCGGCAGTATGGACGTTTATCTGGCCAAACTTTTTATCAGCCGGTATATCATCATATTAATCGGCCTGGTGGCCACATTGCAAATGCTCGACCTTTTGTCTGAATCAGACGACATATTGGCCGGTGACGGTGCGGTCAATGCTGATCTGTGGCATTATGTAACTCTTCGAACCCCAACATTATTATCGCTCTTTTCGCCCTTCGTTGCCCTTTTGGCGGCGATCATCAGCCTCGCGGGCCTGAATATCCACAGCGAAATTATTATTATGAAGGCATCGGGCTGGTCAGCCTTTAGAATAATAACGCCCCTGCTTCTCATGTCTCTATTGATTGCCAGTTTACATTTTGTATTTACGGAAACAGTGGCTGTTCACGCCAAGGCAGAGCTTAAAAACTGGAAAGAAAATAAATATGCTGCCGATCTGCCCCCTGCCCCTGACACGGTTTATGACACATGGGTCACGGATGGTAATAATCTTGTCAAGGCGGAAAGTGCCAGCCGTAATGGCAGCATTTTACTTCTGGATAAAGTGACCCAGTATATTCGGGATAAGGACAAGCGAATCACCTCCCTGATCAAGGCCGATTTTGCCGTATTTCGCGATGATAAATGGACAATGTTCGAGGTCAAGGAATTTGACATCAAAACTTTAAAAGTCACCCCCATGGAAAATCTTATCTGGGAAACTGACATCCCCCCAAAACGTTTTATTGCCTTGGCCCTTAAACCAGACCGCGTAAGCATCCAACGGCTGCGCACCGCCATTACGCAGCTTAAAAAAGAAGGCCACAACACGGCAAGTTTTGAAACCATGCTGTATCAGAAATTCGTCGCGCCGCTCAGCACCCTGCTCATGCCTTTACTTGCGGGTCTCGCGGCCTTCGGGCTGCACCGGGGCGGCAATCTTTTTGGCCGGATTGCTTTGACCGGTGCCATGGGTTTTGGCTATTTCGTTATAAACAACCTGTTTGTTGCATTGGGCCAGTACGGCGCTGTGCCGCCAATCATTGCGGCTTGGCTGCCCTTCTTGCTTTTTACCCTCACGGGGCTTAGTTTTATTTTGCTGACTGAAGAATAAGGATACTCACATGACATCAGCCATCACCATAAAAGAGGTGAAAAACAAACAGGATTTGCACCACTTCGTCAAAGTGCCTTGGGATCTTTATAAAGATGATCCCAATTGGGTTGCGCCCCTGATATTAGAACGTATGGAAACATTGAATCCGTCAAAGAACCCTTATTTTGAGCATGCCCACGCAAAATTCTGGCTGGCCTGTAAAGGGGAACAGATCATAGGCCGGATCAGCGCGCAGATTGATGAATTGGTGGAACAACGACATCATGAAAAAATTGGCCATTTCGGCTTCTTTGAATGTATTAATGATGCACAAGCGGCAAAGGCTCTTTTGGACACGGCGTCTCAATGGTTGAAACAGAATGGTCGTGACAAGATGATCGGCCCCTTCAGCCTGTCCATCAATGAAGAAGCGGGGATGCTTGTCGACGGTTTTGATACGCCGCCAAGTTTGATGATGAATCACGCCCTGCCCTATTATCAGGATTTAATGACCAGTTACGGCATGGAAAAGGCTAAAGATTTATGGGCCTATTACCTGAGATTTGACAAAGATGTTCTGCCACCAACCATCAAAAAAATGATCACCCGCAGCATGAGGGACGGCAAAATCAGACTACGGCCCATAAATATGAAGAATTACGAGGAAGATTTAAAAACCATTCTCGATATTTTTAACGATGCCTGGTCAGAAAACTGGATGGCCCTGCCCTTTACCGAAGCCGAGCTTAATAAAACCGTAAAGGATATGAAGCTTTTGATCCGTGAGGATTTCGCCTATATCGCGGAATATGACGGGGTGCCCATGGCGATGATGGTCACGCTGCCCAACCTGAACGAAATCATCGCCGACATGAAGGGAAGCCTGTTTCCCTTTGGCATATTGAAACTGTTATGGCGCCTTAAAATCAGGCCAACCTATAAAACAGTTCGCGTCCCCTTGATGGGCGTTCGGAAAGAATTTCAAAATACTGCCGTGGGCGGCGCAATGGCCTTTGCCCTGATTGAAGAATCCCGAATTCATGCGACAAAGGCCGGCTGCACACATGCGGAGCTCTCTTGGGTTCTGGAGGAAAATACCCGCCTGTCTAAAATGCTGGAAACCATCGGCTGCCGGCGCTATAAAAATTATCGTATGTATGCAAAAACACTTTAAAAAAACATATTTATGCCATAGTGACCCCCTATTTTCTTATTATACTTATAAGATTGAAACATATGACTGACCCTTTAAAAGTTAAACCTGAAAAAACCATAATGCAGCGCTTAAGAACATATTTCCTGACCGGTCTTGTGGTGGCATCTCCTGTGGGCATCACGATTTATCTGGCCCTTGCCTTCATTGATTTAATTGACCGCAATATCAAACCTTTAATTCCGGCGGCGTATAACCCTGAAACATATTTGCCTTTCCCGTTGCCGGGTATCGGCTTGGTTTTTCTCTTTTTCATGTTAACGATCCTCGGCTTTTTCGCGGCAAATTTTCTTGGCAAAAGCCTGATCCGAATTGGCGAAAGAATACTTAACCGTATGCCAATCGTCAGAAGTGTTTACAATACATTGAAGCAGATTTTTGAAACGGTCATCTCCGAGGATGCCGGCAGTTTTCAGGACGTGGTGCTGGTGGAATATCCGCGCAAAGGTATCTGGGCCATCGCCTTTATTTCCAGTGAGAATACCGGCGAAGTGCAAGCAAAGCTGCAGGATGATGTGGTCAATGTTTTCCTGCCGACTACGCCGAACCCCACATCCGGTTTTCTGTTATTCGTCCCCAGAAAAGATGTTATCTATCTCGACATGACCCCGGATGAAGGGGCCAAATATGTTATCTCCGCTGGCCTTGTCGATCCAAGCCGCCTGCCCATAAAAGAAGATAAACCCTCAGCCTGATGTCAGATATTTAACGCCTTCGTCCCGCTCAAAAAGATACAGCAAAATTCTTAAAGCCTGCCCCCGTTCGCTTTTTAATTCGGGATCCTTTTCCATGATGAGCCGCGCGTCATCCCGCGCTATGGCAATCAATTGCCCATTTTCTTCGAGGCTTGCCACTTTAAAATCCGGCATGCCGCTTTGACGGGTGCCAAGCAATTCACCGGCCCCGCGCAAGCGCAGATCTTCTTCGGCAATCCGAAAACCATCTTCGGTTTCCCGCATGATTTCCAGCCGTGCCTTCGCCGCCGTGCCGCTCAAATTCCCGTAAAGCAACAAACAAGTAGATTTTTCCAGCCCGCGGCCAACCCGGCCCCGCAACTGATGAAGCTGCGACAGGCCAAATCTTTCGGCATGTTCAATAATCATGATGGTGGCTTCTGGCACATTCACCCCAACCTCAACCACAGTGGTGGCCACCAATATATCAATATCACCTGAGACAAACCGCGTCATGACGTCATCTTTTTCCTTAGATTTCATTTTGCCATGAACCAGCCCGACCCTTGTCCCGAAAACCTGCTCAAGATGACGGTATCTTTCTTCGGCGGCGGCAAGATCCAGAACTTCGGATTCCTCAACCAAGGGACAAATCCAAAAGGCCCTGTTGCCCCCCACAAGCGCCCGCTTAATCCCCTGAACCACTTCATCAAGGCGGCCCAGGGGGATTATTCTGGTATCCACAGGCTTTCGCCCCGGCGGTTTTTCATCAAGGCGCGAGCTATCCATATCACCGTAAGCCGTTAAGGTCAGGGTTCGCGGAATTGGCGTTGCCGTCATGGCCAGCATATCCATAGCGCCATATCCCTGAGCTGCCCCTTTGGCAGATAAGGCCATGCGCTGTTCAACCCCGAAGCGATGTTGTTCATCAACCACCGCAAAAGCCAGATCATGATAGATCACATCCTTTTGAAATAAGGCATGGGTGCCGACCAGAATATCAATTTCCCCCGACATCAAATCATCCAGTGTTTTCTGTCGCGCCCGGCCTTTATCGCGGCCCGTCAGGACGGCAATGTTAATATCCATGCCTGCCGTCATATCGAGCAGACTGACATAATGTTGCCGCGCCAGAATTTCCGTCGGCGCAATCATGGCGGCCTGCGCGTTATTTTCCACGGCGATCAGCATGGCCATCAAGGCCACAACCGTCTTGCCGCTGCCCACATCGCCCTGCAGCAAGCGCATCATGGCATAGGGCTGCGCCAAATCCTTTTCTATTTCGCCGATGCAGCGGTTCTGGGCGTTGGTCAGTTGATAGGGCAAATTTTCCAGCAATCGCGCCCTCAATGTCCCCCCGGCCCTCAGAGAACGCCCCTTTTTCTTTTGATTTTGGCGGCGCATAATTTCAAGGGCCAACTGATTGGCCAGAAACTCATCATAAGCGAGCCGCGCGCGGGCCGGACTATTCATCGGTAAGTCCCCGTGGCTTTGCGGCATATGGGCCGCCTTCACCGCCTCCATCCATGGGGGCCAAGCTTCGCGCGACCGCAGGGATGCATCCTGCCATTCAGGCAATGGCACCAATTTTCCCAAGGCTCCCCGCGCAATTTTGGTCATGACTTTGCTGCTGATGCCTGCGGTTAAGGGGTAGATGGGTTCCACATCCGGAATGTCATCCTGTTTGTCCGGTGAAACCATATAGTCAGGATGGCTCATCTGAAGCTGTTCGTTAAAAACTTCGACCTTGCCGCTAATCAGGCGCACCTCCCCCACGGGCAATTGCCGCAGAATATAATCGCCCTTGGCATGAAAAAAAATCAATTGCAAACGGCCGCTATCATCATGACACCACACCCGGTAAGGCCGGCGCGAACCACGCGGCGGCGCGTCATGTTTATCAATGGTGACCTTCACCGTGACAACCTGATCATATTTAATTTCTGACAAGGGCGGGCAAGCCCTGCGATCAATAATATCCACCGGCAAATGCCAGAATATATCCAGCAATTTGCGGCCCAGTATTTTTTCAAGCAGGGCCGCAATCCGTCCCCCCACGCCGGGGAGACTAACGGTATCGGCAAAGAATGGGTATAAAATTTCCGGTCGCATGCGTTTCTATTTGATTCACGTTGTTATTTTTCCTATCACTAGCACATTATACCTTAAAGAGTTAACTCACAATAGAATGTAACAGCCATGCCTTCCTTTGATGCTCCTGGTTTTATTGAACCTGAAATTAATGCGGATGAATCACATGACATCCGTATAAAACGCCTAAAATTCAGGAGCGCGCATCGCGGTATCAAAGAGGCCGATATCCTGCTTGGCCATTTTGCTGACACGCATATAGCCGGTCTTACTTCCGAACAGCTGGATCGTTATGAAAATTTATTGCGGGAATCAGATGGCAATATTGTTGGCTGGATCACCAAGGATAAACAGGTTCCCGATCATTTACAAAATGATGTCATGGAAATGCTTCAAGCCGTCGATTATCTTAAGATTATCAAGTGAATAAACAAAATCAATTCATATCTGCCGAAGTCCCTCTTGTCATTGCCCAAGCGCCGGAAGGCCGCGACGCCTTATTCATTGCCCAGATATTAAATAATACCAAAGAGGGCGACATGCTACATATTGCCCGCGATGATCAGCGCCTGCATAATTTTGCGGATCTTGTTGCTTTCTTTTCCCCTAAAACGGAAATTCTAATATTTCCCGCTTGGGATTGCCTGCCCTATGACCGCGTATCGCCCAATCCGAATATCATTGCCCAGCGCATGACGACCCTGAGTAAATTGGCCGCGCCGCCGCCGCAGGCAAGAAAACGCCTGATCATCACCACCATCAATGCCGCCGCCCAAATGATGCCCGAACGGGATAGCCTTAAGAATCTGTCATTTTGCGCCATGGTTGGTGATCAGATTGACGTGGCGCATCTGACAGTTTTCCTGATCCGCAATGGTTACGCAAGGTCGAGCACGGTGATGGAACATGGTGATTTTGCCATTCGCGGCGGCCTGATCGATATTTTCCCCTCGGGCCATGACAGTCCGGTGCGCATTGATCTATGGGGGGATGTCATTGAAAGCATGCGGCAGTTTGACCCCGTCAGCCAGCGCACCGCAGATAATATCGAAGAAATTTCCCTCGTCCCCATGAGCGAAATTATGTTGGATGAAGAGAGCATCCGGCGGTTTCGCGGGGCCTATACACGGCAATTCGGCAATGTTCTTGACCAGGACCCGCTGTATGAAGCCATTAAGGAAGGCCGCCGGCATCAGGGTATGGAACATTGGTTGCCCTATTTTCATTTTAAACTTGAAACGCTGTTTGATTACCTGCCGGGCTGCCCCGTGACCATGGACCCTCTAACGGGAGAGGCTTTTGCCGATCGCCTGTCCGCCATCAAAGATTATTATCAAACCCGAAAAGAGGCCTATGACCAAACGGTAAGAGGACGCGCCGGTAGTTTCTCAACCTATAAACCGCTGCCGCCCGAAAAACTCTATCTGACCTCACAGCAATGGCAAAATTATTGTGAAGATCGGAAAATCCATCAATTCACCAGCTTTCACGCCCCGCCAGATGTCAATCATATGATGCTCGACGGTAAAGTTGGCCGCGATTTTTCCCCGGAAAGAAACAATGAGAGGAATAATGAAAGAAACAATAATCAGGCCCTGAATGTCTATGATGCCCTGCGCAGCCATTGCACCGAAAGACAGAGTGCCGGCAAGCAAGTCCTTATTGCCTCCTATAGCGCAGGATCGCAAAACAGATTGGCCGCTCTGCTAAACGAACATGGCATGCCCGACCATCAAATAATACATAAATGGGCCAATTGCAAAAAATTATCCGCCGATGTTCTGGGCCTTGTTATTCTGCCGCTGGAACATGGTTTTGAGACAGATGACTTCGTGATCATCGCCGAACAGGATATTCTGGGAGATCGTCTGGTTCGTAAAGTTCGAAAATCCCGCAAGGCGGAGAATTTTATTCAGGAGGCCTCTGCCCTCACCCCCGGCGATCTTGTGGTTCATATGGATCATGGTATTGGCCGTTATGAGCGGCTCATCACCATTGACGTTAATGGCGCCGCCCATGACTGCGTTCATCTGACTTATCACGGCGGCGATAAATTATATGTCCCCGTGGAGAATATTGAAATATTAAGCCGGTACGGGGCAGAGGGCAGTGACGGCCAGCTGGACAAGCTCGGCGGGGCGGCATGGCAGGGACGCAAAGCCAAATTAAAGCAGCGCATTCGGGATATGGCCGATGAATTGATCAAGGTTGCCGCGCAGAGGGCCTTGCGCAAAGGCGCTGTCATTTTACCGCCGGAAGGATTATATGATGAATTCTGCGCGCGTTTTCCCTATAGCGAAACCGATGATCAACTGCGCGCCATTGCCGATGTGATTGGCGATCTGTCCAGCGGCAAACCCATGGACAGACTTATCTGCGGCGATGTGGGTTTTGGGAAAACAGAAATTGCTTTGCGGTCAGCTTTCCTCGCGGTGATGGAAGGTTTTCAGGTGGCCATCATCGCCCCGACAACGCTACTGTCCCGCCAGCATTATAAAACCTTTACGGATCGTTTCCGGGGGCTGCCGGTCAAAATTGGCCATCTGTCCAGACTGGTCACTTCCAAAAATCAGAAATTAACCCGCGAGGAACTTGCCCAAGGCACCTGCGAGATTGTCATTGGCACCCATGCCTTGCTCGGCAAAACCATAAATTTCAAAAATCTTGGCCTGATCATCATTGATGAGGAACAACATTTTGGCGTGAGTCACAAAGAACGCCTGAAGAAAATGAAACATGACGTCCATGTGCTGACCCTCACGGCGACCCCCATACCGCGGACGCTGCAACTGGCCATGAACGGCATGCGCGGCTTAAGCCTGATTGCCACGCCGCCTGTAGACCGGCTGGCCATTCGCACCTTTGTCCTGCCCATGGATAGTATGGTGATCCGGGAAGCTTTGCTCAGGGAATATTACCGGGGCGGGCAAAGTTTTTATGTCTGTCCAAGGGTATCGGACTTAAAAGATATCGAAGAGCTTTTGCGCGAACATGTGCCGGAAGTCAAATGTGCCGTAGCAAGCGGCCAAATGCCCCCCACCCAGATTGAAGATATCATGAATGCCTTCTATGACGGCAAATACGATGTTCTGATTTCTACCACAATTGTCGAATCCGGGCTGGATATACCAACGGCCAACACCATGATCATTCATCGGGCCGATATGTTTGGCCTTGCGCAATTATATCAGCTTCGCGGAAGGGTTGGGCGATCGAAAACCCGGGCCTATGCTTATCTTACGCTAGAACCGCGCAGACTGCCGACGAAGCAAGCCGAAAAACGTCTTCAAGTGCTGCAAACGCTGGATACGCTGGGCGCGGGCTTTACCCTTGCCAGTCATGACCTCGATATTCGCGGCGCCGGAAATTTGCTTGGGCAGGAGCAATCCGGTCACATCAAAGAGGTCGGCATGGAACTTTACCAGCATATGCTGGAAGAAGCCGTCGCCAATGCGAAAACAGGTATCGCAGATGATGAAATAGATGGCATCTGGTCGCCGCAAATCAATGTAGGGGCCGCGATATTGATTCCTGAGAGCTACGTGCCGGACCTTAATCTGCGCATGTCGCTCTACCGCCGTCTCGCGGACTTGAATGATCGGCGGGAAATAGATGCCTTTGGCGCCGAACTGATCGACAGATTTGGCGACTTACCAGAGGAGGTCGAACATTTACTGCGGGTTATTCTTATCAAATATTTCTGTCGTCTGGCCGGAATTGAGAAGATTGATACCGGCCCCAAAGGCGCCATTGTCACTTTTCGAGGGTCAAAATTCGCCAACCCGGCCGGGCTTGTGGAATTTATGTCTAATCAATCGACCATCACAAAACTGCGCCCTGATCACAAATTGGTTTATGTCCGCAAATGGTCAAAAATAGCCAACCGTTTGCAGGGTTCCTTAAATCTGGCAAGCGCCTTGGCCCAAGCAGCGCAAAACAAGACCGCGCAAAATAAATAACAAGCCTATTTCATGAACAATGAAAAATTTATCTTTTGTTAAGATAATTTTAGAACTCGCCCTGTAAAGTTACCAGAATCACGTTGGGCATCGATTGAAAATAACCTTTCCCCGAACCCGCAACGATACAACAAAAATGTAACCCATCCGCCCTGCAAGACAAGTCAAGGGATCGGAGCATTTAAAGAAGAGCAGAATGTTCAAGGCAATACAGACCAGTGTTTCAGGATTAATCGCGTCCAGCACCCGCCTGAATGCGGCGGCAAATAATATTGTCAACTCACAGGTCAGGTCTTCCCCCGAGGCGCAAGGAACCGCCGTTGCCGGGCAGGCTTTCAAAGCGGGTTACACGCCCCAGCGCGTTGAACAGACGTCGCTTCCTACGGGCGGCACACGGGCCACGACCATATCCGTTTCCCCCGCGAGCCTATCCGTATATGACCCCTCTTCATCATTTGCCGGAGAGGGCGGTTTTGTTAATTTACCCAATGTGTCATTTCCCGCTGAAATTGCAGAGATGATCAGAGCCAGCCATGCCTATAAAGCGAATGCCAAAACCCTGAGCAGCATTGATGAAACTTTTAAAGCCCTCCTAAAAGTCTAATCTATCAGTGATAATCACTTTCTACTGATTATATTTTCACATCCTTTTCATAGAATTACAAATAAACATTAAAATCTCATGGTTGAAATTCTCCTCAATAAGGGGGAATTAAAGCCATTTTTTTTAATGTTTTTAAAGATTTACGCAAAATTAATCTATTGAAATATATAGTTACAAGAATATATAGTAATACGATGAGTATCTTATGAGTAACAAAACGATTAGAAATTACCGAAAAGCATGACTTCAGAGCAAGCAAATCTAAACGAGAAAATTTCTAATATTCTCCAACTATCCTACGTAAAAAACGCAGAGGGGCGATCCCTACTGTTCAATAAAATTACTGGTTTCCTAGAAGAATATCACACAGAATTGTCTCAGACCGAGCAGACCCTGATGTCCGAAATTCTGGATAAGCTCCTCAATACCGTTGAGATGACTGTCCGTAAGAAACTGGCCGAACGCCTGGCGTTGAACAAGGAAGCACCGCTTGATTTAATTGTCTTGCTGGCGAATGATCAAATAGACGTTGCCCTGCCCGTATTGGAATTAAGCAAATTACTCTCCGATAATGAACTGATTAAAATTATCCGGCATAAAACAGCTCAACATCAATTGAGTATAGCCAGCCGGCAGAAAATATCTTCCAATGTTTGCCGCGAACTCGTCACTGTTGGCAACACCAAAACACTGATCGTTCTGCTCAATAATCATGATGCAAAAATTGATAATAGCTCCTTTGCTGACCTGATTGAAAAATCAAAGAATGCCCAGCCCCTCCAACCACCAATCATAGAGCGGCCTGACCTGCCACCAGAAATGGCCGCCAAAATGTATCAATGGGTATCGGATAGTTTAAAACAGTCAATATTAACAAATTTAAACATAAGTGAATCCGACATTGACGAAATTTTACTCACGACCATCGAAGAACTCACCAATGGTGGTCTGGATCAGGTTTCCCGTGAAAAGTCTGAAATTATTCTTGTTAACAAGCTGCATCAGGCCAAAAAGCTATCACCTGCTTTTTTAATGAAATGTTTGAATCAAGGGCAATCATCCCTCTTTGAGATTGCTTTTGCAAAAATAATCAATGTACCCCGCAAAATAATGCGCTCTTTTCTTTATAACAGGGGTGCCGAGGCCTTAGCTGTTTCCTGCTGCGCAGCGGGCATAGATCAAAGCGTATTTTTAACCATTTTCCAGCTCACGCGGGCCGCACAGAATATCGAAACTGAAATTTCTGATGACGAAACGGCCAAGGCTTTTGCACATTTTAAAAAGCTTGATAGAAAGAAAGCCCATTTAACGATACAAAAATGGGTTGCAGAAGCCACAGGCGGCTCTATATTCTAGTCTTTAGCTCCATAAAGTTTTAAAACTGGCAATAATGGCAGAAAAATCATAGCAGGATAATCATGGCTGATCGTTATAAGAATATTGCTCTTGCTGCCTCTGATACAGATGCCGCACAAAAAGCGGCGGCGGCATTGAAGGAACGTTATGAATTCGTTCCCTTATCCGATGCGGATATCATCATTGCCCTTGGCGGGGATGGGTTTATTTTGCATCTTATTCATGACATCATGCCCCATAAGGCGTCAATATTCGGCATGAATCGCGGCACAGTCGGTTTTCTGCTAAACGATTTCCATGAAGAAGGGCTTATTGAACGGATTAATAACGCCGCCTCAATCACCCTGCACCCTCTTCGAATGACAGCCCAAACCGAAGATGGCCAAAAGATAGAAGCCTTGGCCATTAATGAAGTTTCCCTGCTCCGCCAAACGCGGCAAACCGCCACATTAAGAATTCTGGTGGATGATCAGGTAAGAATGGAAGAACTGGTTTGTGACGGCGTTATATTGGCGACACCCGCAGGCAGTACAGCTTATAATCTGTCGGCGCACGGGCCAATCATTCCTATGAAAGCAGAAATCATGGCCATGACACCCATCAGCGCGTTCCGCCCAAGGCGCTGGAAAGGGGCTTTGCTGCCGCAAAATTCAAAAGTCACTTTTGAAATTCTTGATCCTGAGAAACGACCTGTTAGCGCAGTGGCCGATATTAAAGAAGTGCGCAATGTCACTAAAGTTTCCGTTGAACAAGACACATCCATCAAAATAAATCTAATGTTTGATAGTCATCATACTTTGGAGGAAAGAATTTTAAACGAACAGTTTATCAATTAACCCACTGACTTTATTCATGTAAATTAAATATCACGGTAAACTCAGAGCCTTCGTTGACAACGCTTCGCAGCGTAATATTACCGCCCATCTGACGGGCCAAATGCTGTGAGATATGCAGCCCAAGGCCTGTACCCTCTACTTTACGGGAATAAATATTATCGGTCGCCTGATGGAATTTTTCAAAGACCAGTTTTTGTTGATCCTCTGGGATACCGATCCCTGTGTCCCAAACAGTCACGGCAACAGTAGAGGCATCTTTCTGATAAACTTTAAGGCCGATTTTGCCAAAATCCGGAGTAAATTTCACAGCATTACTGAATAGATTCACAAAAATCTGTACCGCGCGTCGTTCATCAACATAAATCATGAAATCTTCTGGTACTGTTATTTCATCAATATCCAGATTTTTGCGATTAGCGCGCAAAACGATAAGCTTCAATGCATTGTCTATGATTTCCCGTAATGAGATATTTTCAGCATCAAGTTTGATTTTTCCACTTTCCAACACGGCCACATCAAGCACATCATTGATCAATGCCAGCAGATGTTTACCTGCTGACATTATATCGTTACTATAGGATACATATTGTGGATTTAAATCACCAAAAACTTCCATCTTCATCGCCTCTGCAAATCCGATGATCGCATTCAGGGGCGTTCGCAGTTCATGGCTCATCGCCGCAAGAAATTCACTTTTGGCCCCAAGGGCCGCTTCTGATTCAGCCGATGCCAAATCCAGCTGAACATTTTTATTTGTCAATTCTTCGAGCGTATGTTCCAGCGATTTCTGGACAGACAATGTTTCTTGCTGCGCCATATAACTTGCGGTCACATCCATGCCCGCACCGCGATAGCCCCGAAATTCACCCGTGGCATTATCGAAAATCGGCACACCGCTCAAATGGTTATATATGAGTTCGTCTTCACTGTTTTTGATGAGAAACAGTTGATCCCTAAAAGGTTTCCTCGCCTCAAGAAAATGCGTCTCAGGCTGCCTTTGTTCTGGAATATCAAACTTTAATTCCCCAATATCTTCAAAGCATTTTCCCTTCATTAATATGCCGGGTTTGCCCGTGATTGCCGTCAACCTGTCTGAAACATAGGTAATATTGAAATCACGGTCAATTTCCCAGTACCAGTCTGATGTCGCCCGCGCAAAATCACGGAATCTCTCCTGCATCAGGTTTTCATGTCCAAGAGTTTGAACTTTTTCCGTACAATCCACATATGTTCCACCAACGGCGATGACTTTACCATCATCATCGCATACAGGAAAATGCCGAGACCTGAATTGCCGTGGATTATTGTTAATTTTTATGATTTCTGCAACGGACACATTCTGTCTTGTCAATTGAACCTCATGCAATATTGCCGTAAGACTGGCTGGCAAACGAGTATCATCCGCCGCAGGCGTTTTATCACTTTCACAAGAAGATACGAGGGTTTTATAGCCCTCATTAACATATGCCAATTCACCAGAAACAGTTGATATATATAGGGGAATAGTGGAATCAAAATTCATCTGACCAACAAGTTTATGGATCTTTTCCATAACGGCATCAGTTTTGTTGCTGCGCTTATTGACCTTCGTGCCGTTTGAAATATTTCGCACAACAGCCAGTGGAATGATTGTCTGATGCTTCAGCTTTAGCACCGGCATTTGCCCTGTCCTTTTAACTCTTGCTATATCTGGATCCGGCCTGCCAAACATTTTTATATTGCATCCTTCATAGACAATATGGAATCTTGAAACCCAAAGTCACGTTGCCAATGCCTCACGGCAACCTTCGCATTTATGACCTTAATCTCATCATACAATGATAAAATAGAATTTACCAGTCCGGTTGTTCTGGCCTTGCCGCCTGTACGGGACTGTATGACTAACAAGAAAATGGACGCAAAACTATCACGATCTATTTCAAGGGATTTCGCGATAATGGCCAGGCTTTCCCCTGTACGCTCTCGCATGGCGCGCCAGATAATTTTTACGTCCAGGCCTGTCATTTCCGACAGACCTGCCACAAATAAATTTACTTTTTCCTGCCGCAGGCATTGTCGCAAAAATATGATCGTCAATTGATTTTTACGGGCTAGTTCCTTGGCAAGTTTAAGAGCTGTCCTCATAACGCCATCCGTAGAATTATGGTGCTGAAGGGCTGATTTCGTCGCCATTTCGAGCATATCATCTACCATAGAGCTGTCCAGATTGAATTCTAATACAATTTTACGCCGCAAGGCCGCTGAAACCCACCAATACATACGATAAGCCATGTCTACAGGAAGATCCTCGCGGTTCAAAAGTGGTTCCTGGAAACGGTCAACATTTTTCGATTCCGCAACCAGATACTTTATAGAAAGTTCTGAAAGTTCTGCGTTTTCATTGCGAATAAGGGCTTCGAGAACATCTTCACTTCCATTTTCAATCAATTCCCCGCTGACATCTTCGCTCACGTGGGAGCGAATAGCGATGACCATGCGGT
Source organism: Alphaproteobacteria bacterium (assembly GCA_024280095.1). GTDB lineage: Bacteria > Pseudomonadota > Alphaproteobacteria > Sphingomonadales > Emcibacteraceae > Paremcibacter. The sequence goes on along the minus strand of JAJRQU010000057.1, from coordinate 12,199 downwards.
GCGCATCAGACCGGTTGCGAATGATTTCAATCAATTGCTCGTCTTTGAGTACGCCGCTTTTCCGCAACATGGGTTCTGCAATATCAATGGATTCGCTGGCGAGCTTTGCGGCCAGTTCAGGGGAAACATCGTCTATATTGGCTAAGCGTTTGCTCAGTTCTTTTTTAACATTTTTTTCTACTGAATTGATGAGTTTCAACAAAACATCATTCATGAGAGCGCGCTCATGCTCATTCAATCGTCCCTCGGGAGATAAAAATAAGTCCGAGATATTTTCAAGCAGCTCACTTCTGGCAGAAACAGACTTTTCCTGTGCCAGAATTAATAAATCCTTGGATGCTACCTTCGTGCTTAGCATTCCTTTTACGTCCTATCTACCCTTGATTTTTATAATTATATGGCCCTACGAGGCCTATCTGCCTATATTTCAATTCCATTTTATATATTTGTTATATGCTAGCTTTATTAACAAAGATTAAAAAAAACATTAAATTATCGACATAACGCCCTGCCAGCATAAGAAAATGGATGACTGACTGATTTAATTAACGTTCGAGTCCGAAAATGGCGAGAATTTCAGAATAAATTCGGTTATTTATATTTAATAAGAAAGAGAGGCAGGGATAAAGTTTGGATCATAAAAGTTGTTACAAGGCGGTTCTGGCCCGCGACAGACGCTATGATGGGCGCTTCTTTACGGCTGTCATTACCACAGGAATATTCTGCAGGCCAATTTGTCCTGCCAGAACGCCCAAAGAAGAAAATTGCCTGTTTTGGCCTTCTGCCGCCGCAGCGCAAGCTGCGGGATTTAGGCCATGCCTGAGGTGTCGTCCAGAATTATCACCAAACTATCCCGGATGGCACGGGACATCCGCGACGGTTACCAAGGCGCTCAGATATATTTCTGATGGTTTTTTGAACGACCATAATATTCCGCAGCTGGCAGAAAAACTCGGGGTTGGGGAAAGGCACTTCCGCAGATTATTCCATAAACACATGGGAACCTCAGCCAATGTTGTGGCGCTTAATCGGCGGCTTTTAATGGCCAAACAACTTTTAACAGAAACCAGTCTTTCCGTTACCCAAGTCGCCCTGGCTTCCGGTTTTCAAAGCCTGCGCCGATTTAATGATGCGCTGAAGAAAAATTTCAGGCTCAAACCGACAGAGATAAAAAAACACCCTGCCGCGCTGCTGAATAAAGCCGAAAGCTTGACTTTGCAACTAAGCTATACGCCCCCTTTTCACTGGGATCATATTGCAGCTTACCTTGCTATCCGCGCCATTCCGGGCGTTGAAATCATAAAGAAAAATCGCTATTCACGAAGTTTCCAGATCAATGGAAAATCAGGTTGTTTCACCGTTTTCCCCCACCCGAATAAAGATATATTGTGCCTGACCATTCATAATGCCGAGATAACCTCAATCCCGCTCATTTTATCCCGCGCAAGAAGCCTATTCGACCTTGATAGTAATATTGATACGATAAACCGTCATTTATCTGCCCATCCTGACATGGCATGGCGCGTCAAAATGACACCGGGCATCCGCGTTATTGGCGCATGGGATCCTTTTGAGCTTACCATCCGCGCCATTTTAGGACAGCAAGTCACCGTCGCAGCAGCAACCACCTTATCTGGACGGATTGTTGCCCGGCACGGATTAAGGGCGGATACGCCTGAAAAGAAAATAACGCATATTTTCCCCACAGCTCAAATTTTGGCTAATGCGGATTTGTCCGGGCTGGGCATAACCCAAAACAGGGTTAAGGCCATTCATCATCTGGCCCGGATGCTGGTGGATGACCCTTCTTTTTTTCAGCGGGCAACAAATCTGGTGGATTTTGTCGACATGTTATGCCGCTTGCCGGGGATCGGCGCATGGACGGCAAATTATGTGGCGATGCGCGCCATGAAAGAGACGGACGCCTTTCCAAGTTCCGATCTTGTCCTGCTTAAGCGTATGCAAAAAAATGGCCAAAGACCAACAGCCAGAAAGCTCGAAGCCATCTCCGAAGACTGGCGTCCGTGGCGCGCCTATGCCGCCATGTATTTATGGGCTAATGACCCAGGCAATACGGAAAAGGTCATATTACACAAAAACTCATCATAGATTATCTTAGCTCAAAAATTGGGACAGTAATCACCGTCTTCCATGACGGCGCCTTATGCGCGCTTGATTTCAAGGATCATGAAGATCGCTGCTTGCGTTTGCTGAAGAAAAGCTATCCACAGCATCATCTGGAACATAGAGATGACCCATATGATTTCAAGGCTTGTCTGGATCATTATATGGCCGGAGACTTTTTAGCCTTTAACGCGGTGAATATCGCTCTGACCGGCACCGAATTTCAGCAGGAGGTATGGCAAAACCTGCGCACAATTCCCGCGGGGACAACAATGAGCTACGGCGAACTTGCCCGCGATATAGGCCGCCCAAAAGCCGCAAGAGCGGTGGGCTACGCAAATTCTTTAAATCCCATTGCCCTTGTTTTGCCCTGCCATAGGGTCATTGGGCAGAATGGATCCCTCACGGGTTTTGCCGGCGGTTTGGGCCGCAAAGGATGGCTTCTGACACATGAAAAACCAAGATCAGACTAAACATCCCCGCTCACAAGATAAGAAGCCATACTTCGGAGTTTTGCAGGCTGCACTGGCTTTTGCAATATCATGAAGTCATGGCTTTGCGGTATTTCTTGCCCCTCCGTAAAAATAATGGCGGGAATTTCATGCCCCGTTTTAAAGGTTATATTCTTCTGAATTTTCACGACAGCCTCAAACTCGGGCGCGCCCTTAAGCTTGATGTCAGAGATAATCAGATCTGGTATGAAATCTTCAGAGTCAAGAAACGCCTGTCCTTCTTCACTGCTTGCAAAATCTGCGACGATATAACCCCAATGGCGCATCATCTCGCTTACATATTGTCGCATTTGCTCTTCATCGCTTAGAATAATAACTTTGGCTAGGGCCTCCTCTGGAAGATTCAGAGATTCTGATGTCGCCACCAGACTCATGTCACCTTGCGGGACTTTTATTGAAAATACCGTACCAACCCCAAATTCTGAATGAAATTTTATGTCATGCCCAAGCAACCGGCATAATCCGTCCACGATTGACAGGCCAAGGCCAAGCCCCCGCGATGCTTCAGATACCTCACTTGGCACCCTATAAAACTCCTGAAAAATTTTATGTGTATTTTCTTGCGCTATGCCTCTGCCGCTATCGGAAATTTTGATCGTTACCGACCCGCTTTCCCTATCGCAGGAAATATTTACAAACCCGTGATCTGTATATTGAACAGCATTGCTGACCAAGTTACGTAATATTCTGCCGAGCATATCCATATCACTATAAACCGTTTGCAGGCATGGTTCAAAATCAAGGCAAATGTCTTTGTCATTTGCCTGATCCGCATATTCTTGAACAATATTTGTTAAAAGATCATTCAGTATGAAATGCTTCTTTCGCGGTTCTATAGCGCCGGCCTCGATTCTTGACATATCAAGCAACGAGCCGATCAAATCTCTGAGCAAATCAGAAGATTGCGATATACGCGCGATCAGATGCTGTATTTTAGCCGGATCTTTCTCGTCTTTCAGGGCTTCGACGAAAAAGCCCATCGCATTAAGGGGCTGCCTCAAATCATGGCTGGCCGCCGCAAGGTAACGCGATTTGGCGGCATTATTATGATCTGCAATTTCACGGGCTTCCTCAGCGCTGTTTTTTTCATATTTCAGACTTTCGATTAAATCTCTGTTCTTCTGCTCCAGATTAATACTCTTCAGGACACTAATTTGCGTAAGATGGCTGTTGAATAAATTGACCAATAGGAATAACAACATCAATATGCCAATGGCGACGAATATTTCCTGCTGCATCAAAATACACCGCAGAGCAAATGGAACTATACAGGGGATTGCAAAAGCAAAAAAAGCAATCTTATATATGGATAAATAGGGCACCGCCGCCGCTACCAATCCACATAACAAGGTGGCGATAAGAACCAAAAGAAAAATATCCGACGATATCGGTATGATCAGTCCAAGAATGCCCCAAATTGACCCGCCTATAAAAGCAAAACCAACAAAAAATACCAGATGAATCCCCGCGTTATTATCGTTAACGCTATTCTTTTGCATGATTTTATGATGCCAAAGCCGGAGAAAAATCGAAAGCGTCATGCTAAAAAACAACAGGGCGGGTATCCATGTTGCAACATTTCCATATAATACCAATGAAATAATAATCACCGTCAGAAGCGTTAACCACGCCATAGACGGTGTTTTTTCAGACAGCAGTTTTACCTGCTCAACAGAAACATTTTTATTTCTTATATCTGCGCCCATAGGAACTCCGTATAATAGGTCGGTTTATTACCCCGCATGACGACCCTTTATTAGAAAGAGTTTAATACGGCGAAATCAGCCCTTCCTGTAATGCCGTAAAAGCCGCCTCTGTACGGTTATTAACCTTTAAAGCCTGGAAAACGGCTGAGATATGAACGCGCACTGTATTATCTGCAATACCGAGGGTTCTTGCGATCTCTTTGTTCGATTTACCCTGAGAAATTAATGTCAAAATTTCACTTTGCCGTGATGTGAGGTTGATTTTTGAATGATTTGATCTGTCGTCATCCTGCAAGACATTATCCGGAACATACCGTCCCCCCTTTAGAATTAAATGAATAGCCTGAAGCATAATTTCACTGTTAAGGGTTTTTGGTATATAGCCCATAACCCCTAAATTAAGGGCCTTTCTGATTAAATTCTGGTCATCTGAACCAGATAAGAAAACGATGGGAGCGCTCGGGTCAAGTTTTCGAAACTCCTGTAATCCGTCCATGCCCGATATAACAGGCAGGCCAACATCCAGTAAAATCAGATCAAATCCGTCACTTTTTTTGATGATCTCATAAGCATCCGCACAAGTCCCACATTCACTAATAAGAACATCATCCGCAATCTTTTGTAACACCAGTTTCAGCCCGTCGCGAAATAAAGTATGATCATCTACCAATAAAATTTTCACCAACAAAATCTTTCATTTTTACGTATGCCGTGGCCAAATCATAAGGCGATATCAAAATAGAATGGTCACAATAATCGAAATGGATAAACAATGAAATATATAAAAAAGTGCATTGAAATATAATTCAAGACCTATGCTATAGTACAAATGAACTATAGCATAGTTACATTTGTCTTATTTACGCCAGACAAAAAACGCCATATAATGCGTGTGCTTAGGCAGTTGCCCCTGCTCCAGAAACCTATAAAGCAAGCTGGGCAACTTTGGGGGAAATGGGGACATTAAAGTAAAGGGATGTTTCACACAAATCTGTTGGGGGTCAGATTAAGTAAAACATCCCTTCATCCATTCAAGCAAGCTTGAACAAGCCATTATATAAAGATTCTATTCTTTAACGCAAGCCCCCTTTCCAATTAAAAATATAAAATCACATTTTACATCTTTAAATCTCGCAGGGGATTTATTCCCCGCCCCTTGGCGCAAGATTGGGGGGGTGCGAAATTGAAGGAGTGGCGCGGCGACCGGTGACCGCCGGGAGCGCAGACTCTGGCGGCGCCCCGGCGGAATTCAAAGAGGATAAATACCCCGCAGCTTGGCAGCGGGGATGTTTATTTATTTCGAACCACCAGAAACTCTATTGAAAATATGGGTAGTATCCTATATTCTGTGTAAGTGACCATATGGGTTTATTTCCTTCTTCAATATATTGAAGAAGGAAAGCAGTCGTGGATCACGGCGGCGAATAGTACTTATGCTACTAGTGCCCTGTGTCACCTTATTTGCATGGTTTGGATCACCTATCCCATTTTCTGGGTAGGAAGCGTTGCGCGGGCGATGCTTTAGCATCGGCAAGCAGCGGTGACGCCCTCCAGGGAACGGGACAGGTGACTCTTCGGGCAGCTTTACAAGCCTGCCGTGTGCGTTGCCCGACGCTTGTTATGCGGGGCATGACGGCACGCCGCGCGCCTGCTCGGCAGACTTGTAAAACCGTCCAAACCATGCAAATAAGGTGACACAGGGCACTAGTGATATTGAGATTGAGACTTGAAGTGAGATATATAAAATTAGGAAGCCTGGCCAAGCCACCCGTTTAGGAAAAAACATATGTTGCCCTTTTATTGTAGTTGGATGACCGAGGACCTGCGCATTTTCGCGGATTCAGTCCATAAATTTATTGATCAGGAAATCGAACCCCATTACGTCGAATGGGAGCGCAATAAATGGATGCCGCGTGAGGTTTGGAACAAGCTCGGCTCGGCGGGCCTGCTCTGCGTGGATATTTCAGAGGAATATGGCGGTTGCGGTGTTGGTTTTGAATTTTCGGCCCTGATTGCGGATATTTTTTACCGCCGGGGCGTTGGCACGGTTGCGGGCGGCGGTATGGGGGTTCATTCGGGCATTGTGGCTCATTATATTTCTAATATGGGCAGTAAGGCTCAAAAGATGTCTTACCTGCCCAAAATGGCCACCGGGGAATATGTGGGGGCCATCGGCATGACCGAACCCGGCGCGGGCAGTGACCTGAAAAACATCAAGACGTCGGCTAAAAAAACCGATGGCGGTTATCTGATTAATGGCAGCAAGATTTTCATCTCCAACGGCCAACATTGCGATATTATCATTCTGGCCTGCAAAACAGACCCGGCGGCAGGGGCGCGGGGAGTGTCATTATTCCTTGTCGAGACAGATACAAAAGGGTTCGTTCGCGGAAGCAAGCTGGAAAAACTCGGCATGCATTGTCAGGATACGTCAGAATTGTTTTTTGAGGATATGTTCGTGCCTGATGGCACTTTGCTGGGGCCGCTGAACGGTGGTTTCATCGCCATGATGCAGGAACTCCCCCGGGAGAGAATGTTTCTGGCCGTTGGCGCGCAAGCGGCCTGTGAGGGGATGCTGGATATAACGCTTGAGTATGTCAAGGAACGCAACGCTTTTGGCAAACGCATCGCGGATTTTCAGAATACCCGCTTCAAGCTGGCCGAACTGGCGACAAAAGTCCGGGTGCAGAAGGCCTTTGTTGATCAGGGTATCCTCCTGTTGGCAGAGGGCAAATTGGATGCGGCAACGGCCTCAATGGCCAAGCTCCATACAACGGAGTTACAGGGCGTTGTGGCCGATGAATGTTTGCAATTATTTGGCGGCTATGGCTATATGACTGAATATCGAATTGCCCGTGAATATGCTGATGCCCGTGCCCAGCGCATTTATGGCGGCACCTCGGAGATCATGAAGGAAATTATCAGCCGTGAGCTGATTAAATAATCCGTTTAAGAGGTTTGGTTATGGCCGCACTGTCTTCCCTGAAAATACTGGATTTTTCCACTCTGTTGCCGGGACCGTTTGGCACCCTGATGCTGGCGGATCTGGGGGCGCAGGTGTTGAGGGTGGAGGCCCCGGACCGCTTGGAACTTACCCGGGAAACGGGGGCGAAAGACGGCGATAGTGCCTATCTTCACCGTTATCTTAACCGATCGAAAAAATCACTGGGTCTGGATTTGAAAAAACCGGAGGCCGCCCGGATCATAAAACGGCTGGTGATGGATTATGACATTGTGGTTGAGCAATTTCGCCCCGATGTCATGGATAAACTCGGGCTGGGGTATGATGACCTTAAAGCCGTCAATCCCCGGTTAATATATTGTTCCCTAACCGGCTATGGCCAAACCGGCCCTTACCGCGACCGGGCCGGGCATGACAATAATTATCTGGCCCTTGCCGGTGTTCAGGACCATAGCCGCAGGCGGGGGCAGGCCCCGGTTCCGGCCGGTATTCAGATTGCCGACCTTGCGGGCGGTTCCCTGCATCTGGTGGCGGGGCTTCTGGCGGCGGTAATCCAGCGTACGGATACGGGGCAAGGACAATATATTGACATCAGCATGACCGATGCCGCCTTTACCCTGAATGCCATTCCGGTATCCAGCTATCTGGGGGCTGGTGTTGAAACCGGCCCGGAGCAGGAATTGTTAAATGGTGGGCAGTTCTATGATTATTATGAGACAAGTGACGGGCGTTATTTTTCCGTTGGCGGACTTGAGCCTAAATTCAAGCGGGCGTTATGCGCGGCACTGGAAAGACCGGACCTTGTGGATATGGCCTTTTCACCCGACCGTGAGCAACAACAGGCGTTTAAAAGCGCGATAGCGGTAAGTTTCAAAAGCATGAGCTACGCAGAATGTCTGGCGTTATTCAAGGCTGCGGATGCCTGTGTCGAACCGGTCCTCACCTTGGCAGAGGCCTGCCAGCATGAACAGTTTCTCAGCCGTAATATGGTGGTTGAGGTGGACGGCATCAAACAGGTTGGATGCGCGATTAAGATGTCAGAAAGTCCCCAGGAACTCAAATCCAAGGGCTGTGCTTTGGGCGAACATAACGGTCTTCTGATGACGGAATTTGGCTATACAGAAGACGAAATGCAGAAATTTAAAGAGGCCGGGGTCTTTGGGCGTTTTAGGGAAATCATATGACCCAGAAGATTATTTCTGACCCCTCATATATTGTGACAGAATCCGACATGCCCATATTGTCTCCTCTTGAGAAGAAGCTGTTGTGGCTTGCGAACTATATGATCCATCATGCGAACCATATCAGGCCGTCCCGGGATGGGCTGAAGGTGAATCCCTCAGGGTCAGAGTAGGGATTACGCTATGTCCCCAGGTTTACTCAGGTTTATCTGCCAAGTTTATACTTGTCCCCAGATTTCCTAGAGGTCAAGCCCTGTATCTGGAAAAAATATTTATACGCCTATGGCTTGGATTTTTCTGCTTTCTTGCGTTTTACGAAAATACCGACAATTAACTTGAGTGCTCCCATCAGCAGGGGATGGCTTTTGAAGAGTAATTTCACGGCATAACGATCCGCTTCCCTTTCCTGATCCGGATCCTGTCCAAAGGTGTGCCGGTGGGCATGATGCCCTATCTCATGGTAAAAAGTCTTCTTTATAAGAAAAAGAAAAAGCCATGACGCCGGATTTATACGTGACACAGGCACATCCCATTCAACCACAATCTTGCAAAGGATAGGCATATAATAGCCGAGATAATCACTGTCGCTTTCCGGCACGAGATAGAACCTTTCGATCTGAGCCAGATCCTCCCGTGGTACCACCGCCAGCCACTTTTTCATTCTTCTTTCAAAGGGCGCTTGTTTGCCGAGCTGCTTTGACTGGAATATCTTCACGCCCGCGACCTCAAAGCAATTGAAATTATCCACCGTGAAATTGGTTATAGCGGCTATTCTGCGATTAACTTTTACGCTGCAACCAGCCTTCCTGATCTGCTCACCCACGACTTTAGCCCGGGCTTCATCTATATCATGAATGAGGTTGAGCTTCCCGATCAATTGCCCCATTTGCGCACCATGCTTCACGTCTTTCCAAGACTGTTTGAGAATTGTTTCTTCGATAAGCGACAAAGCCTCGGCACCGATATTATATAGCGCATGATGAGCTTTATAGACCTGTTCGTAAGAGCCCTGCATGATGCCAAAGGACAATGACTTCAGGTGTTTCTGAATATCTGGTGACATGATGTTACCCTGCTTATCATTATTGTCCATTCCAGTATTTTGGTACTGTCCATAGCCACGCGAAGGTGAGGAATATGAGCATTATAAACATACCCATTGTGCTAATATCCGCATTCCAATAATTTTTGTAGGCAAATAGCTTGCCATCTGCGAATGCCATACAGACAATAATCCAATATTGAATTAAGAACAATGCCCCAATGATATATCCGGCTCTAATCCAAAATTTACTACGCATCACTCATTTCTCCATTTGGCCAACCTCTGTCCTGTATTATTGCCTTTTTATATTTTACGCACAACTGGACTATAGTGATTCTCATCCACCCCCAAAACCTCACGCATTTTAAGCCGACGGGGATGCATGCAGTATTCAACAAGGAGTATTTGAGAAACCTCAAACTATCCTATTAAAAAATCCATTACTATTATATTGATACCCCCCTAAGTATGAGTTGTAAAAAATTCTCTGTAATATATTATTTCATAATATTGCCGTCAAATGAGTAATTGATGCGGGGGAGTTTATGAAAATTGTTAAAGAATACGGGGAAATTAATCACGGGCTGATCCGTGCTAATACTATCTTATCCTTGGTACTTTTCAGCCTTGGGACTTTAATATCATTGCATACCGCGAATATAGCCTTCGTAAATATCGATTTCCAAGCTTCCGGCCCATTGGCATTTCATCTGTTTTTGATGGCAGGCCTTTTCACAGCATCAAAGCGCAAGTTGCAAAATCCATATCGACCATTGTCAACATTGATGATTTGGCTCTATGTATTTATGAGTTTGGGACTTTTGGCCATTTCCACCATAAATATTATTCTTTCTGGTGTCGCTTTATTTCAGATGAAAGCTGATGATCTATGGGTCATCTTTCTGGCATTACCTGTCTATTTCAGCTGGCTGAATTATAGCCAAAACGAAATGCACGATAATTTAAAAAAAGAAGCTGATCTTGAGGGAATGGGCGAAGATAAATATTCTGATGCTGAGATTGCCTCCGAAGTCACCAAAGCCAATCCCCTTCAAATATTATGGTCTGATTTTGTAAATATCAAACATCAGATTTTAATCAGCTTCTTAACCATTCTCTTTCTCATTATCGGCCTATTGTATTATTATTTTTTATCAACCGCTTTTTTTGATGATAACATCTGGTCATTTGAAATCACACTCCGGATTATCCGTGAATCCGGCAAGGGACTGATACCTGTTGTCATTGCCATCATCACAGTTATCCCTCTTGTATTTGGCTCTATCAGCCTTTGGAAGGCAATCATTCGCTGGCGGCTTAAAAAGGATCAGAATGATATTGACAGAGACTTGCGTGATAACGAGATCGCCCTCATCGACCATTGTACATCGCGCCTAAAAAAATATCTTGAGGAAAAGAAATATTCCGTCCTCGTAAAGTCGGTCTATTGGTTGGTTATCATTGGTTTCGTTGGCGTTATGGTGGGGTATATTTTTGTCGCCGTTGTCGGCGATGGTGTTGGGTCCAGTTGGTTTAAGGCAGATAGAGTTGCTGGCTTGGAATGGTATATATATCTGGACTCGATTGGTCCCGCAGAAATTCTTGGTCTTTTTGTCATTATAATTGGCTACTTTGCTTTATTCACTCATTTATTTCGCAATTGGCGAGATTTATCTGAACATAACTTACTCAGGTCTAGGCTCGAACATTCCGGCCCTGATGACATATTGGGCACACTTGGAGAAGATATTGCTCTGGACGTCCGGAAATATATCATTACCAACAAACACAATTTTGATCCGGCATCCTATATGAAATTTCGCAGCAAGAGCTATGGGAAATGGATGAATATATCCACGTTAATTCTCTTCTGCATCACGCTTTATTTCTGGATTCTGGATCGCAGGGACTATGATCTGTTTGCGCCGAACTTTATTGAATATACTGACTATTGGACAGGGAAAGTCCACCAGGCCAAATATAGTGACGTGGTTGCAATTGAACTAAGATGCAAACAAGACAAAAAAGGCAAACTGGATAGAGCATATAGAGTTCTCCTCAATAATGTCCGTAACGTAAGCGTAACTGAAACAGACGGAAGCCTCACCAAAAATTTGGATAATTGGGAGCGGGTCGACAAGATATTATCCGATCAGGGAACACCCAGAATATATGGCCGTTTAAATCAAGGCACTAACAGCACCAAAATCCCCTTTAATAGCGCGCAATGTCGGGCAGGATTGACCAAACTTCACGGACAATCAGCAGTTGATCGTATTATGAAATTAATAGGAAACCGCAAAAGCCAGAGTGGTGCGTCTGGCCGGACTTGAACCGGCAAGACCTTGCGGTCGGCAGATTTTCTTACCATCTACTATTTTCATAGCCTACCTCACGTAGTTTGTGGTCTGGACTATATCATCATCTACATCATGACATGTTTAGATGTCGGGCGCTCTAGGGTGTAACCACCTAGTCTCTGCACCTTCCTCTTTCGAGGCTTGGCTCAGTATTGCCATCACCATTATGTGTTAAGGTTTCACTGAATTCACCCAATACAATATGAACATTTCTGCCCATACGCTCAAAAAAATCTAAGTCTGCTGTGTTTACCAATTTCACCACAGACGCATACTCTAAGCTTGTTTTACTGCTTTTTATCCGTATGT
>JAJRQU010000056.1 GCA_024280095.1 Alphaproteobacteria bacterium | reverse complement strand
GACATAATACCCATTGTCGCTACTGCGGCACCTGCCAGCAAAGTACTTAAAATTTTCTTTTTCATTTTATTTCTCCAAATATTATTACAAAACAAATATATTCTCAAACGAGTGAGAATGCTGTTTCAATTCTCGGGGCTTACTATGCAACCACCGTGCCAAAAACCATAAGCGATTGTTTTAAAATAGTTTTTTTCATACTTCCTCCAATAGCTTCCCTAATCCAGAGGTATTTTACATAAACTTGTAAAGAATTCCGACAGTTTTTTTCACTAAATATATAAAAAAAACGTACCACAAGACAATAACTATAACAACCCATTGATTTTAAACAATTATTATGAGAACTGTCAATTGTAAAAAAAACCGACACTCTTGCATTTTAGGTAAAAATCTGCCCTTATAGTCGCGTATTTATCTGTTTCTTTACATTTTAAGAATAAACAAGCTAGAAATATCAATCATATTTAATATGACAAAATCAACATCGGGACGAAAAATGACATCTTCATATATCTTCAACGGCGCATCACCCTTTAAGTTTATGGCCCTTAAATTTATAGCAGGGTCACTATTTACCACAATAAAATTTACCATGTTAATTATACTTGCCGTCTTTCTCGCCTCTTGCGGCGACACGCCCATTCGCACAGAAGCCGAATATGTTGATGTCGCGACAGAAGCCCATGCGTCCGGCAACAGCAGACTTGCCCTGCTAGAGCTTTCTATTGGCATTCGAAATTTCCCGCGAAATGCAGACCTTCAACGGCTCCGAGGTAAAATTTTTCTTGATCTGGAGGATGGCTCAGCCGCCGAAATTTCTTTTAATAAAGCCGTTTCCCTTGGATTTAACCGTGATTTCCTCAAACATGACCTTGCCCAATCATGGCTTTATCAACGAAATCCAGCCAAAATTATCGAAAATCTTGAAAAAGATATCGCGCAAGGATCAAAAGATCCTTTAATATACGAAATTGTTGGCCGCGCCTATATCGCGTCTCGTAACCGTTCCAACCCCACCTTATTCATGAAGAATATGAATCAAGCAGAGGCCTATATTGAACAAGCCTATGCGTTAAGCCCAAATAATACGCGGGTATTAATCACAAAAGCATGGCTCCCTGCCATGATGGGTAATATAGATGAAGCCCTTGAATGGTTGAGCAAAGCTGATTTGATCGTCAAGGACCAAAGACAAAACATGGCCATGCAAGGAGAATTGTTCATCCGGCAGGACAATATTGAGCAGGCGCGCGAAATTTACGAACGACTGGTGAAAAAATTTAAGCAATATCCCCAATATAAGCTAGAACTCGGCTTTACTTATATCTTGAGCCGTGATTTCGCCAAAGCCCGGGAATGGGTTGAGCCAATAGCCCTGCAATATCCGGGTCAGTTACGTTCGCAATATTTATTAGCCAATATTTCCTTGATGGAAAAAGACTATGGCGTCGCAAAAAAACTTAGCGATGCCATTCTTGTTATTTCACCAAATCATCTTGAAGCCGTCATTATCAATGGGGCCAGTTCTTATTTTCTAGATGATTTTGAAAATGCCAACCAGAAATTAACCTTATTTTACAACAGAACAGGATCAATTCCCGCCCTAAAGCTTCTTGTGGCGACAAAATTAGCCCTCAACGAAGATCGTGCCGCTGCCATGCTTCTTGAAGATGCCGGACAAACAGCAGAAGAACAAACCGACGCTGAGCTGTTAAACCTGGTGGCCATTGCATCGGCAAAAATTGGCAAAACCGATGCGGCGCTGGAAGCTTATCAAAAACTTGCCGAACAACATCCTGAAACGCCGTCCTATCAAAGCAATATGGCTTTGATACAGATTGCGCAGGGTAATTATGAGGAAGGTTTCAACAATCTGGAAAACGCCTTAAAAAATCAAGATACTGAAGCAGAACCCGGACAAAATCTTTATACGCTCGCGACCAAGGCGCTTCAGGTCCGGCAATATGATACAGCCGCAACCTATATTGAACAATATAAAAAAGCAGCCCCGGGTAACCATAAACCATGGACAATGTCTGCGGTATTACAAACTATTCTGAAAAATAATGACGCCGTGCGGCAGGACTTTGAAAAAGCCATGGAAATTGCGCCTGATGTGGCAGAGGTAAAAGCCCGTTATGCTATCTTTGAAAAGCTTCAAGGTAATCAGGGTAAGGCTCATACCCTTGCGGAACAAGCCCTGAAACTTGAGCCGAGCGACATTGGCGCGGGGAAATTATTGCTCGAGGGGTTGGTCAAGGACAAGAAGTTTGAGCAAATCAAAGACATCGTCGATAATGCCGTTCAAAATTCCGCAGCGCCGGCTTTCAGCAAAATGATATTTGCCGATTATTATACCCTGCTTGGCCGCCCTCAGGAAACTTTGACTATTCTTGCGGCCTTGCCGGACCCCGTTAAAGCCAGCGCCTCATACCAGCTCATCAGCGGCAAAGCTTATTTAAGAAACGGTCAGGCACAAAGCTCTGTGAATATGCTGGAGCCTTTTTCGACGAATAATCCCAATAATATCCAAGCCTTGAAATATCTCATGCAGGGCTATTTATTAACCGGAAACCAAGGGAAATACCAATCGATCCTGGAAAAAATTGATGGGCTGACCCCCAATGACTATGGCAACAAAATAGAACTGGCAAAATTATACATTACTACGGGTAAATTTGATCTGGCAGAAAAAATACTGAGTAACCTGAAAACGGAAAATGAACAACAGGCATTACAGCGAAATATCATCAGAGCCACGATGGAAACCAGCCGCAATAATATCAAATCCGCACTGGCTATTCTCGGCCCTCTATATAAAAATCACCCTGAGAATGGTGGTGTTTCCATGCTTTATGCCAGAAATCTGGCCAATGATGGTCAAGTGGATAAAGCCATAACCGTCAGCAAATCATGGGCTGACCAAAACCTTGACAACCTTGATGTTAAACTGTTTCTTGGTGATCTTTATATGCGCAAGGCCGACAATGAAAATGCTCTGGTACAATATGAAGTCATAATCGCGTCCAAGAAAAAAGCGCTCAAAAGAGTTGAACTTCATGCTCATAATAACCTGGCAATGATTTATATGGCAAAAAATGAGGGGGAAAAGGCAATAGACCACGCCCAAAGAGCCTTTGATATGGCCCCCAACAATCCTGCGGTTGTGGATACTTTTGCCCAGATACTGATAAATCAGGGGCAGCCCGAAAAAGCGGTCAATCATTTCAATCAGGCCTTGGCTCTATTGCCGAGTAATGATCGCCGGAACCGGTCTTTATTCACCTTGGGCAAGGCCCGGGCATTGATCGAAACGGGACAGAATGAACAGGCCCGTAATATTTTGGGCCGCCTGATCAAGGATGATCCAGATTTTTCGCAGATTGATGAGGTAAAAGAATTGTTATCTGAAATTTAGGCTGTTATGACCCCGGCTCAAACACGGTTAAAAGATACTTGTAAATAGGATATAATTCACTACATTAACCGAAGAAAATGTAACATCTTAGAAAACAGGGAATACTGTGGAATATATTTCAGTGGTTGGCGGCCTTATCCTCTTGGTCATCGCCGGAGACAAATTGGTAGAAGGCTCCGTCGCCATAGCCGAAAAATTTCATATCAGTAAATTAATCATTGGCATAACCGTGGTTTCTTTTGGCACCTCAGCGCCGGAACTTGTGGTTGGTATCGAAGCCGCCCTTTCCGGAGCCGCCGAGATTGCGCTGGGAAATGTTGTCGGCAGTAATATTGCCAATGTTTTACTGGTTCTTGGCATTCCTGCGCTTTTTTACCCCTTTGCCTGCAACGATCGTGAGATAAAGCATAGCCTTACTTATATGATGCTGGCGACATTTCTTCTTGTTGGGCTGGCATTTTTCGGGCCATTCCATATCTGGCAAGGCATGGCCCTGATCAGCATGCTCGTCATATTTCTCTATTTCTCTATTCAGCGGGCCAGACATAACAGCAAAGTTATGAAGCATGATATTGAATTTGCTCAGCATGCTCTGGAAGATATCAAGCCTGACCCATCCCCCGGAATGCCTGTCCGAAAGGCTGTGATGTTAACGGTTCTTGGCTTGGCAGGCCTGGTGCTGGGGGCAAATATTCTGGTGGACGGCGCCATTGTCATCGCCCGGACAATGGGGGTCTCTGAAGCCGTTATTGGGTTAACAATCATCGCTATTGGAACCTCCCTGCCCGAATTGACAACCTCTATCATGGCGGCCCGAAATAACCACGGGGATGTGGCGATGGGTAATATCATTGGCAGCAATCTGTTTAACATTCTGGCTATAATGGGCATAACGTCGCTGGTGGCCCCCATTGCTGTACCAGAACAGTTTTTTACCCTCGATTTTCCTATTCTAATCATGACCTCATTGATATTGATCCCCATTGCCATGGGAAAAATAAAGATCAGCCGCCCCATAGGGTTTGGTTTTTGCCTACTTTACATCGCTTATTTGATGTATCTTGGCATGCAATCGAACCTCATCGGTTAAGCGACCATATTTTCTCTAAGAGATATTCGGAATATTACCCTATGAAAACAAGTAATTTAAGCCCCCTGAAATTTGCCGATGCCGCGCGTTCCGTACGTCATGTTTTTATCCGCGACTTGATACTGGATAGTTTTATTGGCATTTATGATCATGAAAAGTCTAAACCTCAAAAAATTCAAGTCAATGTTGATCTTTCCGTTATCGAGAACTCAACCGACTTGAACGATGATATTAACAATGTTGTCTGTTACGAAAAAATTGCTCTGGCCATTGAAACAATCGTTAAATCCGGCCATATACATTTGGTGGAAACCTTGGCAGAAAATATTGCCGAAATGAACCTGCAGGACCCAAGAGTCTATTGCGTAAGAGTGCGAGTTGAAAAACTTGAAGCCATAAAAAACACAACCAGCGTCGGCATAGAAATTGAACGTTACAGAAAATAAGCCCTATTTCACCCTCACTGGTTTAATGTCTGTCCGCAGCCAAAATTAGCCTTAATTATCTATATTTAGCCCCTTTTCGGCATTTACTTGTGCACAGAACCATCACATCAATTATTATTATTCTACGAACAATTTCAATTCCGAAGAATATTCTTTTAGAAGCTTCTTGACTTTGTTTTTCCCCATAGATTTCAATATGTTAGATATAATGCCTATTTTTTGGGCAAACGGCTTGAACCTCAATGATACTGCCCTTTAACACGAATGTCACAAAAGTTACCCCCTAACTTATCCACAGGAATCGTGGATAGTTTTTTGCCGAATCTCTTTCCTGCCGTTTAACCATTGATTCCTAACGATTTTTACAAAGCCAAGGCCAATTTATTATTTATCTTAAATATTCACAAACGATATATAGAAAATTTCTTGCTGTTTTTTCATTGAGAAACCCCCTAAATTTTCGCATGATAACAGCCGCTCATATCAGATAGGTAAAACAATGGCCGAAGGCGTTGAGATTATAAAAAAATATGTTAAAAACCTGCCCGGAAAGCCGGGGGTTTACCGCATGATGAATGCTCAGGAAACGGTTCTATATGTGGGCAAGGCCAAGAATCTGAAAAACCGTGTGTCTAACTATACCCGCCTTGCAAGCCTGCCTTATCGCATTGCCCGCATGGTATCTGAAACATGCGCCATGGAATTTGTCACCACCCATACCGAAGTGGAGGCCCTTCTGCTCGAAGCGAATATGATCAAGCGGCTGAAACCTCTGTATAATATCCTCCTTCGTGATGACAAATCTTTTCCTTATATTCTGATTGATACCTCCCACGATGCCCCGCAGGTAAGAAAGCATCGGGGGGCCAAGAAAAATGACGGGCATTATTTTGGTCCCTTTGCCTCGGTTCAGGCCGTCAATCATAGTCTGCATATATTACAAAAGGCCTTTTTGCTCAGAACCTGCTCCGATAGTGTTTATAACGCGCGCACCCGTCCCTGCTTATTATATCAAATCAAACGATGCGCCGGCCCATGTGTTCAAAAAATTGCCCTGCCTGATTATAAAAAACTTGTCCAGTCCGCTCATGATTTTCTAAGCGGGAAAAGCAAAGCCATCAAAGAAAGCCTGACCCTTAAGATGGAGCGATCCAGCGCGGACAAAGATTATGAGATTGCCGCAATATATCGGGATAGGCTAAAAGCCCTTGCCGCCGTGCAGGCCCGTCAGGATATTAATCAGGGGCAAGTCGAAGAAGCCGATATTATCGCCGGGGTTCAACAGGCGGGCCAAAGCTGCATTCAGGTGTTTTTCTTCCGCTCAGGACAGAATTGGGGCAACAAAGCCTATTTTCCCCGTCACCATAAAGATCAAAATATTGAAGATATACTCCCCGCATTCCTTTCGCAATTTTATGATAATAAACCACCCGCGCGATTGATATTAATCAACAGCATGATTTCTCAGCACAGCCTGCTGGAAGACGCCTTAACCGTAAAAGCGGGCCAAAAGGTGAGCATAAAAATGCCCCGGCGCGGCGACAAGCTTGATCTGATTAATATGGTTGAGAAAAACGCAAAGGAAGCATTGGAAAGACATTTAACCGAGAAATCATCGCTGAAAAAGCTGTTAAAGGATTTGGCTGATAAATTCAATCTGGACAGCCCGCCAAACCGGATCGAAATATATGATAACAGCCATATATCCGGCACAAATGCTGTTGGTGCCATGGTGGTTTCCGGGCCTGACGGCTTTGATAAGGCCAGCTACCGAAAATTCAATATCAAGTCCACAGACATTACCCCGGGCGATGATTTTGGTATGATGCGCGAAGTCATGACCAGACGCTTTAAACGGCAATTGAAAGAAGACCCTGACCGCACCAGCCTCACGTGGCCAGACCTGTTGATCATTGATGGCGGCCTGGGGCAGCTGACCGCTGTTCAACAAGCGCTTGGCGACCTTGGACTTCTTGATATACCGCTCATTTCTATTGCAAAAGGCCCGGATCGTCATGCCGGACGAGAGGATTTCTATTTACCAGATACGCCGCCGTTCAAGCTGCCCGTGAATGATCCCACACTTTATTTTCTGCAAAGGCTGCGGGATGAGGCCCATCGCTTTGCCATTGGCAGCCATCGGCAACAAAGAGCCAAAAATATGCATAAATCCATATTGGATGGCCTGCCCGGTATTGGGCCAAGCCGAAAAAAGGCCTTGTTGTTACATTTTGGTTCCGCAAAATCTGTTGAGGGGGCCGCCCTCACCGACCTTGAAGCGGTAACAGGAATCAGTCATCAACTGGCCAAAAATATCTACGACTATTTCCATGATGATATTTAATTTCAAGGTCATTGAAATATTGCCAAAAGCCAGGATTCACCCTTGGCAGAACGAAAATCATGGCCTATAACTACGCTCTATAGGTCAATTAACTTTTGCACGTAAGATACAAAATGTATAATCTCGCAAATATTTTAACATTTTCCCGTATTCTGATGATCCCCTTGATCGTAGGGTCATTTTATCTGCCCGGTGACAAGGCCTACTGGATTGGCTTCGCTATTTTCACGGCTGCGGGCATTACGGATTTTTTAGACGGCTATATTGCCCGCAAATATGAAATGACCTCGGCATTGGGCAAATTTATGGATCCCATTGCGGACAAGCTGTTAATCGCCGCCGCATTGCTTATGATGGTCGCCTTTCACAGAATAGAAGGTCTGGCCGTTATCGCCGCCGTGATTATTTTATGCCGGGAATTTGCCGTATCAGGCCTCAGAGAATTTCTTGCTGATTTAAAAGTCAGCGTTCCTGTATCATATCTTGCCAAATGGAAAACCACGCTACAGATTATCGCTCTTGGGTTTTTACTTGTCGGTGAAGCCTCGCCAGACTTTATCAATGCCGTATTAATAGGTAACATCTGCCTGTGGGTTGCGGCCATTTTAACCCTCTATACCGGCTATGATTATTTAAGAGTCGGCCTGCGTCATATGATGGAATGAGATATGGACCTGTTATATTTTGCCCATGTCAGAGAAAATATTGGCTGTTCTTCTGAACAGATATCCTTACCTGACAATATTTCGGATGTACGCGGGTTAATGGATCATTTGCGCGCCAAAGGCAGAAACTATCATTCTGCCTTTGAAAATGAAGACATCATTCGGGTTGCCGTTAATCAGCTATATGTCAATTTTGACCATGTGATTTCCGAAAAAGACGAAATTGCCTTTTTTCCGCCCATGACAGGGGGATAAATTCATGATGAAAGTTCTGGTTCAGGAGCATGATTTTAATATTACCGCAGAGATAGCCGGCCTCATCGGCAAGCGGACAGATATTGGTGGTATCGTTACCTTCACAGGCCTTGTTCGGGATTTTCATGGATCACATAAAATTCAGAAAATGACATTGGAACATTTCCCCGGCATGGCCGAAAAACAACTTGAGGCCATCTGCAAAACAGCGCAGGAACGCTGGCCCCTGCTGGGCGGCACTGTTATCCACCGTTACGGCCAACTTTTCCCCGGCGATCAAATTGTTCTGGTTATCACCCTTTCTGCCCACCGCGAAGCCGCCTTTGAAGCCGCCAGCTTTATCATGGACTGGTTAAAAACTGACGCGCCCTTCTGGAAAAAAGAAGAAACCTTAAGCGGAGCCCATTGGGTGGACGCAAAAGATGCTGACACTTTAAAAACCAAAAAATGGCAAAAATAATTATCCTGATAATTAATAGGGATGTTTTTTAATTAATTTTGATCAACCCATCAATATCTCTTTGATCTCCTGCTTCTTTTCTGCGACACTCCTGTTTAGAAAAAAAACATCATAATAATCATGATAATCCGGGGATACAGGATGAAAAACGCACTAAAAATTTTATTAACCGCCGTTTCAGCAACCGCGCTTATGGCCCTCAGCGGCTGTGACAAGATAGAAAAAGAACCCGCCGTTGACGAAAATATATGGGTTTCTGAAGCCGCAGAGAAAAGAGCGGATATTTATACCGATTATACGCTCACATCGGATTTAAACCACTTAAGCGATAACCAGAAACAGATGATCAGCCTGTTAATTGATGCCTCTGTCATCATGGACGATCTATATTGGCAACAGGCTTACGGTGACAAGGAAACGCTGTTATCCTCTATTTCCGATGAAAAAGCCCTTGGTTTTATACAGAAAAACTATGGCCCATGGGATCGGTTGGACGGCGACAAGCCCTTTTTAAAAAATATTCCGGAAAAACCTTTGGGCGCTAATTTTTATCCTGCGGATATGACCAAACAGGAATTTGAGGGTTTTGACCATAAAGATAAAGTCGGGCTTTATTCAGTTCTTCGCCGCGATGCCAGCGGTCAATTGATCGTTATCCCCTATCACGTGTTATATAAAGAAGAATTGGGCAAGGCGGCCGATCTCTTAAGACAGGCCTCAAATTATGCCGATAATATGGCATTTAAAAATTATCTGATCCTGCGCGCCGATGCCATTATTTCCGATGACTATCAGGCCAGCGATTTTTCCTGGATGGATATGAAAACCAATCCTGTAGAGATTGTCATTGGGGCCATAGAAACCTATGAGGATCTTCTGTATGGCTACCGGACGGCCTATGAATCCTATGTTTTAATCAAAGACCCGGTCTGGAGCGAAAAACTGGCAAGATTTAAAGAGGTTTTGCCGGAATTACAAAAGGGACTGCCCGTAGATGATGTTTATAAAGCTGAAATGCCGGGAACAGATTCCGACCTTAATGCCTATGATGTTATATATTATGCGGGCCATTCCAATGCCGGCTCTAAAACAATTGCCATTAATCTGCCCAATGATGAAGAAGTCCAGCTTAAAAAAGGCACCCGCAGACTGCAATTAAAGAATGCCATGCGGGCCAAATTTGACAAAATCCTGCTGCCTATCACGGATGTCTTGATCGCGCCGCAGCAGCGCCGCCATGTGACTTTCAATGCCTTCTTCTCCAATACCATGTTCCATGAAGTTTCCCATGGTCTGGGCATCAAAGAAACAATAAATGGCAAAGGGCCGGTGCGCCTTGCTCTTAAAGATGCCGCTTCTCCCTTTGAAGAAGGAAAAGCGGATATTCTGGGCCTCTATATGATCAAAAAGCTCTATGAAAAGGGGGATATAACCGAAGGTGAAATCATGGATTATTATGTCACTTTTGTGGCGGGAATATTCCGCTCCAGCCGTTTCGGGGCTTCTTCCGCCCATGGCAAGGCCAATATGGTGCGTTTTAATTATTTCCTCGAAATGGGGGCTTTTGCCAAGAATGCTGCCGGATATTATATGGTAGATCAGGAAAAATTTGATTTGGCCATGGACAGCCTTGGCAATCTACTGCTGACCATACAGGGTGACGGCGATTATGACCGCGCCGTCCAGCTTATGGCAACAAGAGGCATCATGAGCGAAACATTAAAAGCCGACCTTGATCGCTTGAAAGAAGCTAATATTCCTGTGGACATCAATTTCATACAGGGTAAGGACGTTCTTGGATTAAAATAATTATGACATAAAAGGAGGGTTAAGATGAGTATATATCTTTACATGGGAATATTACTATTTTGTTCGCTTCATTTGTATCCTATGATTTGCGCGAACTGCAGGCAAAGCATTACTCAGAAAATCGGTGAAAAACCATTCAAGGGGATTTTTGCGATTTTAGCCCTCCTATCCATTGCCATCATTGTCTATGGGTGGCGATCAAGCGAACCAAACTTTATTTATACCCCACCGGAATGGGGCCCATCTGCCACAAAAATTCTCATGCTGCCCATGCTGTTCCTGTTCTTGTCATACGGCAATATCAAGCGCTTCATACGGCATCCTCAACTCACCTCCATCCTCCTATGGGCCAGTGCGCATCTTCTCTCGAACGGAGACAGCCGCTCTCTTGTTCTTTTTTCCAGTCTGATTGTCTGGGCTTTACTGGCCATGTATTTTCTAAACCGGCGTGATGGCCCATGGCAAAAACCAGACCCCAGCCCGATTTTTACAGATATAAAGGCTGTTGTTGGGACGCTGCTTATTTATGGCTTAATCACCTATTATCATATTTACATATCCGGCGTTTCATTAATTCATTCATGACCTGTTCAGGTCATTGGCCGTATAGTTTACGCACTGTCAATAACAGGTGAGGTTGTTATGAAAATACATGCGATAAGCTATTTTCTGGGGTTTATATTACTGGCCGCTGCGGCTTCGGCAATCGCTGAGGAAAACAGGTTAAAGCCCTTAAAAGAAGCAGAATATAATGATTTTATTGCAGATTTTGACAAGGGACGAGACTGTATTTTTTCCCGCACCATCAACAATTGGGAAATCCTTGACAGACAACGACTGATCCTTCATGCGCCGACCAAAAACAGGCCTTATTTTGTCAAGCTTGCTCTGCGGTCTCATGAATTAAAATTTGCGCATCAAATTGCGGTCTATTCCAAATTTGATAATCGCTTCTGCCCCTACGGCGGCAATGCGCTGTTCATAGATGGTAATCGCTATACCATCAGTGCCATTAAAAAAATTGACAAAAATACCGCCAGGCAACTGATTTCTTTCAATAAAGAAGCCAGCAAATAACCCGAAAAGAAAAATGGAAATATCCTGTTATTCTACGGTCACCGATTTTGCAAGATTTCGCGGTTGATCCACATCTGTCCCCTTGGCAACGGCCACATAATAGGCCAAAAGCTGAATGGGAATGGCATAGAGCAGCGGCGTGACAAATTCATCGAGCATCGGCAGCGCAATCACTGCCAAAGCATCCTGACCATCTTCTTTGGCCCCCTTTTCATCCGTGATAAAGACCACTTTTCCCTTACGGGCGATCACTTCCTGCATGTTGGAGACAGTTTTTTCATAGAGCCGTCCGCTGGGCGCAATGACAATGATGGGCACATTTTCATCAATGAGGGCAATGGGGCCATGCTTCATTTCACCGGCCGCATAGCCTTCTGCGTGGATATAGGAAATTTCCTTAAGCTTTAGCGCGCCTTCCATGGCGATGGGATATTCAAGCCCCCGCGCCAGATATATGACATCCTGAGCTTTTGCTACTTCTAACGCCAGTTCCTTGATGGCCTCTTCATGGTTTAAAACGTCGGCCATACGGGCCGGTGCCTCTGTCAGGGCAATACATAACCGCGCCTCTTCTGCATCATCAATCTTGCCCCGCGCCTTAGCCAGAGCAATGGAAAAACAGGCCAATACCGCCAACTGACAGGTGAAGGCCTTGGTTGAGGCAACACCGATTTCAGGCCCGGCATGGGTCAGAAGAACCACATCAGACTCCCGTTCCATAGAGCTTTGCGGCACATTCAAAATGCTTAAGATATGCTGATCTTGTGACTTTGCATATTTTAAGGCCGCCAGTGTATCGGCAGTCTCGCCGGATTGGGATATAAAGATGGCCAGACCGCCCGTCGGCATGACCGCTTCCCGATAGCGAAATTCAGAAGCCACATCCACTTCCACATTAATCCGCGCCATCTGCTCCATCCAGTATTTCGCCACCTGCCCCGCATAAAATGACGTGCCGCAAGCAATGATGGTCACCCGGTCAATGGCAGATAAATCAAAAGGCAAATCCGGCAAATTCACATGTCCTTGAATGGGGTCAATCATGGTGCCCAAGGTTTGGCCCACCACTGTCGGCTGCTCATGAATCTCCTTCATCATAAAATGATTATAATTGCCTTTATCTGCCGTGCCGGAAGCCGCCGTAGAAATATGAATTTCCCGTTCGACGATTTGATTATTTTCATCGAATATTGTCACAGAAGTATGGGTTAATTCCACCCGATCTCCATCCTCAAGATAACTGACCCTGTTGGTTAGGTGCGAAAGGGCAATCGCGTCTGATCCCAGATACATCTCGCCTTCGCCGTGTCCAACAGCAAGGGGGCTGCCTCTTCGTGCGCCAATCATAAGGCCCTTGTCACCTTCAAAAAAAACGGCAATACCAAAGGCTCCGCGCAAATGTTTCAGGGCTTCTGCTGCGGCCTCTCTTGGGCCAAAACCCTGATCCAGAAAGTCCGTAATCAGATGCACGATTACCTCAGTATCGGTTTCCGTTTCCAGAATATGCCCTTTTTGGCTAAGTTCCAGACGCAATTCCCGAAAGTTTTCAATGATACCATTATGGACAACGGCAACTTTTTCTGTTGTATGGGGGTGGGCATTGCCCACTGTTGGCGCGCCGTGCGTCGCCCAGCGGGTATGGCCGATACCGATTGTGCCAGCCAAAGCATTTTCTTTTAAAGTTTTTCCCAGATTGACCAATTTACCCTCTGCCCGGCGGCGGTCAATTTTCTGCCCATCATATAATGTCGCAATACCCGCTGAATCATAGCCGCGATATTCCAGACGTTTCAGCCCGTCAAATATCCGGCTAGTAACCTCTTCCTTGCCAACTATTCCTATTATACCGCACATATATTTACCCTTATTTCTTTTTTTGTTTCGCGCGGAATGCCGAAGCCCAGCCGCCAATTTCTTTTTGTTTTGATCGCGTTACCGCAAGGGCATCTGCCGCCACCTCGCGGGTTACCACGCTGCCGGCCCCGACGATGGCCCCTGCCCCAATCTTGACCGGTGCCACCAATGCCGTGTTGGAGCCAATGAAAGCCCCCGGGCCAATTTCCGTAAGCGCCTTGTTAAAACCGTCATAATTACAGGTAATGGTGCCGGCCCCGATATTTGCGCCTGCGCCAATAATCGCATCTCCGATATAGCTTAAATGACTTATTTTTGCGCCTTCTTCGATAATCGATTTTTTAACCTCGACAAAATTACCGACTTTGGCCCCCGCCCCCACGTCCGCTTTTGGCCGCAGCCGCGCGTAGGGGCCAACAACCGCGAAGCGCCGAACCGTGGCACCCTCAAAATGGCAAAAGGCTTTTATAACCGCACCGTCTTCTATGGTGACGCCGGGCGCAAAAAATACATTAGGCTCAATAACCACATCCGTCCCGATGGTGGTATCATGGCTGAAATAAACCGTTTTAGGGTCAAGAAGCGTAACGCCCGCATCCATAAAATCCTGCCGCTTGTTATCCTGAAAAATTCCCTCGGCCTCGGCCAGTTCACTGCGGGAATTAATCCCGATAACTTCTGTTTCAGCGGCAACTGTGACCGCGCAGCCATAACCCTTGGCCCTTGCAATCGCCACTACATCCGTCAGATAAAATTCACCGGCGGCATTATTATCATCAAGACTGTCCAACAGATCAAACATTCTGGCCCCATCCAAGGCCATAATACCAGAATTACACAACCGGATCGCGCGTTGCTCCGGACTTGCATCTTTATGCTCTATAATTGATAATAATTCGCCCTTGTCATTCACGACAAGGCGGCCATAGGCCTTGCTGTCTTTTGGCTCGAAACCAAGTACCACGACAGCCGGATCAGGGGCGCTGCGGCGTTTAGTGAGCAATTCCTGCAGCGTTGCGGCTGATAACAGGGGCACATCACCATATAAGATCAGCACATCACCTGAAAAATCCTGCAATTGGTCACGGGTCACCTGCACCGCATGTCCCGTACCAAACTGCGGTTCCTGAACCACTATTTCCGCCTGATCCCCAACCGATTTTTCAACCTGTTCTTTACCGGCCCCGACCACAATGATTTTTCGTACCGGATTTAACGCCCTTAATGTATCCATCAAATGATGCAGCATGGGTCGCCCGCCCAGTGGATGTAATACTTTATGTAAAGATGACCTCATACGGGTACCCTTACCCGCCGCGAGAATGATAACAGCTAAATCAGATTGAATCATAGTAATATTTTCTTTTCCCATTTATAACGCGTTATATAATTCTAATACTAATTTTTCCATCAAGGTGCCATAAGAATACTAATATTTTTATAACATCCATTGGTTAATCCATGATCAATAGATAATGGCTGAGTAATTAAAAGACCATGACTAAATTTAAGGGCAATTTTATGGCCATCAAACCCAGTGGGGTAATTTTCGACCTTGACGGCACGTTAGTCGATAGCGCCCGTGATTTATCCGCCGCCTTAAATCATGTCTTAAAATGCGCGAGCAGGCCTGAGATTGCCCTTTCTGAAGTTCGCCATATGGTCGGCGACGGTGCCAGAGCTCTCATCATCAAAGGCTTTTCAGAAACCGGCCATTTACCGGGTGCAAAGGAGATAGATGCCATTCAGGATGAATTCCTGAGCTATTATTCTGATCATATTACAGATCAAACCATCATTTTTCCCGGCGCGAGGCACGTCATTGAAACACTGGCTGATATGAAAATCCCCCTCGGTTTATGTACCAATAAAGCCATAAAATTAACCGAGAAAATAATAGCTGAATTTGACCTAACTGATTATTTTTCTGCCATCGTTGGCGGTGACAGCTTTGACTATCGAAAACCTGATCCGCGCCATTTGATATCTACGCTTGAGATTATGAAAGCAGACCCGCAAAGAGCAGTTATGGTTGGCGATAGCCGCAATGATATCAGGGCAGCCCAAAGAGCCGGCATCCCCGTCATCGGCGTATCCTTTGGCTATAGCAAAACGCCAATTGCCGAGCTTACCCCAGACATGGTCATCGACCATTATGATGATTTCTTAAGTGCCCTGGGGCGATTATCAGAATCTTTTTAGTTCTGACGGTGAAAAATACGGCGAAAAAATTTCCGTGACAAATGCGCAAAAAGCATCATGGGCGGCATCCGCAACCAGTGCGATCGGATATAGAGGCCGTTGGTGGACAGAAAATCAGTCCATTTTGATCGCTTGACGCCGTCAGAAACCCCAAAAGGAACCATAGTCCGGAGAATCATAAGATCCATAAGCTTTAGAACGATCCATCCCGGTGCATTTTCTTTTGCCCGCGCCATCACATCATCCGGAATGGCTGTATTCAGAAAATATACGCAATAGCGCAAGCAATAGAAGACAGGTCTGCCGAGGTTCAATGCCTCTGCCCGATCCATAAAGTCTGTCCAGAACGCGGGCTTTGCGGCGAACTCCCCGATCATATCATGCTGTTCCAGAAGATTACGCAAACTGGATTTCAAGGTGCCATCAACAAATTGATGAACGATGCTATGGAGCAGCATATCTTCATCACAAAGCGTATGAAATTGACCGTCCAAGGCCACCGATGAACTGATCATAAGGTCGATATTT
>JAJRQU010000055.1 GCA_024280095.1 Alphaproteobacteria bacterium | reverse complement strand
GAAAAGCGGCCCGCGTGTCAAATTATGCCAAGCGATTTGCCGCGAAGGAAGCCTGCGCAAAAGCCCTCGGAACAGGCTTTGCCAAGGGTGTTTTCTGGCGGGATGTCGGCGTTGAAAGGCACATTTCCGGAAAACCGCATTTCCGGCTGACAGGCGGGGCATTGAGTCGTTTGCTGGAAATAACGCCGGACGGAATGACCGCGCAGGTTGACCTGACCTTGACCGATGATCATCCTTGGGCGCAGGCGGTTGTTCTTATTACAGCGATTCCGCTGCAATAGGTTGAAAAGCAGTAGGATTTATCTTACTTATGAGGTAAAGCATCAGAACTTTAATCTCGCAGGAGATTATTCCCCGCCCTTTTGGGTGAGACAGAAGGAGCCTAGCGACGACTTAGCGGCGCTTGAGCGTAATAAAAGGAACAGGAGCTTCGCGACTTAACGACCGACTGGGAGTGCAGCCTTTAGCGGCGCTTGAGCGGAATAAAGAGAACCCGCAGGAGCGCAGCGACTTAACGACCGACTGGGAGTGCAGCCCTAAGCGGCGCTTGAGCGGAATATAAAGAACCCGCCTCTGCGTAATTTAAAGAGAATAACTACGGATAGTGAACGGATTATATGTCTGAAATAAAGAATGAAGAAACCCTCAAAGCCTCGGTCAAGCCGGATGAAAAAGAAGAAAGTTGGGTCAGTGTTCTGCTTTGGGCGTTGATCATTGCCCTTATTTTCAGGACATTCTTTTTCCAGCCTTTTAAAATACCGTCAAAGTCAATGATGGATAATCTTCTGATTGGGGATTATCTGCTGGTGTCAAAAATGTCTTATGGCTATAGCCATCATTCGTTTCCTTTCAGCCCGAATTTCTTTTCCGGGCGGTTCTTTGAAAGCCCTGTAGAGCGGGGGGATGTGGTGGTTTTCCGGCTGCCGCGTGATCCAAGTATATATTATATTAAACGCATTGTCGGCATTCCGGGGGATACCATTCAAATGCGTAAAAGCAGGCTTTATTTGAATGGTGCCATCGTGCCGCGAGAATATGTCGGCGATTTTAAAATTACGAATGAATATGGCCAGGAAGAAACATATCCGAAATATAAAGAAACCCTGCCCGGCGGGAAAACTTACATGACCCTTGATGAAGGCTGGAAAATAGGCGGACAGGGCGATGATACAGATGTATTTTTAGTGCCAAAAGGCCATTATTTCGCCATGGGGGATAACCGTGATAATTCGCAGGACAGTCGCTGGAAAAGAAGCGAGGGTGTAGGTTACGTGCCATCAGAAAATATCGTTGGCCGTGCAGAGGTTATCTGGGTGTCTTTTGATGACAACGCCCGCCTGTGGGAATTTTGGAAATGGTTCCCTGAGCAACGCAGAGAACGCATGTTCACAGGCATTAAATAGATGACCGTACAACCCGATATTACCGGCGCACCGGGCCAATATGCGGCTTTGTATGACGCCTTGGGCTATAGATTTAAAAATCCAGCATTATTGCGCGAAGCATTGACCCACCCAAGTCTTGAGGGCGGGAAGCAATATCAGCGACTTGAATTTGTCGGGGACCGGGTCGTGGGATTGGTCGTTGCCGAATGGCTCTTTGAATTTTACCTCAAAATAGATGAGGGCGGGCTGGCCAGCCGTCATACTAATCTGGTTCGTAAAGAGACTTTGGCCGAGGTTGCCGTCTCAATGAGTTTGCCTGAATATATACTTATGGCAAAAAGTACGGAAGATAATGGCGGGCGACAAAAAGCCACAATTCTGGCCGATGTTTGCGAAGCAATCATTGGTGCGGTGCATCAGGATGGTGGCTATGAAAATGTCCGAAAATTAATCCGCAAGTTCTGGAAACCATATATCTCCCATGATACTGTCGCCAGAAGGGACGCAAAAACCAGACTTCAGGAATGGGTGCAGGCCCGTCAAATTCCAACGCCGAGCTATAATGTGATTGAACGCACAGGCCCCGCTCATGAGCCTTATTTCACCATTGAAGCCTGCGTTATGGATATGAGGCCTGAATTCGGCAAAGGTAAATCCAAAAGAGAGGCCGAGCAAGAAGCGGCCCTTAAACTTTTAAAACGATTAGAAAGTGAAAACAAACGTTGAGTAACGTGACAGAAAACAATCAAAGCCATTGTGGATTTGTTGCCCTGCTCGGGGCGCCGAATGCGGGCAAATCGACCCTGATGAACGCGCTGGTCGGCAGCAAGATTTCCATTGTAACCCATAAGGTGCAGACGACCCGTACCCGCTTTATCGGCATTGCCCTTCATAAAGAATGCCAAATGATATTTGTGGACACGCCGGGGATTTTTGCGCCCAAGAAAAGGCTGGAGCGGGCGATGGTTTCTGCGGCCTGGGCCGGGGCCAGTGATGCGGATGTGGTGGTTCTGCTTGTGGATGCAGAGCGCCGAATAGATGAAAATACCCGCCGGATCATTGCGGGATTAAAAGAATCAAATCAAAAGGTGATTCTGGCCATAAACAAGATTGACGCCATTCGGCGGGATAGTTTGCTCAGCCTGACAGAGGAATTGAACGCGGCGGGTGATTTTTCCGATACATTGATGATATCTGCCCTCAAGGGGGATGGATTGGAAGACTTAAAGGATATGATCAGCACGCGCCTGCCAAAAGGCCCGTGGTTATATCCCGAAGATCAGATGACCGACATTACGGAACGTATGCTGGCCGCAGAGGTCACCCGCGAGAAATTCTTCCTGCGGCTTCATGAGGAACTGCCCTATGCCGCCACGGTCGAGACGGAAAGCTGGCAGGAAAAGAAAGACGGCAGCGTTCGCATAGAGCAGATCATCTATGTGGAACGGGAAACCCAGAAGGCCATTGTAATCGGCAAGGGCGGCCGCAGCCTGAAAGAAATCGGCAAGATGGCCCGCGAAGAACTCGAAGAAATGCTGGACCGCCGGGTTCATCTGTTCATCTTTGTCAAGGTCAGAAAGAACTGGTCAGATGATAAGGAACGTTACGATAACATGGGTCTGGACTGGGTGGATTAATTTTGAAACAAAGTCGCCAGAATTGAGCAGTCAGTTCCATTCCCGTCATTGCATTTATCTGTCATTCTTAATAACTCGCGTTCCATCTTTTTAAGGTCTTTTATTTTTCTCTTGATTTCCTGTGTATGCAGGAGTGTCTTTTGCCGGATTTTCTGGCAAGTATAATTTCCTCCGTCAACCAATTCCAGGAATTGCCGCCTTTCTTTAATATTAAATCCCAACTGGCGGGTTCGAAGAATGAATTTCAACCGGTTTAATATATCTTCGTTATAAAGCCTGTGGCCGCGCGGACTTCTGTCAGGCTCTGGTAACAGGCCGATTCTCTCATAATATCTAATGGTTTGAACGACACAACCGGTTTGTTTGGAAAGCCTGCCGATGGTGAAAAGGTTATTTTTCATTTTCGTGCCTTGTTTTTTTGCTTGTAACTATAGTTACTATAGCATGTATGGTCATCAAACTGACAACGAAGAGGAAGTTTTTTGTTTAAAGGCCGACAAGTTAAGTCCAGATGGGTTATCGGCGGCAGTTTGATTGCTGCTGTCTCTGCGATGTCCTGCTGTATATTGCCGTTAATATTGTTCAGTGTTGGTATATCCGGAGCATGGATCAGTAACTTGACGGCATTGGCGCCCTATCAGCCGGTATTTGCCGGGCTGTCCCTGCTGCTGATTGGCTGCGGCTTTTATCTTCTGCATATCAGGCGCGGGCAGAATTGTAATGACGGAAGCTGTAAGGCTCCTGTCAGACGTCGCGGGGCTTATCTGTTGCTGTTCCTTTCGCTGGGTCTTGTGGTTGCGGCATTGACCTTTCCCTGGGTTGTTGAATTTTTTCTGGTTTAATCAAAGGAGACCATCATGAAGAGAATTATTATTGCGTTTATTTTCTTATTTTCAGCTATGTCATATACGGCATATGCCGGGACTGTTACCGCGACACTCCAGGTGGAGAATATGACTTGTGCGTCTTGTCCGATCATTGTTAAAAAGGCCTTGATTTCTGTGGTAGGTGTCGGGAAGGTGACCGTCGATCTTGAAACAGCAGCGGCGATTGTCACTTTTGATGACAGCAAGACAGATATTGACGAAATTACCGCTGCGACTGGAAATGTAGGCTTTCCGTCCAAGGTGAAAGTCGAGTGATGATTGCCAAGGTCACTTTGCAATCCACCTTGACCTGCCCCCATTGCGCTCGCCAGTCAGTCGAGACAATGCCGACAGACGCCTGCGTATATTTTTACGAGTGCGCGGGCTGCGGGGTATTGCTTAAACCACTGGCCGGGGATTGCTGCGTATTCTGTTCTTACGGCGATGTCCCGTGTCCACCTATTCAGTTGGGCGATGACCCATGCTGCGCCTAATCCTTGAGAACGGCGGCAATCTGGTCAACCATCCAGTCAATCTGCTCATTTTTTATGATCAGGGGCGGGGTTAGGCGGATCACATGTTCGTGGGTTTCTTTGCACAGAATTCCCCGTTTCATCAAGGCTTCGCAATAGCTGCGCGCACCGCCCAATGAGGGATCAAGCTCTATTCCGATAAACAGCCCCTTGCCGCGAATTTCAGAAATCTTGTTGGTTTTAATGTTCTGGAGCTTGCTCATCAGGTAATCACCCAGAATTTGGGAACGCTCAGCCAGTTTTTCCTCTTCGATCACCTTCAAGGCGGCGAGGCCAATGGCGGCCCCGAGCGGATTTCCGCCAAAGGTGCTGCCGTGAGTACCGGGAGTAAAAACACCCATCACTTCATCAGAGGCAAGAATGGCAGATACGGGATACAGGCCGCCGCTTAAGGCTTTTCCGACGATCAGAATATCAGGCGCCGCATTTTCTTCATGTTGGAAACAGAATGTTTTTCCGGTGCGGCCAAGACCGGTCTGAATCTCATCCAGAACGAATAAAATATTATTCTGCTTGCAGATTTTTCGCGCCTTGGTCAGAAAGCCATCACTTGGTATGATAATGCCGGCTTCCCCTTGAATTGGCTCCATTATCAGGGCAACCGTATTGGGGGTTATGGCTTGCTCCAGCGCGGGCAAGTCATCATAGTCAATGAGTTTAAAGCCGGGTGTGAAAGGGCCGAAGTTTTTTCTATATTCGGACTCTGAAGACATACTGACGGCGGCGATCGTGCGGCCATGGAAATTATCACGTGCCACAATGATTTCAGCTTTATTATCTTCAACGCCCTTGACTTCATATCCCCATTTACGGACAGCCTTGATGGCTGTTTCAACGGCTTCGGCCCCCGTATTCATGGGCAGGGCCTTGTCCATTTTTGCCATTTGACATAATTTTTCAAGAAACGGGCCCATTCTGTCATTATGAAAGGCGCGGGAGGTCAGGGTAATTTTCTGTGCCTGTTCCACCATCGCGGCAATGATTTTGGGATGGCAGTGGCCTTGATTGACAGCCGAATAAGCACTAAGGCAATCCAGATATTTATTGCCGTCCGTATCCCATACCCATATGCCTTCGCCTCTTTCCAGAACCAGGGGCAGTGGGTTATAATTATGAGCGCTTCTGCGATCGGTTTGGTTGATTATGTCTGTTTGGCTTGTCATGACTTTATTTTTTCTGATTATGGGAATGGGGTGGGAAGATTTGCCGTCCAAAAAGGCTCGCGGTCAATTCTATGGCAAGCTTTGCCGTACTATTCTGGAAATCCAGTGCCGGATTGATTTCCATAAGATCCAATGAGATCATGCGGCCTGAATCATGGATCATTTCCATGCAAAGCTGTGCCTCGCGGTAGGTTAGTCCGCCGGGAATTGTGGTGCCAACGCCCGGGGCAATGGTTGGATCAAGGCTATCCACATCAAAGCTGACATGGATATAGGCGTCTTTTTTCGCCACATCTTCAAGAATTTGTTGCATGGCTTCACGCATGCCAATCTCATCAATGCAGCGCATGTCATAGGTGACGACACCAGAATCCATAACGAGTTTTTTTTCTTGAATATCGACGGAACGAATGCCGACCTGATAAATATCGCCGGCCTCCACCATAGGCACCTTATGGCCGATGGCGAGCAATTCCTGCGGGCCATAACCGGCGGCAACAGCAACCGGCATCCCATGAATATTGCCCGATGGGCTGGTCTCGCAGGTGTTAAAATCAGAATGGGCATCAACCCAGATGATGCAAAGTTTCTTCTTCTGCTCAGCGCAAAAACGCGCCATGGCGGCAATAGACCCAATGGACATGGCATGATCACCGCCAAGCATAATTGGCAGGCTGCCTTCGGAGATTTCGTTGAAAATGGCCTCCTGTATATTCTGGCACCAGATGACATTCTCCCGCAGGTGACGATAGCCGTTTTTGGCGGCAGATTCAGGATTTTTAGGCCCGAACAGATTGCCCGTATCGGTAACCTTATGACCTAATTTTGTCAGCATGCCAGCTATTCCGGCGACACGAAGCGCCTCCGGCCCCATCGTGGCCCCGCGGTCACCAGCGCCCGTGTCACTCGGTACGCCAATCAATGAAATATTTTTCGTCATGAAATAAAAAACCTATTTTATAGAGATTCGTTGTATTTATGCATAGTTTTGCATGGAAAAAGGAAAATGAAATTTCTATTTTAAAAAAAAAGCCGAATATTATGCGGTGAACTTGATTGTTGTGATATATTGTTTTAAATTATTAAAAAATAATAAGTTAGATGAAAAATTTTTCTAAGGAATAAGGAATAATGACAAAAAAAAGAGCTATTGATAGGATAGACCTGAAGATTCTTTCGGTTTTGCAGGATAATGCGCGTATCACCAACCATGATTTGTCAAGCGAAGTGAATCTGTCCCCCAGTTCCTGCCTTCAGCGGGTTCGGCGGCTTGAGGAAGAAGGATATCTGGAATCCTATATGGCGGTGATTAATCTGAATAAGATTTGCCGAACGGTTACGGTTCTGCTGACGGTGAGCCTCCATGATCACACAAATATCAATTTTAAGACATTTGAAAAAGTGATTAATGATTTCCCGGAAATTGTTGAATGTTACACGGTCAGCGGAAATTTCGATTATTTCCTGCGGGTTGTATGCCCGGATATGGATCGTTATCTGGAGTTGAATGATAAACTGATTGAAAGTATGGAGGGTGTTGCCAATATCAGCAGCCATGTGGCCCTCGCGACCACCAAACCCTTCAAGGGTTATGCTCTTGATCAATTGGTGGAATAAGCGGTTCGGAATAAGTGGAAACGGAATAAAGCCGCAATGTTGTTCAGTAGGGGAAGTGTAAAATATGACAAAAAACCGTCAGGATTCTTTACAGTTTTGAAGGCCCCGTCAAGGGTTATTTTTGCAAGCCATTAGAAACAAATGATTTTTTATTTGGCGCGGAAATTGCATTAACCTTAACATACGCATTTGTATGAGTTTGTGGTGAGTGTATGAGTTTGTGGTGAGGCGCGTATTTTATATAAACTTTAAATTGGAAGGGGATTTCTTCATGAAACTCTTAAAAATATTTTTAACGACTATTGCCTTTATGGCATTTTCTGTATCGGCCTATGCGGTTCCGATGACGGCAACATTGTCTGTTGACGGCTTTGTTGAGTATGACGCGGCTGGTGATGGAGCAGGCACAGATTTTGATAACCTATTTGGTGACAATGACTGGACATGGACAGGGGCATTTGATTTTTCCACTTCCATGACAGGCACAGCGCCTGGCTTTAACGAAGATGTAAATTGGTATCTTTCCGGTGAGGGGGGCTATGAATATGGGGTCTCTAATGGCCAGACTTCTGGTGGCGGTGCGGACGCAGGAAGCTTTGGTCCGGTATCTCTTGGAAATGGCTCTGTAAGCGACTTGTTTAATGGGACGATCACGGGCTACGGCGATATTCTGCCGGCTCTTGCCGGGGCTCTTTCAAGTACGCCATCATTGACGGATATTATTACGGCTTTGAATGGTATACTTGACCCCGCCTTTGCTATCCCGGGATTGTTATCACCGGCCATTACGGATAATATATTCTTTGCCTTGATTGGCAGTAATACGGTCGTTTTTGCTTCGACTCTTGGACTGAGCTATGCTGGTATGCCGGCGACAACCGCTTCTGGTACATTTGGTGGAAGCCTTACACTTATGGCCGTTCCGGAGCCAGGGGCTCTTGGCCTGCTGGCCCTTGGCCTGATTGGTGTTGCTTTGGTGCGCAGGAAGCGTTTAGCAGCGTAAACTGTGGTTCTATAGAAAATATCTGAAATTAAAACGGCTGAAGTTTTCTTCAGCCGTTTTTTATTGCCGCGTTATGCGGCCGATAACCCGCCGTCAAAGGCGAGCGCCTGACCTGTGGTGAAGCTGTTTTGATCGCTGCAGAGCCACATCATGCCATGGACAATTTCTTCTGCACTGCCCAGCCGCCCCATGGGGATGCTATTGGCGATATCCTGTCCGCGCTTTTCCCCTTTATCCCCTTGCAGAATCTGATCCACCATTGGGGTATGGCAAGATGCCGGACATAGGGCATTGATGCGGATATTCTTGCGGGCATATTCCAGCGCCGCCGATTTTGTCAGGCCAATGACCGCATGTTTGCTGGCGGCATAGGCGGCAAGATAGGGCGCGCCAATCAAACCCGCAACGGACGCCACATTGACGATAACACCTGAGCCCTGAACCATCATCTGGTTAAGTTCCTGTTGCATACAAAGGAACACACCCCTGACATTGACCGCCATCATCAGATCAAAATCTTTCAGGCTTATATCGCAAATCCGCACCAGTTCATTGGCAACGCCCGCATTATTTATGGCAATATCAAGCGCGCCAAAATGATCAATGCCGGCTTTGGTCATCGCGGCCACATCATCGGGGTTGCTCACATCACAGGGCAGGGAAATGGCGCGGTCAGCATCAAAGGCGAGCTGGCTCATGGTCTCGTCCAAGCCGGGTTGATTAACATCTGACAGCACCAGTTTTGCGCCGGCCTTGCCAAATTCAAGGGCGGCCCTCTGGCCAAATCCTGATCCCGCGCCGGTGATTTGGACGACCTTATTGTCAAATCTAATATCCATAGCCTTTATCCTTAAATCTTTTGATATTCCTTTAGTATTTCGATGGCTTTTTCTGCCAAGGGGCGGGTGAGTTTCCCGACTTCCCGAGCCTTTTTATTGGAGGCATTACCATCAAGGCTGCGTTTCATGACCCCCTGAACAATGGCCGCGAGCCGAAAGAAGCTAAAAGCCAGATAAAAAGGCCAATGGTCAATATGGCCTGATTTCATGCGATTGGTATATTCCGCGATATAATCTTCTTCGGTGGGGATGCCAAGGTCGGTGCGATCAATGCCGCCGAGCCCCTTTATAAGGGAGTTATGGGGCATGCGCCATTGCATGCATTGATAGGCGAGGTCTGCCAGGGGATGGCCCAATGTGGAAAGTTCCCAGTCGACAACCGCGATGATTTTTGGCTTTTCCGGGTGAAAAATAAAATTATCCAGCCTGAAGTCGCCGTGGATCAGGCTTACTTTGCCATCATCTTCCGGAATATTTGTGCTGACCCAACGGATCAATTGTTCCATGGGGTCAATATATTCGGTCTCGGATGCTTTATATTGTTTGGTCCAGCGGCCTATTTGCCGATCAAAATAATTGCCCGGTTTGCCGTAATCGAGCAGCCCCTCTGCCGCAAGATCCACAGAATGAATGGCGGCAAGAGCGCGGTTCATTTCATGATATATGGCGGTGCGGTCATCACGCCCCACATCGGGCAGGGAGGGGGCCCAGAAAATGCGGCCTTCCATGAAATCCATCACATAAAACCAGCTGCCGATAATTTCCTCATCAAGGCACAGGTGACGGGGGCGGGCAATGGGCACGTCTGTACCGCAGAGCGCCTTGGTCACCTGATATTCCCGGTCAATGGCATGGGCGGATTTAAGCAATATTCCGGGCGGCTTGCTGCGCAGGACATATTTGCCGGATTGGGCCGTCATCAAAAAAGTCGGATTAGATTGCCCGCCGGCAAATTTTTTCAGGCTCAAGGGCCCTTTAAAGCCGTCAATATTTTGCTCTAAATAATCCGAAAGTTTCTTTTGGTCCATCACATTGTCCATCAAAGGCCCCTTTAAAAGGATTTTACCATATGGCCGCCATCAACCACAAGGGTCGTACCATTGATGAAGGAAGAGGCCTCGCTCGCCAATAACAGAAGCGGGCCATCAAGTTCTTCAAGCCGGCCTAATCTGCGGGAAGGGATGGTCTTGATATAGGCCTTGCCGCGCTCGGTATCAAAAAAATCGGCATTCATTTCCGTTTTGAAATAACCGGGCGCAATACTATTGACCCGAATATTATAACGCATCATTTCAGAGGCCATACAGCGTGTCATATGAATAACGGCCGCCTTGGAGGTGGCATAGCTTGTCTGTAAAGTCTGGCAAGCCAGCCCCAGCAACGACGATATATTAATCACCGTACCGGACTTGCCCGCTGCAACCAGTCTCTTGCAGCCTTCTTGCGCCGTGCGCATCACGCCTTTCACGTTGGTGTCCATGGTAAAGTCCCAGCCTTCTTCATCAATTTCCAGAAAAGCCTGTGAGGCTGCGACCCCGGCATTGCAGACAATAATATCAACAAGGCCCAGTTTTTTTTCAGCTTCATCATAGGCCGCGCGGATACTGGCACTATCGGTCACATCCATGGTCACGGCGATGACCTCACCGCCGGCCTCTGTGATTTCCTGCACCAGATTATCCAGTTTATCCCGCCGGCGGGCGGCCACGACGACCTTGGCACCGGCACCGGCCAATGTCTTGGCAAAATGATGACCAAGCCCGCTGGAAGCCCCGGTGACGAGTGCGATTTTTCCGTTTAAATTAAATAGATCAGTCATAGAATCTTCCTTTTATGTGCGTCCTTTTATGGGCGTAGCGGCGGCGTAAGATAGGGCAGGGTGTAGCCCTGTTTTTCCAGAGATTCA
Source organism: Alphaproteobacteria bacterium (assembly GCA_024280095.1). Classification (GTDB taxonomy): domain Bacteria; phylum Pseudomonadota; class Alphaproteobacteria; order Sphingomonadales; family Emcibacteraceae; genus Paremcibacter. The sequence continues at coordinate 4,363 of JAJRQU010000055.1, read as the reverse complement.
CTTATTTCTATACGGGCAATGCTGCGCAAATGAACTTCATCCGGGCCATCGGCGTAACGTAAGGCCCGGCCCCAGGTCCAGATGTCGACAAGGGGCGTGTCCGGAGAAATACCCATGGCGCCAAAGACCTGCATGGCACGATCCGCAATGGTGGTCTGCATATGCGGGACAATGGCCTTGATCATGGATATTTCTTTGCGCGCCCCCTTGGCACCGACCTTGTCAATCATATCGGCAGTTTTCAGGACGAACAGCCGCGCCTGATCAATTTCCATGCGGGACCTTGCAATCCATTCGCCCACCGCGCCGTGCTGATGCAGATATTTGCCGAATGCTTTACGTTCCTGCGCCCGTTCCACCATTAAATCAAGGGCCAGTTCGGATTGCCCGATGGAGCGCATACAATGATGAATCCGGCCCGGGCCCAGCCGCGCCTGTGCAATCATAAAGCCATCGCCTTCGCCGCTGATAATATTGCGGGCTGGGACGCGGACATCTTTGAACAGAATTTCGCAATGCCCCTCGGGGGAATGATGGTTCATGATGGAAATATTACGCTCTATTGTCACGCCGTCCGTATCCATGGGCACAATGATCATGCTTTGTTGCCGGTGACGATCGTCATTCTCAGGATCTGTTTTCCCCATAAGAATCATGACTTTACAATTGGGGTGGGCGGCATTGGATATGAACCATTTGCGGCCATTGATGATATAATCATTACCGTCCCGCCTGATAATGGTTTGGATATTTGTGGCATCGGACGAGCAGACATCCGGCTCTGTCATGGCAAAGGCCGAACGGATTTCGCCCTCCAGAAGAGGAGCAAGCCATTGCGCCTTTTGGGCTTTTGTACCGAACATATGGAAGACTTCCATATTGCCGGTATCGGGGGCGCTGCAATTAAAGACCTCCGAAGCCCATAGCACACGGCCCATGATTTCAGCCAGCGGGGCATATTCAAGATTACTCAGGCGCGTGCCGTCCTCATCGTCTTTCAAATGGGGCAGGAACAGATTCCACAGCCCTTCCGATTTGGCCAAGGCTTTCAGGTCTTCCATAAAGGATACCGGGAAATTCCCCGCCGATATTTCATCATGATGGCCCCGAATGCGGGGCGTAATGTGGTTTTCCATGAATTGCGACAGACGGCGGCATAATTCCTGTGTTTTTGGGCTATGATCGAAATCCATATTCTTTTCCTTTTAACTGAAGGTTATGGCATCTAATCGATCCTGTCGATCAAGATGCGGAATATTATTAAAACTGGACAGATGCATTCTGTCATGACCGAGATAAATATGGCTGAAACTGCTGTTTTTAATTTGCAGGTTCAAATCAATGATTTTTTGAGCCTTCAGATCAAGAATCTGTCCGATGGCCATTGAAATCGCGCCGCCTGAACTGACCACAAGGCATTTGCCTCGGGTATTCTCCTGAATTTGATCGAGAGCATCAGCCACACGGGATTTGAAATTGTCCCAACTTTCCGGCAGGTCACCGGCAAGTCTGTTTTCTGACCATAATTTCAAGGCTTTTTTCAAACGTTGATAGAAAATCCGCCGTTCACCCTCAGGCGATGCGGGGGCTTCATGGGGATGTTGGGCCATATAAGCCTCATACAGAGCCTTAAAATCATATTCATTAAGGCCTTCTTGGCAGACCGGGCTGACTTTATGGGGCTGGGCCTTAATAATGCCTTCGGCCGTTTGGCTGTGCCGCAACTGGGTTCCGGTGAAAATATGATCAAAGCTAATATTCCGTATTGCAAAATAAACCCCAAGATATGCGGATTGCTGATGCCCCAGATCAGAGAGCCTGTCATAATTTTCCGAATTAAAAGACGCCTGTCCATGCCGAACCAGATATATTTCTGCCATTGTTATCCTCATTGTGAGAAATTTGAGAATATATGAAAAATTATTATTTGTGAAATTTATTATATATATGATAATATATTCATCAAACTAATAGTTAAGGGGGTTTCCTCATGCGGCTTAATCAGGTTGATCTGAATTTATTTGTTGTTTTTGATGCCATATATACCGAACGTAATTTAACGCGTGCCGCCGAAATATTATGTTTGAGTCAGCCCGCAGTGAGCAATGCTCTCGCCCGCCTTCGCCGGACATTTGATGACCCGCTTTTCATTCGTATGCAAAGAAGGATGGTGCCGACCCCCGCCGCAGAAAATATGGTTGGCCGAATACGCAAGGCCTTGCTCTTGATGAAGGGCAGCCTGAATGAAGCGGGCGTTTTTGATGCGGAAAAATCAGATAAGATATTCCGGATCAATATGTCCGACCTGATTGCCGCGATGATCCTGCCGCCCCTGAATGAGATGGCCAGAGCTATCGCGCCGGGGGTTAACCTTGAAAGCTATCATATCCCCCGGCAGGGTCTGGCCAGAGAACTTGCTATGGGAACGATGGATTTTTCCATAGATGTGCCTTTGTTGGATGATCCACAGCTTTGTCATGCGCCGCTGCTTAAAGAACGTTATGTCTGTATGATGCGTAAAGATCACCTGCTGGCCCGTGAGCCGCTTACCATGGAAAATTATCTCAAGCTTAGCCACATCCATGTATCCAGCCGCCGAAGCGGGCAGGGTTATGTGGAAAATGCGCTTAATGCCCTAGGCCTTCGCCGTCATGTTCACTTGCGGCTTCAGCATTATATGGTCGCCCCTCTGGTCGCGATGCGGTCTGATCTGGCCCTCACCGCGCCCTTGGCACTGGTTCGGCAATATGATGCCCATATTGTAGAATTACCTTTTGATCTGCCTGATTTGGAATTACATCTTTACTGGCATAAGAGCCGGGATGTTGATCCGGCCAACCTTTGGATGCGCCATAAAATCATGGAGGTTGCTTTAAGACTTCCCATTGAGAGTGAACATTCTATACTGGCGCAACAGTCAAATTAAGAAGAAGTGATAAAAATATGTTGGAAAATGAACTGGCGTTACGGGTATTTTTTTTCGTTGGTATATTGGCAGCCGTTGCCATTTGGGAGGCCCTGAGCCCCAAGAGAGACCGGCTGATCAGCCGGGGGATTCGCTGGACTCATAACCTGTCTCTGGTGATATTGAGCAGCCTTTCGATGAGGCTTGTCATTCCTTTTACCGCAGTTGGGGCCGCGGCTTTTTCGTATGATCAGCAATTTGGTCTGCTGCACTATCTTGATGTTCCCTTTGTCATCGCGGTCGTTATGTCATTATTGATGTTGGATTTTCTGATTTATCTACAACATGTGATTTTTCATCATGTGCCCATATTTTGGCGTTTGCATAAAATTCACCATATTGATCAGGAAATTGATGTGACGACAGGGGTGCGGTTTCATCCTGTTGAAATGATTCTCTCAGCCCTGATTAAATGCGCTGCTGTATTGTTGCTGGGCGTGCCCATATTGGCGGTGGTTATATTTGAGATTTTGCTGAATGCGACGGCCATGTTTAATCATGGTAATATCAATTTGTCAAAATCTGTTGACAGGCTGCTCAGGCTGTTCGTTGTGACGCCTGATATGCACCGGGTGCATCATTCAGTGATCCCAAGCGAAACCAACAGTAATTTTGGTTTTAACCTGCCGTGGTGGGACAGAATTTTTGGCACCTACCGTGCGCAGCCTGCCGCAGGGCATGACGGGATGAAGATTGGTTTGCAGGATTACCAAAATATTGAAAAGACTGATTTATGGTCACTGATAACTATACCCTTCATATGGGGTAGTGATAAAATCCCCCCGAATAGCAATTCTTCTGTTGTAAAATAATATAATGCTGTCAGATTTGGCAGTATATTCACTAATTATACTTGTGTCTCTTGAATATTTCATGGGCGGTAATATTTATACTTTAATATTTACAAAAAAAATATGTTAAATGAAGATATAACGACAGGAGTCTGCAACTGTGAAAAACTCTAAAATAATAATTATATTGCTTTTGATTGTTGTCGTTATAGTTGGCTGGTATCTGACCAGAAAACGCCCGCTATTGGTCGAGGTTGCTTTTGTCGAGCAACAGGTTCCGGTCAAGGTATTTGGTCTTGGCACGGTTGAGGCGCGCATCGCCTCGAAAATAGGCTTTACCGTCAGCAACGCCATCACGGAACTGAATGTTGATGCGGGCGATCAGGTACGTCAGGGAGATATCCTTGCTCGTCTGAATAATGCTGAGCAAAAAGCCCGTCTTATCAGGGCCGAGTCCGGTGTGTTATCTGCCGAAGCTGCGATAAAAGGGGCCGGGTCGGGCATTAATAATGCAAAGGCCGTTGTGGCGAAAAGAGCCAGCACCAACAAGCGTCAGCGGGCCTTGTATTTAAAGGGAACAATTTCCGAGGAAACGGCAGAGCAATAT
>JAJRQU010000054.1 GCA_024280095.1 Alphaproteobacteria bacterium | reverse complement strand
TCGGCCTGTTGAAAATTTGATCGTCAAATATCTTTGTAAAATCCCCATCAGCCCAAATCAAATCACCATATTGAATGGTATTCTGGGATTTTATGTTATGTTTCTTTTCGCTTACGGCCATATGTGGCCTGCTTTGATCGGGGCCTCTTTTGTGGGGATATTAGCCGGCGTTGACGGCAAACTGGCCCAAGTGAAAATATTGCGCTCGCGTCTTGGCAGCTATGAACATCTGCTGACCAGATTGATTGAATATGGCTGGTATTTCACCATAGCCGCCGCGCTGTATACCCCATTTGGCATTGCCCCTTATATTATGGCCGCCGCCCTTATTTTATTTCAGATCGCCGATCACATTCAGACTGAATTTTTTCGCCGCATGACAAATATTTACCTTTTCAGCCTTGAGCCATTCGATCAGCATTTTCAGCTGATCGCGGGCGGGCGCAATTTCAACATATGGGCAGTTCTTCCTTTTGCCCTGTTTAATCAATGGTTTATGGCACTGGGTTTTATTTGCTCATACGCTGTAATAACTTTCTTTGTACATCAGGTAAGACTTGTGTATCATCTCAAAAATATCATGATCAAGAACAGTGAAAAATTTGCTGAAAATTTCAATAAAACCAAAAGCCTATAGAAAAAACCTATGACTGATCCCGTAAAACGTACCAATGAAATTGAAGAATTCACCAATCTTTATATCATTCATCCCATAAGCGGCTGGCTCGTGCCAAAATTTGCCGCCCATAAGATTACCCCCAATATGGTCTCCCTCTGCGGGATGTTTTTTGGCATATTTGCGGGCTTCGCTTATTTCCACTATCAAAATCCCTATATGGCGGCGGCGGGATTTTTTGGTATGTTTATGTGGCATGTTATGGACGGCGCGGATGGTCAGCTTGCAAGGTTGACCAAAAGCTATTCTGAAATTGGTAAAATCCTTGATGGGGTCTGTGATTATGTGACATTTATCAGTGTCTATGTGGGGCTTGGCCTTATCCTGTCTGCGCAAACCAGTCCTGAAATCTGGTATATTATTTTATTGGCCGGGGCGCTTCACGCGGTACAATCCGGTGCTTATGAATTACAGCGCGGGGAATATGATTACTGGGGGCATGGCAAAAACTCAAGCGGCCTGCCAGACATAAAACACATGATCGCTGACCTTAAAGGGAAATCTCCTCTCGCTTTTTTGATGAGCCAGTTTCACATTGGTTATGTCAGGATGCAGCGCCGAACATCCGGCATTGAGTCAAAATTCCGCACACTATTGAAAGAAACCTTGGTAGCCCATCCCGAAAAAGAGGATGATATCAGGGCCTTATACCGGGATATTTTTGCCCCCGGCGTGCGGACCTGGTCTATCATGTGCGCCAATTACCGCACCATTGCCATCTTCATTGCCTGCATGGTCGGGCAACCAATATATTTCTTCTGGTTCGAGATCGCCATATTAACCCCCCTATTGATTTTATTGGTACAAAAACAACGGTTGTTAAACCAGCTCTTCACATCGCGGCTGAAAGAAATTATTTAAATTATGACAATAGAAAAATCATGACTGATAAAGACACGTTGACCCCGGATCAGCAGAATGAAATACTGGCATCATTCAGAGACAGCATCGATAATATTGATGCTGCCCTTATTCATATGTTGGCGGAACGTTTTAAAGTCACCAAAAATGTCGGTGAATTTAAAGCAAAATATGGCCTTGCCCCCGCAGATAAAGACCGGGAACAAAGACAGATTGATCGCCTGCGTTCGCTATCTGAAACGGCCAAACTGGATCCCGACTTTTCAGAAAAATTTCTCCACTTTATCATCACAGAAGTGATCCGCCATCACGAAAAATTCCGCGAAGACAAATAATCCCGATCGAACGAACGGGCGCAGCTAAGCACATCCTGCCCTATGCCGGGTCTTTCTTCATCTGATTTTTCAAGGTGCCAACCTCTGCTTTAAGCTCGTTTATGACGGCTATTAAACTCTTCATGTCTTTTTGCTGATCAAGCAGACTCACCTCATTTCGTTTCATGCGTTCTTCTTCCATGACGCTGACGATAATACCGATCACCATATTTAAAAAGACAAAGGTGGTCAGGAAGATAAACGAGAGATAAAAAATCCAGCTAAAGGGCATAACCTCCATAGTTTCATAGAGAATATCCGTCCAGTCCTCCAGCGTCATAATGCGGAATAATGTCAACATACATAAGGAAATATTTCCCCATAATCCCGGATTAATATCCCGAAACAGGAAATTTCCCATGGCCCCATAAATATAGAAAATGATAAACATCAGCAGAATAACATAGCCAAACTGCGGCATGGCCTTAAAAAGTGAACCAATTAAAATACGTAATTCCGGCACCACACTGATCAGCCGCAGCACGCGAAACACCCGAATTAACCGGCCAACAATGGCGACCTGTGAATATTCCAGCGGCATCAGGCTCACCAGAACGATGGTTAAATCGACAATATTCCAACCTGACTTGAAAAACTGCCCTTTGTTTTTCTCCGCCAAAAATCTGAATGATATTTCGATCAGAAAAAATATTGACACACTATAATCGAATATCCCCATCACATCCCTGAAATCAGGTGACAGCTCAAATGTCTCTGCCCCAATGCCAAGCGCAGAAATAACGATCACGATAATGATAAATATTTCAAATGCTGTTGTGTGAACCAGTTTAGAAATTCTGGTTTGCATCACTTCGTACATAAATAACCTCTTCAAATACAGGCCTGCCGCCCTAAAATATGGGACGCGGCAGGCAGGCC
>JAJRQU010000053.1 GCA_024280095.1 Alphaproteobacteria bacterium | reverse complement strand
TTTAAGCTGCGTCAGCAGCCATTTTCTGGGCTTTGGCCACAACATCTTCAATGCCGCCAACCATGAGGAATGCCGCTTCGGGCAGGTCATCATACTTACCTTCAAGAATTTCCTTGAAGCTTTTGACCGTATCTTCCAATTGAACAAACTTACCCGGCATGTTGGTGAAAACTTCGGCCACATGGAAAGGCTGTGACATGAAGCGTTCAATCTTGCGGGCGCGGCCCACGACAATTTTATCGTCTTCGGACAGTTCATCCATGCCCAGAATGGCAATGATGTCTTGCAATGATTTATATTTCTGCAGGATTTCCTGTACTTGGCGGGCCACATTATAATGCTCTTCACCCACAACATCGGCCGTCAAAATACGCGATGTTGAATCAAGCGGATCAACCGCAGGATAAATACCTTTTTCCGAAATGGCCCGGTTAAGAACCGTCGTCGCATCCAAATGGGCAAAGGAAGCCGCAGGGGCCGGATCAGTCAAGTCATCGGCCGGCACGTAAATGGCCTGCACAGATGTAATCGAGCCTTTGTTGGTTGACGTAATACGTTCCTGCAGCGTCCCCATGTCCGTTGCCAATGTTGGCTGATAGCCCACAGCAGAAGGAATACGGCCCAAAAGAGCGGAAACCTCGGCACCGGCCTGAGTGAAGCGGAAGATGTTATCCACAGAGAACAACACATCCTGTCCGTCCTGATCGCGGAAATATTCAGCAACGGTAAGTCCGGTGAGGGCCACACGCGCACGCGCGCCGGGCGGCTCGTTCATTTGACCGTAAACCAGGGCCACTTTTGATTTATCGCCTTCAAGGTCAATAACATTTGAATCGACCATTTCATGATAAAGGTCGTTGCCCTCACGGGTACGTTCCCCAACACCGGCAAACACAGAGTAACCCCCGTGGCCTTTGGCGATATTATTGATCAATTCCATAATTAAAACTGTTTTACCAACGCCCGCGCCGCCGAACAGGCCAATCTTACCGCCCTTTGAATAGGGGGCGAGCAGGTCAACCACTTTAATACCTGTCACCAGAATTTCTGACTCGGTTGACTGGTCCGCAAAAGCCGGCGCATCCGCATGAATGGGCGCGCGCTGTTTTTCACCAATCGCGCCGCGTTCATCAATGGGCTCCCCAATCACATTCATGATCCGGCCCAGTGTTTCCGGGCCAACAGGAACAAGGATCTGGCTTCCGGTGTCTGTAACTTCATTACCCCGAACCAAACCATCTGTAGAGTCCATCGCAATTGTACGAACTTCATTTTCACCAAGATGCTGCGCCACCTCGAGAACAAGGCGGCTGCCATTGTTGTCGGTTTCAAGCGCAGACAGGATAGCGGGCAAATCGCCGTCGAATTTTACGTCAACTACGGCACCGATCACCTGGCTAACACGACCAATAGACTTTGCTGTCATTTTATTTCTACTCTCGTTTTCATATCATCTTATTAATTTGGCATCTTATAAATTTAGCAGACAAAGACGCCAAACATCACCTTCATCAGAGCGCTTCCGCGCCTGAAATAATTTCAATCAATTCATTGGTAATCACCGCCTGACGGGTACGGTTGTACGTCGTCCTCAGAGCGTCAATCATATCGCCGGCATTACGGGTGGCACTGTCCATGGCGGTCATGCGTGATCCCTGCTCACTCGCGGCATTTTCAAGTAAAGAACGGAAAATCTGAATACCCAGATTACGGGGCAGCAAAGCTTCCAATATTTCTGTTTCATCCGGTTCATAGTCATAAGCACCGCCGCCGAGATCGACAATATTATCCGCGTTATAGGACGCCGGAATCATCTGCTGCGCCGTGACAATCTGCGTCAATGCAGACTGGAATTTGGCGTAAAACAGGGTGCATACATCAAATTCGCCGTTGTCATAAGCCGACAACAGATAATCTGTAATGGACGCAGCATCACCATAAGATAACCGCTTCACATGGGACATATCAAAATGTTTTACCATGCGGCTGCTATAATTGCGGCGTAAAGAGGCCGCGCCTTTTTTGCCGATGGTCACGATTTTGACGTCTTTTCCTTCGGCAATAAGCTGCGCAATTTTCAGGCGTGCGCCTTTAACGATATTGGTATTAAAGCCCCCGCAAAGCCCGCGTTCAGATGTTGCGACAACAACTAGATGAACATGATCCTTACCGGTTCCCGCCAAAAGCTTTGGCCCGCCAACTTGTCCAACCATGCTGGACGCCAAGGACGCCAGAACACTTTCCATACGCTCGGCATAGGGCCGCGCCGCCTCGGCAGCGTCCTGCGCGCGCCGCAATTTTGAGGCGGCAACCATCTTCATGGCCTTCGTAATCTTCTGCGTGGATTGTACGCTTGTGATCCGGTTTCTGAGGTCTTTAAGGTTAGCCATACTAAGCTTTTCCTAAGTTACTTGGTCCAAAACCAACTTAAATAAAGGTCTTTACGAGCTTGCCAAGGATATCCTTCAGCTTGGATTCGGTTTCGCTGGAAACTTTACCCTCATT
>JAJRQU010000052.1 GCA_024280095.1 Alphaproteobacteria bacterium | reverse complement strand
TAACAATCCGCTCTCGCAAATCAACCGAATAAAACTTGCCCATATTGAATCCTTCACTGTTTATACTCCAAACAGTGAATCACATTTCAACAAAAATAGGAATCCCCTTTCGATTCATAATTCAATGAAAATGATCTAAATTCTAATGTATTGACATAACAACATAAACCATGCATTATCCTATGAGTTGATATGACAACACATATAGTGGGATGTAATATCCCCTACTCAGACTTAATATGACGGGAATTGATCTGACCGAAGGTGAGGCTGGAAATGACTTTAGTTCGACATTGGGTCATAAGACATGCAGGAGCCATAGAACGTCTTTATCGCTCCTTTGAATATGTGCTGGTTTTCTGCAGGCCCCTATTTAAGACCGTTGGTTTCCATCGTTTGGAAAAACCGGTTGCCTTCATTGAATCCAGAGTAAAAAAATTCTTTTTCGGCTGTCATATGTGCGGTGAATGCACATTGATGAGTACTGGCATGGCGTGTCCCATGACCTGTCGAAAAAGTCTTCGCAATGGGCCTTGTGGCGGCGTACGGCCGGACGGAAGTTGTGAACTGGATAAAACAATAAAATGTACGTGGGTCAATGCCTGGGAGGGCGCATCAAGGATGGACGCCGGCGCAGCCATTGGACGCAGGCAAAGGCCCGTACATTATAATAAATTCGGACGATCATCCTGGTTGCGGGTGGCTCAAAAAGAACTATCCGCTGTGGGCGACCTTAATAATATTGGACAGACCAAGAAGAAAAATTGCGAACAGGAACACGCCAGAGGAAGGGGTTTGCTGGAAGAAAAACTCCGGCAGGGAGAATTTGTTGTTACTGTTGAGTTGTCCCCGCCCGATTCATCTAACCCAGAGGATATACTTTCCCGCGCCCGCCTGTTTGGTAATATGGTTGATGCCATAAATATTACCGATGGATCCAATGCGAATTGTCACCTTTCCAGCCTTGCGGCGGCGGTCCTTTTAAAGCAAGAGGGTTATACACCGATATTGCAGGCAACCTGCAGAGACCGCAATCGTATTGCGCTACAGGGGGATATTTTAGGGGCCGCAGCTTTAGGCATTGAAAACCTCTTGTGCCTTACCGGGGACGGCGTGGAAAATGGCGATCATCCGGGTGCCAAGCCTGTGTTTGATCTGGATAGTATATCATTATTGGGGGCAGTTCGGGGAATGTGCGATGAAGGACGTTTCCTGTCGGGCCGACATTTGAAGTCGGCACCAAATATATTTTTAGGGGCCGCAGCAAACCCCTTTGCGCCGCCTTTCGATATTCGGGCTGTTCACATGGCAAAAAAAATAGATGCCGGTGCTAATTTTATACAAACACAATATTGCTTCGATATTAATGCTCTTAGAGATTTTATGCGTAAAGTCAGGGCGTTAGATCTTCATAATCGAGCATATATCCTCGTTGGTGTTGGGCCGTTGGTTTCCCTGAAAGCAGCCAACTGGATGAATGAAAATGTACCCGGCATTAACATCCCGGAAAATATTATCAAGAGAATGCAAACCACCGAAAACCCAAAGCTGGAAGGCAAACAGATATGCATCGAATTGATCCGCGAAATCGTCAAGATTAAAGGCGTTGCAGGCGTGCATATCATGGCTCATCGCTGCGAAGAAATGGTGCCCGAAATTCTTGAAGAATCCGGCTTGCGGGGGCGGAATGAAAGAAAATTGAATATGGGAGCCACTGTCACCCTTCCGGTAAAACAGGGCAGGAAATAATGATGATAACATCTTTAGTAATCGGAGAGAATTATGGGAAATAAAGCTGACGAATTAGTTAATGCCATTGCAGAGATGGACGAGGGAAAAGCCATCGATCTGGCAAACCAGATGCTTGCTGAAGGTATAGATCCTCTGGAAGTGCTGCGCTTGTGCCGTGTTGCGATGAATATCGTCGGAGAACGGTTTGAAAAACAGGAATATTTCCTCCCGGAGTTGATGATGGCAGGCGATATGCTGGAACAAATCGGCGCAATCGTCAAGCCTCTTTTGATGGATCAGGCGGGCGGCGAAGAGCCGGAAACCCTTGGCACGATTGTTCTGGGTACGGTTCATGGTGATTTGCATGATATTGGCAAAAACATTGTTACCTTTATGCTGGAATTAAACGGGTTCAAGGTCATTGATCTGGGTATTGATGTGCCGATCGAGAAATTTATTGATGCCATCGAAGAAAATCAGCCCCAAGTAGTCGCCCTTAGCGGGTTTCTCACCCTTGCCTTTGATTCCATGAAGGAAACTGTTGAAGCCATTGCAGAAGCCGGATGGCGGGATAAAGTAAAAATTATGATTGGTGGCGGCCAGATAGATGAGCAGGTAACAAACTATACCGGCGCAGATGCCTTTGGCAAAAATGCTATGGAAGCAGTGTCTTTATGTAATGAGTGGATCGGCGGTGCCACATGATGTCTGATGCAAATTATGACACAAAAGAGCTTTATGCCGAACGCCATAAGCGTGTGCAGGATGCCATTTCACTAAAAGAAACGGACAGGGTGCCATCAGTATTTTACTCTATGTTTTGGTACGCTAAATACGGCGGCGTTACCTGCCGGGATATTATGTATGATTATGACAAGCTATCGGCGATAGTCAGGAAAGTTCTCAATGATTTCCAGCCGGACTGTTTTTCTTTACCGCACCCGATAATTGCCTTAGGGCCTTCTATGGAAGCTATGGACTATAAACAGTTGGAATGGCCGGGCCATGGTACCGACCCCAATGTCTCCTACCAGTTCCTTGACAAGGAATATATGACGGCGAAAGAATATGAAGAATATATATTCGATCCGACAGGTTTTTATCTTACCAAATATTTACCGCGTATCTCAGGTGTTTGTGAAGGATTTGGCAAGCTGCCATCATTCCCGGGGCACTACTATATTCAATCTGTGTTAGGGGCGCGTCATTTTTCCAATCCTGCCGTTGTGGAATCCTTTCAGGCGATGGCAAGAGCCGGTGATGAAATGCAGGCGATGTTGAGCAAAGCGATGACTTTTGCCCGTGAAATGAGGGATGCCGGTTTCCCTCTTGCCCAAGGTGCCAGCGCAATTTCTCCCTTTGATTATTTTGCCGATTACTTCCGGGGATCAAAAGGGGTGATGATGGATATGTATCGCAAGGCGGACCTTTTCCTGGAAGCAATGGATAAAGCCGCTGTTTTCATTGTCCGCAGCGCCGTTGCGCAATCTGAACGCCAGCCCTGTAAAATAGTTTTTATTCCTGTCCATTGGGCTTTTGACGGCCTGATGTCAGAAGAACATTTTAAAACTTTTTTCTGGCCGCCGTTCAAAAAAGTAATTCTGGGTTTGATTGATGCAGGGTTAAACCCATTGCTCCTGTGGGAAGGTGATTGCACTTCCCGAATGGAATTGATCGGTGATATTCCAGCAGGAAAAGCCATCTACTGGTTTGAAAGGGGCGACCTCTTCAAGGCCAAGGAGATTCTCGGAAATGTCACTTGTCTGCGCGGCAATGTGCCGCCCTCACTATTAAATACGGGAACGCCTGAGGAAGTAGATGAATATTGCAAGACATTAATTCAAGTTGTTGGCAAGGGCGGGGGCTTTATCCTTGACGGTGGTATTGGCGTGCCGGACGAAGCCCTAACAGAAAATGTCAAGGCAATGTTCGACGCAACCCATAAATACGGAAACGGATGACCAGCCATGAATGTTTCCATCCCCCGAATTTCTGTGAAGTTGGAAGATATGATGAAGGTTACATCGCTTCAAAGGCCGGGGAATGTTGGCCAACGTATTGCCACATTGATTCCAGGTCTTCTGGAAATGGTGGGAAGAGAGGAGATGATTTCCCCTTCTTTTATCTATCGGGTAAGGCGCGTGGAAGCTCTTGTAGGGGAAGAAATATTTTTGGATGGCGGCCTTAATTTGAACGCTCCATTGATCGCTGAAAAAATGCCAACGGTAAAGGAATTAGCTTTTGCAGTCTGTACTATTGGTGATGGTCTTGAGCAGAATGTCAATGAACTATTTGCTAAAAAGAGGGCCTTGGAAGCGTTCATCCTAAATGAGATCGGCAATATTGCTGTAAATAAAGTTGCGACAAAGGCCAGAACAAAAATCAGAAAGGATGCCGCTTGCCGTAATTTAGAGTCGAGCAGTTCCTTAAGCCCGGGCGTATTGGGTTTTGAGGTCGAACAGCAGAAAATGCTGTGCAAAACGGCATCAGCCGCTAAATTAGGTGTAGAAATGAGAGGGGGGACGATGATGCATCCGGATAAGTCTCTATCATTTGTGACGGGTCTTGGAAAGAATATGCCCCGTTGGACACAGGCAGATGAATGCCGGTCTTGTCGCGCCCGTGACCGTTGCCGTAATCGGCTTGCGTCCAGCGGGGAGATGCTGTGATGAAAGAAAATATGGTCCCTATCCAAATCAAGGTTCAAAACTGTGATAAAATTATAGAATGTTATCCGGGTGAGAATTTCAATGAAGCGGCACAGCGTAAGGGGTTGGCTATCGCAACCACCTGTGGCCGTGAGGGTACGTGTAAGTCATGCGCTGTACGTATCGTTTCAGGTAAGGTACCGGCAGTAACGCCTGACGAAAAAAAACTCTTCGATGATATGCAGCTAAGCAGAGGGTGGCGGCGCTCCTGTAAATTTGTTCCAATCACTGATTGTACCGTGCACATACCGCGCCGGTCCCTATTAGTTCAGTCACGGCATTTGATTGTCATTAAAAAAAGTGACCAGCTTCCGCCGGACCCGCTGGTGCGCAGCAAGCTTATTAAACTTGAACCATCTGAAATTGAGGGTGATGCTGATTGGGAACGTCTTTTGCAGGCCCTTAACAGAGATGAAACGGGCCCCCCGATTGAGCGGATTGACCTCTGGCTATTGAGAGGTCTCAGTCGCTCTTTACGCAAGTTGAACTGGGATATCAAGGTCTATATGCGGGGGGATGAGGTCATAGGTATTGGACCATACAATAGCCGTGCTTATGGCGTTGCTATTGATCTGGGAACCACTAATATTGTTGGTTTCTTAGTCAATCTTGAAACTGGTGAAGTGCTATCAGCTAATAGTACCGGAAACCCGCAAGTATCTTTTGGGGGTGACATTATGACCCGACTGGCCCGGGCGGCGCGGGACCGTGATGTCAGGAAGCTCATGCAGAAAACGGTCGTTGATGAAATCAATAATATTATGCAGGAACTATGCGCCAATGAAGTACAGGCTGATGATATAGTTGCGGAAATGGTGATTGCTGGTAATACCGTAATGCATCATCTTCTTATCGGCCTTGATATTGAACAATTAGGTAAAGCACCATTTGTGCCCACAATTTGCCAGGCTCTGGACATAAAGGCACGGGATATAGGCCTCATATCAACGCCTTACGCAACAGTTCATTTTCCCGGAATTATTGCAGGGTTTGTTGGAAGTGATCATACGATGGCACTTTTAACCTCCCTATCCTCTCTTCGCAAGGAGCTGTCGGTTATCGTGGATATAGGCACCAACACAGAAATTTCTATTGTGGATGGGGATCGGATTATTTCGATTTCATGTCCCTCGGGCCCTGCTCTGGAAGGTGGTGAAATCAGCTTTGGCATGTCCGCGACTGAAGGGGCTATCGAGGCCGTTCAAATTGATGGAAACGAGATAACACTGAAAACCATTCAAAATGGGGCGCCTATAGGTCTGTGCGGTTCCGGGGTTTTGGACATGGTTGCTGAATTATACCGGAATGGTGCGATTAATCATCGAGGCCGATTAAATATCACTAACCCCAAAGTCAGATCCCGTGATGACAGGCTTGAATTTATAATTATTGAAGAATTGGACGGCATAGAAGGGCAGATCAGCTTTTCTCAAGAAGATATTCGGGCTGTGCAATTGGCAAAAGCGGCCATCCGTGCAGGTATTGACATGCTGCTCAAAGAAATCGGGCGAAAAGAAACAGCATTAGAGCGTATCATCGTCGCGGGTGCCTTTGGAAATTTTCTCAATATTAAAAATGCCATCGCTGTGGGGCTGCTGCCCCCTATCCCTCTGGATCGTTTTGAACAAGTGGGAAATGCCGCCGGTAAAGGGGCGCGTTTGGCTCTGGTTTCCAAGAAACAAAGACTGCGGGCACATACATTAGCAAAGACCACATCCTATCTGGAACTTTCCGGCCAGAAGGCGTTTATGACGGCTTTCATTGACCGGATAAACTTCGATTACAGGAAGCAAAATCAAATAGACGGATTGAAGCAGAGCAACGGAATGGAAACAGTATGACTTTTTCAAATCTTACCATTATCGGGGAACGGATTAACCCCGGTTTCAAAAGCACCGAAACCTTATTTACCAATGATGACTTTAAAGGGATTCAAGAATTGGCCATCAGGCAAGCGAATGCCGGGGCAGCTTATCTAAATGTCAATTGTGGGCGGCGATCCAAGGATGATCCGGATTTCCTAAAAGAGGTCATACTATCTATTCAGGCGGTTGTTGACATTCCTCTATCATTTGATTTTCCCAATGTTGAGGTACAGGAACTCTGCTTGAAGACATATGATATTGAAAAAGCCAAAGGGCGCAAACCAATCGTTAATTCCATAGCGGAAACACGTTGGGAGATGTTGGAATTAGCGAATATCAGGCCCTTTAAAGTAATCCTCATGGCTTCGGAAAGAATGGAGGATGGCCGGGGCAAGCCAAATAAATTAGCCAGCGAAGTTTTTGAAACGGCTCAACGGATGGTGAATACGGTCATGAAAAGCAGCCATGATTTTAACAAAGAAGATTTGATTGTTGATGTATCCGTAAGTGCCCTTGCGGCAGATACGGAGGGACTAACCAAAATGGCGATTGAAGCCATTCGTTTAATTGGGGAAGACCCGGATATGCAGGGGGTGCATATCATGGGAGGGCTTTCCAATATTGGCCAGCAATTACCAGCTAAAGCGGCCGATGGTTCGCGTTTAAAACTTCAGCTTGAAAATGCATTCTTGACGATGGCAAACCCTCTTGGTTTTGATTTTCTGCTTGGGACTCCCTGGAAAGAGTATGGCCCTTTGCCCGAAGATAACTATGTGTACAGGATTTTTACCGAAGTGCTGGATCTCTCGGGAATAGAAGCCCTGAGATGTATCCGAAAATTCTACAAGGCAGTATAAAATGAGTCTGCGTTTAATCAAAACAGCGGCCTATTTTGATGGTGTTTCAATTCACCGGAACGGGCCATATTTAATTGAAATTCGTCGCGGGTATATCGCGGCTATTCTGGATGGAGAAGATATACGGCTCCGATTGAATGTAGAGGAGAATGACGTTTTGGAAACGTCCTTTCTTATGCCGGGATTGGTTGATGCTCATGTTCACGTTTTTCTTGATGGTGCGGAATTGAATTTTAAGGCCCGTTCCGATTATCAGAAATCTGATTTTGAAATTATGATGGCAACTGCCCGGTCTAACATATCCAAAACAGTTAAAGCGGGAATCACCCTATCCCGTGATGCGGGCGATAAATTCGGGGTAAATCATGCCATTCGGAATGAATTGTTGAATGATAATGATATACCTCTAACGATCAGGTCCTCTGGTATCGGTATAAAGAAACCAAAGCGCTATGGGGGATTCATTGCCCGGGATTTAGTCGATATTGGGCAAGCGGACACAATCGTCGAAGAAATAGCTCGTGACAGTAACGACCTCAAAATTATCCTGACCGGTATTATTGATTTCAAGGCTGGTGAGGTCAAAGGGGATCCACAATTCACTCTAGAGGAACTGTCTGCACTTGTAGATATTTCCCATGCCAAGGGGATGCAGACCTTCGCCCATTGTAGCGGCTTGGCCGGACTTGAGCTTGCAATCAAGGCGCGTGTGGATTCTATTGAGCATGGCTTTTTTATGAATAAAGAAATTCTGGAGAAAATGGCGGAACATCAAATTGCTTGGGTTCCGACTTTTTCTCCTGTGTATTTCCAGTGGAAATATCCGGAATATGCAGGCTGGGATGAAAATACGGTTGAAAATTTGCGAAGAATTATCGACTCCCATTATCAGCATGTCAAAATTGCCCAGGCGTTAGGGGTTCTTCTGGTTGCCGGGTCAGATGCGGGCAGTTACGGGGTTGACCACGGCAGGGCGCTGATTGACGAGCTTCTTCACTTTCTCGCGGCCGGATTAAGTCTGGAAGAGGCATTAACCTCTGCAACGTCTCGCCCTCGTACGCTTTGGTCACTGCCGTCAGCGAATATTGAAGTAGGCAATCAGATTGATGTCGTAGGCTTTAAATCATGTCCATTGAAGAAAGCAAATAATTTCTATTTTCCTTCTTTTACAGTTAAGGCAGATACATTCACAGCCCACAATATCTAAACACTCAAGGGATATAAACCACTATCAGGAGGCGTTATGAATAAAGACAGGCAGGCAGAAACCCGGATTAACTGGCTGGAAACACTGGAAAAATTCAGATTTGACTTCGATGGCCCCGGATCGGAAAAATATTGGTCGCCGGAACTGGACACTATTTCACGCGACCAGTTACGGGTTGTCCAGAATGAAAAAATCAAAGCGGTAGCACCGTTCTTATATGAAAACAGCCCCTTTTATCGGCGACGCTTTGATCGTCTTGGACTGGCACCGACTGATATATCTTCGGTGGACGATCTTTCTAAATGGCCGGTCGTGGATAAATCTGAGATGATGGAAGATGCCGCCGCTAACCCGCCTTATGGAACCTATAGCACCATGGATTCAGAATTGTGGCAGCAAAGGGGCTGGATGATGTTTTCTTCTTCCGGCACCACAGGGGTTCCGCGTGTTTGCCGTTATTCGCACATAGACCGGGAGTATTGGTCATGGGCCAATGCACGTGCTTTATATGCCATGAGTATGCGATCTGATGATACCATGTTTATTTGTTCAGGCTATGGCCCCCATGTTTTTGCCTGGGGTGTTCAATATGCTCTGGCGAAAATGGGAATGGGCATGATTCCCGGTGGTGGAATGAACAGTCGGGCCCGGGCAGATATAATTGATCGTTTCAAACCTACGGTATTGACCTGTACACCGTCTTACGCCCTGCATTTGGGACGTGTGATGCAGGGGAAAGGGCTAAATCCTGCAGCGAGTTCAATTCGCCTTGTATTTGTTGGCGGCGAACCTGCCAGTGGCATACCAAATACACGCAAACGAATAGAAGAACTTTGGGGGGCGAAGCTTGTGGAATTTTATGGCTGCACGGAAGCCTCCCCTCATAGTGGCGGTTATTCCTGTACATCCTCAGCGGAAGATGAAACATCAATCACCACTCATCTGATGGAAGATATTCAGGTCTGGGAACTAATCGACCCCCATAACAATCAAACAGTGCGTTCCGGGGAGCGGGGGCTAACCGTCTGTACAAATTTAAATTCTGAAAGTTCCCCGCAGCTTCGCTTTCTCGTTGGAGATTATACAGTTTTTAACCATGATATATGCTCCTGCGGGCGCAGTCATGTGCGCGCAGTAGGGGCATTCTCGGGGCGGGTTGATGATCTCATAAATCTTCGTGGCATAAAAATGTATCCAACCCAGATCGAAGAAGCCGTGCGCGCTGTGGAGGGTATAGGGGATGAATATGAGGTGGTGATTATCACGGATGACGCGGGCCTTGACCTTATGAATATCAGGGTGGAACATGCCGATGCAGGGGTGGCAGATAAAGTTGCATTAGAAATTCAAACCCAGTGTGAAATTCGGGTCAATGTTGAAGTATTGCCACTTGGTGTCTTGGCCAAAACAGAGTTTAAAGCAAATAGAATTAAGGATTTAAGATAAGATTACAGACATTTCTCATGCATTTTTATATGAGAAATGATCTATATTATCCTTCATTATTCTCATGACTTTCAAAAGCGTTTCAAGGTCCTCGGGATCAATACCCTTGATTAGCTTACTCTCCCTTTTAAGGGCGACGACAATAAGCCTGTCATGGAGTTCGTATCCTTTGGTATTCAACCACCATATTTTCCGGCGGGTATCAGCTTTGGAAGCTTCAAAATCCAGATGACCAAGGTCATGGAGACGTTTTAACGCACGACTTGTGGAGGCTTTGTCGAGAGAAAGTATCTGACAGATGGTGGACGCTGGAATGCGGGGTTCAATGGCCAGCATAGATATGACCCGCCATTCAACAATGCCGATTCCAAAAGTATCAATATAATATTGGGATGATCCACGTGACAGGGCGTTGTTTAAGACCAAAAGGTAAAATGGAATATAAGATGATATATTAATAATGAGCCGCCCATCCCGCGCTTTAGTAGGTTTGGAAATACGTCCTTCCGGGCATATGGGGCTTATTGATGTCGAATCTTCCATGAAATATTCAATCTTATTTTATTTGTTATTACCTACTTTATTTTTAAAAGAGCTATACCAAGATTGAAACCTGCCCTTTTGTGTTCGTTATACATTATGAAAATTTTAGCTGCAAGCGTCTTTGAAACATGAAACTTAAATCATGATCATTGGCCGTATCTAAGCGCAGAGCGCTTGTCTTATGATTAATCCGGCCCTTTATGACATAAAGGGCCGCTGGCGACGAGAGGCCTTCTTAGCCGCCAGCGGCGGGGGATGGATCGTCAAGTGCTGGGCCATCTTACGGGCCGTGCTAGAG
>JAJRQU010000051.1 GCA_024280095.1 Alphaproteobacteria bacterium | reverse complement strand
GGCTAAAAGACCAAGCAATATATAACCCAGAATTTCATGCACCGTCCCCTCATCAAAAAGGGTGAAGTTAATCAGGATGATCACCACCATAGACCAGTGGAAAAGGCGTATGAACAGGTCCCACACTTTAATTTCTTTCATTTCTTGTCTCCTCATTAAATAGCCATACGCCAAATTTAAAATTTGCTTTAAAAGAACAGGGGTTAAAGCATCTTATTTTTCTTCTGTTTTCACCACTGCGCCAGTGATCGGGTTTAAATATATTTCATATTTTTTGCCGTCTTTCTTGACATAGGCTTCATAACAGCCGTCTTCCTTTTCAATTTTTTTAACCTTATAGCCCTGCGACGCGAGGGATTGCGTAATAACGTCTTTCGACATCCATTTGGATTTTTGGCCAGGTTTTTGGATAACAGCACATTTATTTCCGGATGCGACTGCGGGAATTGATAAAGCACTTACCATTATCAGCGCGGCTATAGTTTTTAATTTTACATTCATTTTAAGACCTCATATGTTGTTGTATAAATTGTGAAGTTGGTAAGCTTAAAATATATGCCTGACCTGAGAATAGATATAAACCTGAGGCATAAACCAAACATATATACCTAAAGTTTATGGGCATTGCCTGACTCTATATCAGATGTTTATGCGATAATTTTACAAAACCCTCATCACAACTGCGCCATATAAGTGATTAGAAAGAATATATTATGGATCCGAAAGATTTCCGGAAAAATGCTCATAAATTTGTCGACTGGATGGCGGATTATATGGAAAACATCGAAAGCTATCCGGTAAAATCCAAGGTGACGCCGGGGGAAATTCTGGCACAATTACCCGAATATGCCCCAGATAACCCGGAACATATGGATGATATATTTCAGGATTTTCAGGATATTATCATGCCCGGCATGACCCATTGGCAACATCCGGGCTTTATGGCTTATTTTCCGGCCAACGCCAGCCCGCCGTCTATATTAGCCGAAATGTTAACCAGCACGCTGGCCGCCCAATGTATGAGCTGGCAGACGTCTCCGGCGGCCACAGAATTGGAAGAACGGGTCATGGACTGGCTAAAGAACGCCATTGGCCTGCCAAAAGAATTTCACGGGGTCATCCATGATACGGCCTCCACCGCCATGATGTCTGCCTTTCTGATCGCGCGCGAAAAACTTAATGATTTCAAGACCAACCATAGCGGCCTGAGCAAGGCTGGCCTTCATTGTTGTTATGCCTCTGCGGAAGTTCATAGCTCAACCGACAAAGGCATTCGCATGGCCGGGCTTGGGTCTGATAATTTGCGAAAAATCCCCCTTGATAAGAATTTTTCCATGATCCCGGAGGCTCTGGAGAAAGCCATTCAGGCGGATTTGGATGCGGGTCATAAACCAACCTGCGTCATTGCAACATTGGGCAGCACCAGTATTTCCGCCATTGATCCTTTGCAGGCCATTGGCAAGATTTGCAAAAAATTCGGGGTCTGGCTTCATGTGGATGCGGCCTGGGCCGGAAGCGCGTTGATTTTGCCGGAATTCAGGTGGATGATCACAGGTATTGAGCATGTGGACAGTTTTGTTTTCAACCCTCATAAATGGCTACTGACCCAATTTGATTGCTCGGCCTTTTATGTCAGAGACAAGGCTGCCCTGATACAAACCTTTGAAATTCTGCCGGAATATCTCAAAACCAGAGAGGGCGATCAGGTTAATAATTATCGGGATTGGGGGCCGCAGCTTGGGCGGCGTTTTCGGGCCTTGAAGCTCTGGTTTGTCCTTCGATCATACGGCATTTCAGGCCTGCAGGATCACATCAGGCGGCATATTGACATGACCCATCATCTGGCAGAACGCATAACGCAAGAGCCTGATTTTGAGTTGCTCGCGCCAAATCCGCTGGCGTTATTCTGTTTTCGCTACCATCCAGAGGGCCTTGCCGAAAATAAACTTGATGCATTAAATGAAAGAATATTTGAGGCCATAAATGATACGGGCGAAATTTACTTGACCCAGACACGGATCAACGGGAAATATGCCATTCGTTTTGTCAGCGGCGCGCCGGCAACCCAGCAGCGACATATGGATAAAGCATGGCAAATCATAAAAAAAATCGCCATAATGACAAAATAACCTTTCTTTATTGATGTTATGCCGAATTATTGCCTTAAATAGTTGGCATATTAGGGGGGAACTTATGAAGCTCGAAAGTTGTATAAAATGATGAAAAAAGCCCTCCTGATTACCGGCCAGGAATCTGAAACCATCAGCACGTTGGCCCGAAACTTGATTCCCGCAGGCGGCCTCAGCATCTTTGCCCGCCAAATGAAACAGATGAAGGCCATCGGCGTTGATGAAATGCACGTGGTCACCGACTGGTTCGCCCAGGATTTTGAGAAAGAAATCCTCAGCTGCACCGCACGTCCCGAAAAAATTTTCATTCATACAACCAAAGATGCGCCGCTGCGCCTTCTTGAGCATAATAATGAGGGAAACATCTGGCTTCTGATCGAAGAAGCCGTCCTTTTAGATGACAGGATCATTGCTCAAACCCTGAATCATCCTGCCTCAACGGTGATCAGTTTTATTGGGCATAGTGATTTTCTATCCGCCCATACCGCGAATGGACTGCCGCTTCGTCTGGGTGAGGATGACGGTTTTTTTGGCTCCATTGCCAAGCTGTCAAGTCAGGCTTTATCCGCTAACGTCCGTAAGCTCAATACATTGGAAGGCCTGCCGAACGTCCTGAAAGCCATCGCGCGAACCGAAGGTTGCGCCGTCGCCAAGGTCACCGAAATTCCGCTTTACCTCACCCAGCAGCGCCGTGATGTTGATCTGGTCTGGTTTCCCGTCATGGGGCGCGAAGATGGTGATAAAGCCACCAATATCCTTCTTGAGCATAGCCAGAAAGGCCTGATAGACTGGCCCGCAAGATTCATTCATCGGCCTGTTGAAAATTTGATCGTCAAATATCTTTGTAAAATCCCCATCAGCCCAAATCAAATCACCATATTGAATGGTATTCTGGGATTTTATGTTATGTTTCTTTTCGCTTACG
>JAJRQU010000050.1 GCA_024280095.1 Alphaproteobacteria bacterium | reverse complement strand
TAGCCCACATGCCCAACGCCCTGAACCGCTATGGTCAAGCCTTCAAGGCTGTCCTGACCAAGCTTATATTTTACGGCCGCCTTAATACCAAGAAAAACGCCCGTTGCTGTAAAGGGGGACGGATCACCGCTGGCATGCGCGCCTTTGGTCAAGCCCGCCACATATTGGGTTTCCTCAGCGGCTATTTCCATGTCTTCCACACAAATACCCACATCTTCCGCAGAAATATATTTACCGCCAAGACTGTCAATCATACGGCCAAAAGATCGAAAAAGTGCCTCGGTTTTATCTGTTCTGGAATTGCCCATAATCACTGCTTTTCCGCCGCCAAGCTTAAGGCCGGCTATGGCATTTTTATGGCTCATGCCTCTTGACAGGCGAAGCACATCGTTAAGGGCGTCAACTTCATTATCATAATTCCACATACGGCAGCCCCCCGCAGCGGGCCCGAGCGTCGTATCATGAACCGCAATAAAGGCTTTGAGGCCTGTTTCTTTATCATGCAGATAAACAACCTGCTCATGGCCCTTAAACTGATTTACGTCCATCATTTCGGTATCTCTATTCTTGCGTCAAAATATTTAACCTGAATTTATAACCTTTCGTAGAGTTTGATTTTTCCTTTGTCGAGGTTTTTTTTGACGGCATTTCAGGGGAGATAAATGTTTAAAATGTCACTTTCTGGCTTTTGCGCATATCTGCAACGAAATAGTCCAAAAATCGAAATAATATTACAGTACAGGGCGTGTTTTTGCAGGATAATAGCTTAAATATCAAGGCTGCCTTTAAAATAATATTTCAAAATAATTCTGTTTTGAGTGTTATTGAACCCCATTTGTGAAATTATATTTGATCAAAGACTATAGAGAATCGAATGATTTTTTGAATTTATCCCCATTAATTTATTGCCAATTTCAGAAATGCGCGTAGAATCCATTACTTAAATCATTAGATTGAGTGAAAAAATGCCCCACAATCTTACTAAAACAGATAAAAAAATACTGAATGAACTTCAAAATAACTGCGCCCTCACCAACGCTGACCTTGCACGTAAAGTTGGGCTGTCGACAGCCCCTTGCTGGCGGCGGGTTAAAAGACTGGAAGATAGGGGCATCATCACCCGGCGGGTCGCCTTGGTTGATCCCAAAAAACTTGATCTGGATATTATTGTCTATGCCAGCGTAAAATTATCAACCCACACAGAAGAAGCTTTGGAAATTTTTGAAAGCACCATCATTACCTACCCTGAGGTTACTGAATGTTATACCATCAGCGGGTCAATGGATTATATGCTGCGCGTGATAACCCGCGACATGCAAACCTATGAAGATTTTTTACGTAAAAAACTGCTTAAAATGGATATGGTAAAGGAAGTTCATTCCCGCTTTGCCGTTACTAAAATAAAATACACCACATCGATTCCCTTGGAGTTATCTACTTGAATCTCGCTTTTTCAGGTCCTCATAGGCTTCGATGGTATCAATGTCTAAAAAAATGGCGTCGGACAATGTTTCAAGCTCGGTGATATATTCCGGATAATCATTCAGCAGAATTTTTGCCCCCATATCACCTTCCAGTCTTTCAAAATCACCGAAAAAATCCGCATCCCATAATATGGGGTTGCCGCGTTTGCCATTATGGGTGGGGATGATGATTGACTGACCTTGCGCCAAATTATAGGCCGCCATGATTTTGCGCAATATATCAGCCGAAATATTCGGCATATCCCCTAATATTATCATAACCGCGTCAATATCTTTCGGCAGGGCACCAATCCCGGCCTTAACCGATGTGCTAAGACCTTCTTCATACAGATCATTATAAATGGCAACCCCACTGCATTTTTTAACCTCTTGTTCAACAATTTCTTTTTCATGACCCGTGATCACATATACATCATTGATACCCGCTTGATTAATCTGCCCAAGCACATGAGACAGAACGGTGCCTTGCCCATATGGCAGCAGAAGTTTGTTATCCCGGCCCATTCTTTTGGATTGGCCCGCTGCCAAGACAAGGGCGGCTATTTTTTTGGCGGGTTTCATCATATTCTTCGATCTTTTCTCTCTGGGCTGGGGTCTTTTCTCTCTGGGCTGAGGCCTGCCGGGATATTCACTGAGCAAGCCGCCAACCCCCATATTCATCACCTGATCCCGCGTAACATCCAGCCCCGCACAGATACGCGATAATATAAGGTCAATACCATTTAATTTTGGCGACCGCGAACATCCCGGCAGGCCAAGCACCCATTTGCCATGCAATTTCGCCAAAAGCATCAGATTACCCGGATCAACAGGCATACCGTAATGAATAATCTCGCCGCCCGCGCGAATAATCGCCGCAGGAATAACATCTCTGCGGTCCGTAATCGCCGATGCCCCCATAATCAGGGTAATATCATGCGCGCCGCCCCTATTCTTCAGAAAATCCGCGAGAGATTTTTCCTTATGCGCGCACCTGAGGTCATCCACCAATGACATACCAAAAAGATTAAGCCGATGCGTCATGACTTTTTTCGTCTTGGTAAGGATTTTTTCTGTGGTGCCGCTCAACATTGTTTGAATCATGACGGCTTTTTGCGAAACAAAAGGACTTACCGCGATCAAATCTTGTTCAGCTTCTGTGATAATTCTTTTCACCGTTTTAGCTTGCACACAGAATGGAATGATCTTTACGGTCGCAACCAGCTGTCCTTTATGAACGATGGCCTCTTGAGCGATAGTGGCAAAGGTGATTGCCTCATCCATATGGTTTAATCTATTGACCCCCGGCTCATTTATGGACACCACGCCATCTTCTGCTGCATAAAGATTCACCCGTCCGGTAAAGGCCTCGGCGCAGCTAATATGATCACCTGAGATATGCGCCGAAATATGCCCTGCGGCCTCATCCTCCATCATATCATCCGGGCCAGGAATTGCGGCGGTTACATAAGGAATATCATTGTCAGAAAGCCGTTTTATGTCCGCCTCGGATAACCTTCGGCCTTTTTTCAAATTTCGTGATGACAAACGAACGGAATGCACCAAAATAGCCCCAAGAACCTGGGATAGGGGGAATTCTCCGAATTTCATTTGTCGCCGCCCCGCCGGTAGAGGCCAATCATTTCAGCCATGACAGACAAGGCAATCTCAGCAGGGGTTTTCGCGCCCAGACTTAAGCCTGCAGGCCCATGAATTCGGGCAATCTCCGCCTCTGAAAAGCCCTTCGCCGATAGGCGGGCGGTGCGGGCCGCATGGGTTTTCCGGCTGCCCAATGAGGCAATATAAAAGGCATCAGATTTCAGCGCGACCTCCAAGGCCGGATCATCCAGTTTTGGATCATGGGTCAGGGTCACAATCGCCGTGCCAGAGGTAATTTCCTGCGCGGCCAAAACCTCATCAGGCCAATCCGTGCAGAGGTCAACGCCTGAAAAACGGGCCTCGCTGGCAAAAGTGGTGCGCGGGTCAATAACCAAAACAGCAATATCAAGGCTTTGAGCGATTTTGACCATGGCCTGCGTGATATGAACTGCGCCAATGATAAATAATTTCAGGGGCGGTTCCAGTATTTGGTGAAAGGTGATCTTCCCATCCCGATCTTCCAACTTGCTCTTCTCTGAGGCATCACATGCGGAAAAAGATGTCTTTCCGGTAAGACAATCGGTGGTCAGCTTTACCGGAGTAGTCGCCGATAGGATATTATCCATAAAGGGTAATTTCGCCTCAATGGGTTCAACCATGACCCTCACCCGTCCGCCGCAAGACAGACCAACCTCCCATGCCTGATCATTGCTGACACTAAAATCGAGTATTTGAGGCGCTTTTGATATCATGACGTCCTGCGCCGCCTGTATCACGGCCCCTTCGATACAGCCGCCCGATACGGAACCTTCGATTGCGCCCGCCTCATCCACAATCATCATGCTGCCTGCTGCCCGGGGGGACGATCCCCATGTATCGACAACGGTGGCAAGGGCAATGTTACGCCCGGCCTCATGCCACAGTTTTATGGTTTGCCAAATTGGTTTCCAGTCTGAGCTCATGACATAACTTTCACTATAAAAGAATAAAGATCAAGGGCCTTATTCTGACCAGACGGCCAATTCATTACCGCTTGGCTCTGTAAAATGAAACCGCCGCCCGCCGGGGAAGGCAAAAATATCTTCTATAATCGTTCCGCCAAACTCTTTTACGGCGGCTAATGTACCCTCCAGATTGCGGCTATATAAAACCACAAGGACGGAGCCTTGGGAGCATGAGGCCTTTAAATCTGACTTATAAAAACCACCATCTATTCCCTGCCCTGTGAAAGCAGCATATTCCGGGCCATAATCCTGAAATTCCCAGCCAAAGACCTTATTTAAAAAAGCCTTCGTCGCCGCCAAATCCTGCGCAGGAAATTCTACGTAATTTATGTTATGGTGATTGGACATGCGATCATTTCCTTTTATTTTTTGCGCTCAAAATTTATAACGCCTATTAGCCTAAATCATTTTACTCTTAAAAATCAAGAACTGTAAAATATCCTGACAGACTGTCGGGATATTTTACAGTTTTGAACATGGTTTGTCTAAAATTTTACTCTAAAAATCCCTGAGACCCAGGATATATAACATATTTCGCCTGTAGGTATAAAAATTGCATGAAATATAAAAAATTCAATAAAACATAATTTCAATAACATGTCTTAAAGGGAGAAATAAATGCCTAACAAATCAAAATCAATACTGACTCAGGGCTTTAAAAAACTTATGAGAGGCAGTATAATTTTCATCATATTTGCCTTTTCGCAGCAAAACGCCCTCGCAACGCCCTTTACTGACCTATATGTTTTTGGAGATAGCCTTAGTGAAAATGGTAATCTTCAGGGCCTACTTGGTCCTGGCGTACCTGATCGTTTTACCAACGGGCCGACGGCCACTGAAATTCTGGCGGCACAAATGGGCTTGGTTCTCGCGCCCAGTTTCTTTTCGCCAGACAATCCAACCACTGACGGCCTCGCCAACAATTATGCCTTTGCCGGGGGACGCGCCCGTGACGTAACAACGAGCGTATTTCCCGTAGCAGCCGCCCCTTTTCTTGCCCTGCAAACCGGGCAGGCTATTGCCCAAGCTGGCGGCATACTTGATGCTGGCGCCCTTTATCTGATTTTTATCGGCGGAAATGATATTGGGGACGCCCTTGATGCTGGCCCAGATGCCTTCACAGTGATCGGAGAAGCTGTTTCGGCTATTCTGGACAGCATCCTTGACCTGCAAACGGCAGGCGCCATGAATTTTCTTGTTGTCAATGCCCCCGATGTTGGCGATACACCATTGGTTCAAAGCAGTGGCCTTGGCGCAGTAGGTTTTGCCGACCTTCTGGTTGGGGAGTTTAACAGCCTATTGTCTGCTGGCCTTTCCGGCATGGCGGGCGTGAGCATATTTGACGCGGTTGCCTTTGCTGAAAATTATATTTCAAGCGGCGGTGCTGCTGCCGATGGCATCACAGACTTTACAACGGCTTGCAGCAATATTACGCCAATACTTTGCGCGGATAACAGCTTTTTCTACGCAGATCCTTTTCACCCGACGGCCCCTGTGCACGCCGCCTTCGGAAAAGCCCTGATCAATGCGGCCAGAGTTCCTGAGCCTGCCCCTATCGCCCTTCTCGGTCTCGGGCTTTTGGGGCTTGGCTTGATGCGCAGACGCAAGGCATAATATTTTTTATCATCCAAAATTAAAGGCGGCTGGACTATATTCTCCAGCCGCCTTTAATATTTCTGACAAAAGTTTTTTTATTCGTAACTTGGGTTAATCCGCGTTTTACCGCGCTTATTGAGCAATCTCAGGCGCAGGGCATTCAGCTTGATAAAGCCTGCCGCATCGCGTTGATCGTAAACCTCATCTTCTTCAAAAGTCACATGCTCCATAGAATAGAGCGATTCTTCAGGTGATTTACGGCCCACCAGATGCACACCGCCTTTATACAGTTTCAGCCGCACGAACCCGCTCACATGTTCCTGAGATTTATCGATCAGGGCCTGAAGCATTTCACGCTCTGGCGAAAACCAGAAACCATTGTAAATCAATTCGGCATATTTGGGCATCAGCTCGTCTTTTAAATGCATGGCCCCGCCGTCAAGGGTAATGCTTTCAATGCCCCGATGCGCGGTCAGCAGAATAGTGCCGCCCGGCGTTTCATATATGCCCCGTGATTTCATGCCAACAAAACGATTTTCAAGCAAATCAAGACGGCCAATACCATTGGCCCCGCCAAGTTCGTTTAATTTTGTCAGAATCGTCGCCGGTGACATTTTAACGCCGTCGATAGCCACCGCATCTCCGCTTTTGAATTCAACCTCAATATAGGTCGGCTCATCCGGCGCATCTTCTGGTGATACGGTGCGATTAAAGACATATTCAGGGCTTTCGTCCCACGGGTCTTCCAGAAGCTTACCCTCGCTCGACGTATGCAACAGATTTGCATCAACAGAGAATGGCGCTTCGCCGCGCTTGTCTTTTTCTACGGGAATTTGGTGTTTTTCTGCATAATCAATCAGTTTAGTCCGGCTGTTCAGATCCCATTCGCGCCAAGGGGCAATCACTTTAATATCGGGGTCAAGGGCATAATATCCCAGCTCAAAACGAACCTGATCATTGCCTTTTCCGGTGGCGCCGTGACAAACAGCATCGGCCCCGACCGCATGGGCGATTTCAATCTGGCGTTTGGCGATCAAGGGGCGCGCAATAGCCGTTCCAAGCAGATAAACCCCTTCATAAAGCGCATTGGCCCGAAACATGGGGAAGACATAATCGCGCACAAATTCTTCCCGAAGATCTTCGATGAAAATTTCTTTGACGCCAAACATCTCTGCCTTTTTACGGGCGGGTTCCAGCTCTTCCCCCTGACCAAGATCAGCCGTAAAGGTCACAACCTCACAATCATAGGTATCTTTCAACCATTTCAGAATAATGGAGGTATCAAGGCCGCCCGAATAGGCGAGTACCACTTTTTTAATTTTTTCCGCCATCTGTATTTCCTGCCTGCTGTGATCTAAGAATGCTGTGATTTAAGGATATGCCAATTTTTCCCGCGCAGTATAGGCAAAAGAACGCAGGACGCAACCGTTTCCCTTATCAAAACAACAAGAAAATTTGACCAACATACTTAAATCAGAATATTCTATAAAAAACGGATCGACTTACCTACGATTCACTAGGTCGGCATAGTCTTTCATCAAGATCTTGCAAACATCACCAACCACAAAATTATAGGGCCCTATTTCACTCAGCGGCGTGACTTCGGCGGCGGTTCCGGTCAGGAAGGCTTGCTCAAAATCCGCCATCTCATCGGGCATAATCGCCCGTTCAACCACATCGAACCCGCGTTTTCTAGCAAGCCCGATAACCGTTCGGCGGGTGATCCCGTCCAGAAAACAATCCGGCGTCGGCGTATGCAGCACGCCATCCTTCAGGAAAAATATGTTGGCGCCCGTGGCTTCGGCTATTTGCCCCCGGTAATCCAGCATCAACGCATCATCATAACCATGGGCCGCCGAGGCATCCTTGCAAAGGGAGGCAATCATATAAAGCCCCGCAGCCTTGGCATGAACCGGTGCCGTATCAGGAGCGGGCCGCCGCCATTTTGCCATTTCCAAACGCAAACCCTTATGAAGCGCTTCTTCCCCGAAATAAGGCGGCCATTCCCATGCGGCAACGGCAAAATGAATTTTAGAGCCTTTTGTCGCGACCCCCATCATCTCAGAACCGCGCCACGCAATGGGCCGAACGTAAGCATCCACAAGACCATTCGCCTTCACCACATCAATGGCCGCCTGATCAATTTCCTCTACCGTATAAGGGTTTTCAAATCCCAGCATACGTCCTGATTCAATGAGCCTTTGTGAATGTTCACGCAATTTGAATATCTCGCCGCCGTAAGCCTTCTGACCCTCGAATACACTGCTGGCATCATGAAGCGCATGGGTCAATATATGAACCTTGGCATCGCGCCAGTTTATGAGTTCACCGTTATACCAAATGACGCCGTCCCGGTCGTCGTATGTTGTGGATGACATTTCTTTTAAAACCTCTAAGTAATTATATTACACTTAAGACTTGATATGCGTAACATTACAATTTAAATATGTCAATATGACTGACGTATTTTTTGACATAAAATCACATGATGACCATCAAAAATTCCTCAAGGGAATGGAGCTATTATATTTTGGCTACCGGGACTTTGTCAGCTGGCCTGATGATGTTCTGCATACCTATGGTTTTGGCCGCGCCCACCACCGGGTTTTACATTTTGTTGGCCGCAACGCCGGATTGAAAGTCGCCGCGTTACTCAAGCTGCTTAATATAACCAAACAAAGCCTATCGCGGGTCTTAAGCAGCTTGGTCGAAAAGGGCTATATCAGGCAGGATATCGGCGATCCGGACAGGCGGCAACGGTTGCTCTACTTAACGGATCAAGGCCAAAAGCTTTTGGACAATATCACGGAACATCAAAAAGACCATATGCTCAAGGCCTTTGAAAAAGCCGGTGACACTTCAGTAGAAGGTTTCTGGAAAGTATTATCCGCCCTGCTGACCGAAGATAACCGCGAAGAAATACTTTCTCAGATCAGTCGGGATATGGGCGAATAAAAACCAAGGAAATGTTGTCTGATCTACATAGAGCAAAATCCTGATGCCGATCATCAGAGAGAAAGTTCAACCCGACAATATTGTTTATTCGGATTGCTGGCGTGGCTATAATGTTTTAGATGTCTCAGAGTTCAAACGCTACCGGATCAATCATTCAAAACTGTTTGCAAATGAGCGAAAAGACATAATTAAGTCCGGAATGACTACTTTAGAGCACTCTAAGAACGTGCCAGTTCTATTTTTCAAGCAAGAAAACCACTTTGGAATGGGGTTTGACATCACTGTGCCGGAGGATAGTTTTCTTGATTTTTAAGGATTTTTGGGCAAAATATGCATGCCAGCCCTTTACGCTCCGGAAAGTGAAGGGAAGCGGCATGCTCCAGATGCCTTTGCCCTCCAGACCCTTGACAATTTTCACCGTTCCAACCGCCATATTGGAATAGAAATCATTCCAAATGGTGAATAGCCATTGCCACGGCGTGAAATAAGTATCTTCATAAACGATGATCCCCCTGCGGGAACAACGTATGGCTTCTGAAAAAATTTTATCCTGATGTTTTACATGATGAAGCATAAACGCCATAACAATTACATCAAAACTATCATTTTCAAAGGGTAAGGAATGGCCATCATACAAGTCTATTTGAATGTCCGAATTGGCGTAATTAACCACATCAACACCGCACACAGCTGCGCCATATTTTTTGGCAATAGCTTCGCCAAACTTGCCGTTGCCGCAGCCCACATCCAAGACCTTATCACCCGTCCTGATAAAGTCCCCCATTTCATCAAGCCGCCATGACCTCTCATTCTCAGCCGATAACAGCTGCATCCTTGTATATTTTTTCTTTGGAATGCAAAGATTTATAAAAAAGAGGGGAATGGATAAGATGGTATAGAAAATGGCCAAGGGTAAATATAAAATATTTCTGACAATACTGATGTGCATCATTTCGTCCATGGTTTCTCACTTGCCGCGCCATAATAACCATCCATTTTGTGATTTCAAGCAGAACCATACAACTCATCAGCCCGCTTCTCAAATGCACCAATCATATGGCTCACGGCCTCAGTAAAGAAGCCGCCGATCATTTTTTCGAAAATCTTGTTTTTAAATTCAAAGTCCACCAGAAAATCGACGTGGCAACCGCCATCCTTGTTTTCGGTGAATTGCCAGTGATTATGAAGGTATTTCAGGGGGCCTTTGATATATTCGACCTCTATGCAGTCATCAGTAAAAGTCACTTGGGAGGTGAAACGCTCGCGGAACATTTTGAAGCCAATAATCAGGTCAGCGTGCAGGCTGTCTTCGGTGCGCTTATAGACCCTGACGCCCTGGCACCACGGCAGAAATTCAGGATAAGCATCCACATCGGCGACCATTTTATACATTTGGTCTTTGCTGTAGGGGAAGTCTCTGGCCTCGGTGAATTTTGGCATCTATTCCTCATTAAGAGGGTTTAAGCGCGCCATTTCCGCGATGTCTATGGGCGCGTCCAGTTTGGCCTGTGCTTTAAGCAATTTTTCAGCACGTGCGGCTTTTAACTGGTCGAAATTCTCCCCTGCATGAAAAGATGATCTTGTCAGGGGCGATGAGGCCACATGCAAAAAGCCTTTTGATTTGGCGCGGGCGGCATATTTATCGAACTGCTGCGGCGTGATAAAATCGGCCACGGCCACATGTTTTTTCGTGGGCTGAAGATATTGGCCAATGGTGATGAAATCGATATCGGCCGACCGCATGTCATTCATGACCTGCATGACCTCGTCTTCCGCTTCCCCAAGGCCTACCATAATGCCGGACTTGGTGAATATGGTCGGGTCAATCTGTTTCACAAGGTCCAGCAACCGCATGGAATGAAAATAACGCGCGCCGGGCCGAATATGATTATAAAGCCGCGGCACCGTTTCCAGATTATGGTTAAACACATCGGGCTTGGCGGCCACAACTTTTTCCAAGGCACCCGGTTTATTGCGAAAATCCGGGGTAAGAATTTCAATGGTGGTATTGGGCGCATGTTCGCGAAGTTTCTGGATAACTTTTACGAATTGATCCGCGCCGCCGTCCGGTAGATCATCCCTGTCCACGCTGGTAATCACAATATGGTTCAGGCCCATTTTACCGGCGGCGATGGCCACATTATCCGGCTCCATTGGGTCAACCGGATTGCCTTTTCCGGTCTTGATATTACAAAAGCGGCAGGCCCGTGTGCAGGTATCGCCGAGGATCATCACCGTGGCATGTTTTTTCTCCCAACATTCACCGATATTGGGGCAAGCGGCCTCCTCACAAACCGTATTCAGGTTCAGATCCCGCATCATTTTAACGGTTTCCTGATAGCCTTTTGAAACGGGAGCCTTAACCCTGATCCAATCTGGTTTACGCTGGTATTTATTTGTCATTTAAAAATGTATCACCTTGCCATAAGCATCCAGAACACTTTCATGCATCATTTCTGACAGTGTCGGATGAGGGAATACCGTATGCATCAATTCCGCCTCGGTTGTCTCCAATGTGCGGGCAATGGTATAGCCTTGTATCATCTCGGTTACTTCAGCGCCCACCATATGCGCGCCCAGCAACTCGCCTGTTTTAGCATCAAATACTGTCTTTACAAGCCCTTCTGCTTCGCCGAGCGCAATTGCCTTGCCATTACCCATGAAGGGAAAACGGCCAACCCGCACTTTGTGGCCTTTATCCTTGGCGGCTTTTTCGGTCATGCCGACACTTGCCACTTGGGGGCGGCAATAGGTGCAGCCGGGGATATTTCCCTTATCTATCGGATGTAAGTCTTTGAATTCTTTACTTCCCTTGTCACGGGCGATTTTTTCGATCACGATCACACCTTCATGGCTGGCCTTATGGGCAAGCCACGGCGGGCCGGTCAAATCACCAATGGCATGAATGCCTTTGATACCTGTATGACCCCATTCATCGGCGACAATATGGCCGCGATCAACTTTGATGCCATTCTCTTCCAGACCAATATTTTCCACATTACCGGTGATTCCTATAGCAACAATCACCCGATCAACTTCGATGGTTTGGGCCTTGCCTTTATTATCCTCAACCGTGCAAATAACGGTATTTTTTTTCTTGTCCAATTTGGTCACGGACGCAGAAGTTATTATCTTCAAACCCTGTGATTTAAAGGATTTCTGCGCAAAAGCGGAAATTTCTTCGTCTTCCACGGGCAGAACCCGGTCCATCATTTCAACAACCGTCACCTCCGCGCCCAGCTCATTATAAAAACTGGCAAATTCAATACCAATGGCCCCCGAGCCGATAACAAGTAATTTTTTCGGCATGACATTGGGGACTAACGCATGACGGTACGTCCAGATAAGATTGCCGTCAGCTTTTAAATGGGGTAATTCCCGCGCCCGCGCGCCGGTGGCAAGGATAATATCATCTGCCGTCACATCGGCGATTTTCTTGCCATCTTTTGATACCGTAAGATGCCCGGCTTTTACAAGTTTTCCGTCACCTTCGATAACGGTGATCTTGTTTTTCTTCATCAGATGGGCAATGCCGCCGCTAAGCTGGGCCGCGATGCCCCGGCTACGCTGAACAACTTTATCCAGATCGAAACCAAGATTTTCGGCAATAAGGCCATAATCCGCCGCATGTTTCATATTATGAAAGACTTCGGCGGATCGCAATAAAGCCTTGGTGGGAATACAGCCCCAGTTCAGGCATATGCCGCCCAGACTTTCCCGCTCTATCACAGCTGTTTTAAAACCGAGCTGCGCGGCGCGTATGGCCGCCACATAGCCCCCCGGCCCGCCGCCCAGAACGACAATGTCAAAATTTTCTTTTATCATAGCTTTATGCCTCACAATAGCATCGTTGAGGGATGTTCAAGAAATGTCTTTATCGCCCCGAGGAATTCAGCCCCCACGGCCCCGTCAATGGCGCGGTGATCACAGGCCAGATTTACCGACATGACCATGGCTGACGTCATGACGCCGTCTTTAACCACAACCCGCTGTTCCCCGCCGCCAACCGCCAGAATTGACGCTTGCGGCGGATTAATCACCGCCTGAAACTGCTTGATCCCCATCATACCAAGATTGGAGATGGAAAAAGTTCCGCCCGTATAATCTTCCGGCATAAGTTTGCCGTCGCGGGCCTTTTTTGCCAAGGCCTTGGTTTCTTCTGAAATCTGCCGCAGGCCTTTTTGTTCCGCGCCGCGTATTACCGGCGTGACCAAGCCGCCTTCTATGGCAACCGCAACGGAAACGTCCGAACGGTCATAATGCCGCATGACATCGCCGCCGAACTGTACGTTTGCTGCGGGAACTTTTTTCAAAGCCAGGGCGCAAGCCCGAATGATAAAATCATTGACGGATATTTTATAGTCATCCGACATACTGTTCAGCTCTTTTCGCGCCGCCATTAAATTATCAAGTTCAATATCTATGCCAAGATAAAAATGCGGCACGGTCTGTTTTGATTCTGTCAGGCGTTTGGCAATGGTTTTGCGCATATTGCTCAGCTTGATTTCGGTATAAGGCGCATCGCCGTCCAGCGACGGGGGCGTCTGAGCTGTTTTCGCCGAAGGCTTATAGCTTTCCACGTCTCGCTTTATCACGCGCCCATGAGGGCCGCTTCCTTTGATATCGGCAATGTCATAGCCCTTTTGTGCCGCAATTCTTCGAGCCAATGGGGATGAAAAAAATCTGTCCCCCGTTGACGCAACAGGAGCCGCAGGGGCCGTTGCGGCAACAACAGGCGCAGTTTCGGCCTTAGCCACGACCGGCGCTTCAGCTTTGCTGGTGGAAATATTTTCCAGTGCGGAGGCATCTTCCCCCTCCTCAAGCAATATGGCAATCAATTCGCCGACAGCCACATTTTCAGCCCCCTCTGCAACAATGATTTTACCCATGATACCGTCGTCGATGGATTCATATTCCATGGTCGCCTTGTCGGTTTCAATTTCGGCCAACATTGTACCGCTTTCAACAGGATCGCCTTCTTTTACGAGCCATTTTACAAGGTTTCCGCTCTCCATTGTCGGGGATAATGCGGGCATAAAAATTTCTATCGTCATTAGTTGTCTCCCGCTTTGTAACAGACTTTTTTCGCCGCCAAAACGATCTGATCATCGGTAACTACCGCCAGTTTTTCAAGATTTGCGGCATAGGGCATCGGCACATCCGCATTGGTTACCCGCAGGACGGGCGCGTCAAGATAATCAAAGGCATCCTCCATGAGGCGCGCCGAAATTTCCGAGCTTATGGAGCAGCTGACCCAGCCTTCTTCCACGCAAACGACCCGATTGGTTTTCTTGACCGAGGCAATCACCGTATCCATATCAAGCGGACGCAACGTGCGAAGATCAATAACTTCTGCACTGATCCCCTCTGCCGCCAGTTTTTCCGCCGCCGCAAGAGAAAATTTTACGCCGATAGAATAGGAGACCAACGTCACGTCACTGCCCAGTCGCACCACTTTGGCTTTGCCGATTGGCACCGTATAATCTGCGATATCCGGCACATCAAAGCTCTGACCATAAATCATTTCATTCTCAAGGAAAACCACAGGATTTGGGTTTTTAATGGCAGATTTAAGCAACCCCTTGGCATCGGCAGCGCTATAGGGCGATACAACAATCAGGCCCGGAACATGGGCATACCACGGCGCATAATTCTGACTATGCTGCGCGCCGACCCGGCTTGCCGCCCCATTAGGGCCGCGAAAAACGATGGGGCATCTTATTTGCCCGCCTGACATATAATTTGTCTTGGCCGCAGAATTGATGATATGGTCTATGGCCTGCATGGCAAAATTAAACGTCATAAATTCCACAACCGGCCTTAATCCCGCCATCGAAGCGCCAACCCCAAGCCCGGCAAAACCATGTTCGGTGATCGGCGTATCAATAACGCGCCTGTCGCCAAATTCTGCGTGCAAACCTTGAGTGACTTTATAGGCCCCTTCATATTCAGCAACCTCTTCGCCCATGATAAAAACATCATCATCAAGGCGCATTTCCTCTGCCATGGCATCCCGCAAAGCTTCCCGCACGGTGGTTGACGTGAATGTCGTTCCCTCGGGAAAGTCATCTTCTGTAACGACCTGCATTGCAGGAGCGGCAACGGCTTCTATTTTAGTTTTATTTTCAGATGGAACAGCTTCAATGGTGGATGGGGTGTCGATATGTGACGCATCTTCGCCTTCTTCCAAAAGAACGGCGATGACCGTTCCCACGGCGATGCCTTCGTTTGTCTCGGGGCTTGCCTCGGGGACAAATATTCTCCCGACAACCCCATCTTCATCGGTTTCAAGTTCCATGGTGGCTTTATCTGTTTCAATCTCGGCCAAGACATCGCCTGCGGCAACTTTATCGCCTTCTTTGACATTCCATTTGACAATGTTGCCTTCCGTCATGGTCGGGGACATTGCCGGCAGCAGAATTTCTATGGTCATTTTCTTAAATCCTCTATTCTGCGACTAAAACATCGGTGTAAAGTTCATGGGGCGCCGGCTCTGCACTGTCTTGGGCAAATTGGGCGGCTTCGGCGACAATGGCTTTAATTTCTTTATCTATTATTTTCATCTCATCCTCGGTCATGATTTTTCCCTCCAAAAGCCGCTGTTTCACCTGATCAATAGGGTCATGCTCCGCCCGCATCTTCTGGACTTCTTCTTTAGAGCGATATTTCGCCGGATCAGACATGGAATGTCCCCGGTAGCGATAAGTATTCATTTCAAGCAACATGGGGCCATTCCCGGCCCGGCACCATTCAACGGCCCGCGCGGCCGCTTCCCGAACGGCAAGAACATCCATACCATCAACCGCTTCGCCCGGAATGCGGAAACTCTCGCCGCGTTTATGAAGTTCGGTTTCTGATGACGCGCGCCTGACAGCAGTTCCCATGGCATATTGATTATTTTCAATGACAAAAACAACCGGCAGGCTCCAGAGTTCCGCCATATTAAACGTTTCATAAATCTGTCCCTGATTAGCGGCGCCGTCGCCAAAATATACGACCGATACATTATCTGTTCCCCGATATTTATGGGCAAAGCCAAGGCCAGCGCCAATAGGCACCTGAGCGGCAACAATACCATGTCCGCCGTAAAAACCATGTTCCACGCTAAACATATGCATGGAACCGCCCTTACCCTTTGATATTCCGGTTTCGCGTCCGGTCAATTCTGCCATGATGACTTTGGGATCAATTTTGCAAGCCAGCATATGGGCATGATCGCGGTAACTGGTTAAAATAGTATCCCCGGCTTTAAGCGTTGATTGAATGCCGGTCACAACGGCTTCCTGTCCGATGTATAAATGACAAAAACCGCCAATTAAGCCCATGCCGTACATTTGCCCGGCTTTTTCTTCAAACCGGCGCATCATGAGCATTTCACGATAAAAGTCTTTCAGCTCATCTGAGGTCGCTTTTAAAGCCTTTGGTTTTACGGGCCTGCGCCGCGCCGCAACCTTGCCGCCTTTCGTAATTTTTTTAGGGGTGTTTTTTTTTGTGGTTGGTTTTTTAGCCATATCTATCAGCCCATCTTGCTCATTGAAGATAATATTAATCCTACTTACTCATGCAGACTATCTATAAAATTTACTAAATAATGATGAAAAGTCTTTGAAATACAAGAAAAAATTTAAATTAACTGGATTTTGATTAATCGGGATTTCAACACGTTGAAAAGAAACTATAATATTGGAACAGAACAATAAATATTATTTTTATCGAAGAAGGATCACTTCATCTTTGTGCATAAGGCCAAGTATTTCTCTGGATTTCTCATCCAGAAAATCAGGATCTACATTATCTGGCTGCAAAAGAGTAACGTGGCTTTCAATATCAACCTTACGTTCATGCACAAGATTATACTCCTGCTCCAGGACAGAAATTTCCTCAATCAGATTTGCCTTGACCTGCATGCTGCGCATACCGTGGATAAAGAAATAGACAATGATCATGGCAAAAATCATCGGAATGATCATTTTTTGAAATCTATTTTGTATGTCTCTTATATTGGTCATACCTATAGAGAATCACACCTGATTCGCGCGGTCAAGATTTTTCTTTATATTTTTTCTTTTAGAGTCAAGCCACTAACCATCCATACCATATATAGTGGTAGCCTATTTTATGGCGCATACAGGTAAGGCGGCCAATAAGGATGACCGCCTTAAAAATCCTGATATCAGAATATCATTTATGCCCGCAGAATACTGGTTCCCGCATATTTAGCCGCATCACCCAAGGCTTCTTCTATGCGGATTAATTGATTATATTTTGCGAGCCGATCAGAGCGCGCCAGCGAACCTGTCTTGATCTGTCCGCAATTGGTGGCAACCGCAAGATCCGCAATGGTGGCGTCCTCTGTCTCCCCAGACCGGTGGGACATAACAGATGTATAGCCCGCCCTATGCGCCATTTCCACGGCATCGAAAGTCTCGCTCAAAGTGCCAATTTGATTAACTTTTATCAAAATCGAATTAGCAACACCCTTTTTAATGCCGTCATCCAGGCGCACCGGGTTGGTCACAAATAAATCATCACCAACAAGCTGCACTTTGTCACCCACCATATCCGTCAGTGTTTTCCATCCAGTCCAGTCATCTTCGTCCATGCCATCTTCAATGGAGAAAATTGGATATTTTGCACATAGATCAGCATAGTAAGCCGCCATTTCATCGCTGTCCAATGTCTTGCCTTCGCCGGCCAGAATATATTTGCCGTCTTTATAAAATTCCGATGCTGCGGAATCCAAAGCCAACACGATATCTTCACCGGGCTTATATCC
This sequence comes from Alphaproteobacteria bacterium, assembly GCA_024280095.1. Classification (GTDB taxonomy): domain Bacteria; phylum Pseudomonadota; class Alphaproteobacteria; order Sphingomonadales; family Emcibacteraceae; genus Paremcibacter. The sequence continues at coordinate 18,459 of JAJRQU010000050.1, read as the reverse complement.
GGCAGATTCAACCGCCTGCATAATAAAATCAAGCGCCTCTACCGTGCCGTTAAGGTTGGGCGCAAAGCCGCCCTCATCCCCGACCCCCGTGTTATGGCCCGCATCGGATAATTTCTTTTTCAAGGTATGAAAAATTTCTGCGCCCATACGAATCGCATCACGAATATTGCCCGCAGAAATCGGCATGATCATGAATTCCTGAATATCAATAGGATTGTCGGCATGTTCGCCGCCATTAATAATATTCATCATGGGAACGGGCAGCATGCGCGCCGAGGGCCCACCAAGATAATTATAAAGCGGCAGCGCAGCCTCATCCGCAGCAGCCTTGGCAACGGCCATGCTCACGCCCAAAATTGCATTGGCCCCAAGGCGCGACTTATTCTCGGTACCGTCAAGATCACGCATGACCTGATCCAAAATGATTTGATCTTCTGCATCCAGCCCGGTCAAAGCGTCATAAATTTCGCCGTTAACCGCCTCTACAGCCTTCAATACGCCTTTACCAAAATAACGCGAACCGCCATCGCGAAGCTCAACGGCCTCATGCGCCCCTGTTGAGGCACCGGACGGCACCGCCGCACGGCCAAAAGCACCGGTTTCAAGGGTAACGTCAACTTCAACGGTTGGATTGCCGCGACTGTCAAGTATTTCGCGGCCAGTGATGTCAATGATAGCAGTCATATTGTACCTCTATAGATTATATTTCAAACAAGCCGTGATTGCTTAACGGCCGCCTCGATGAAGGAGGCAAACAGGGGATGCGGCTCAAATGGTTTGGATTTAAGTTCCGGATGGAACTGCACGCCTATGAACCAGGGATGATCCGTAAGCTCAACAATTTCGGGCAGCGCGCCATCAGGCGACAAGCCGGAAAATACCAGACCAGCCTCCTCCAGCTGCTTGCGGTAATTGATATTGACCTCATACCGATGGCGATGGCGTTCTGATATGGCTTCGCTGCCATAGATACCACTTACCTTACTGCCCGGCATTAATTTGGCTTTATAAGCCCCAAGACGCATGGTGCCGCCTTTATCATCATCTTCCGCGCGGGTTTGCACCGCGCCGCCCTGTGTCCATTCCGTCATTAATCCCACAATGGGATGGTCACATTGGCCAAACTCTGTCGAGCTGGCGTTCTTTAGGCCCGCCATATTTCGGGCAGCCTCAACGCAGGCCATCTGCATACCAAAACATATACCAAAATAAGGTATTTTCTGCTCGCGGGCAAAACGTGCCGCCGCAATTTTCCCCTCTGCGCCGCGCTCACCAAATCCACCGGGCACCAATATGCCCTGAACATGGTCAAAATGCGCAGACAAATCCGTATCATCTTCAAAAACTTTAGCATCATACCATTCAAGATTGACTTTAACATTACTGGCAAACCCACCATGAACCAGTGCCTCGACCAAGGATTTATAAGCGTCTTTCAGTTCAGTATATTTGCCAACAACGGCAATCGTCACGCCGCCCTCCGGCGTATTCACATGTTCCATAATTTCATGCCAGCGGGTAAGGTCGGCATCTGTAAGTCCGGGATCAATGCCAAATGATGACAAAACTTCGGCATCAAGTCCTTCGGCATGATAATTCAGTGGAACTTCATAAATACTACTGGCATCCAAAGCCTGAATAACAGCGGATTCCCGCACATTGCAGAAAAGCGCAATCTTGCGGCGATCCCCGTCCTCTATTTCATGCTCTGTGCGGCAAACCAGCACATCAGGTTGAATACCAATGCTTCGTAGTTCCTTGACAGAATGCTGCGTAGGCTTTGTTTTTAATTCTCCCGCTGCGGCTAGGTAAGGCACAAGCGTAAGATGAATATAACAGACATTGGCTTTACCAAGATCATTACCAAGCTGGCGTATGGCCTCCATGAATGGCAGGCTTTCAATATCACCAATGGTGCCGCCGATTTCACATAAGACAAAATCCGTTTCAGCGTCAATATCTGAGATCACAAATTCCTTGATGGCATTGGTGACATGGGGAATGACCTGAACCGTTGCCCCCAAATAATCCCCGCGCCGTTCTTTGGCCAGAATATCACTATATATACGTCCGGAAGAGACGCTGTCGCTTTTTCTTGATGGTACGCCCGTGAACCGTTCGTAATGCCCAAGGTCAAGATCGGTTTCTGCGCCGTCATCGGTCACGAAAACCTCCCCATGCTGATAAGGCGACATGGTGCCGGGATCAACATTCAAATAGGGGTCAAGTTTTCTGAGACGTACCGTATAGCCACGGGATTGGAGCAAGGCCGCAAGAGCGGCGGACAAGATGCCCTTCCCTAAAGAAGAAACAACGCCGCCTGTAATAAAAATATAACGTGCCATTGGCTGATAACTATCCCGAACAAATATTAATATCTTGGGGCTTGTATAATGATAAAACAGCCCATATTTCACATAAAACAGCCACAGCTCCAGCCCTTGAACCATATCCAGCGCGGTTTACTAGGCTAAATTACTTTATTAAGAATCCGGAATAACAGGTTCTGTTTTATCTTCTGGTATCGTCTGTTCAATGGTTTTTTTGTCAACATCAAACACCGAACTATCCGCAGTCTGTTGCTTGGCAATAACCGCAAGGCCCAGGCTCGTAACAAAAAATCCTACGGCAATATATGTCGTAACACGGGTTAGAAAAGTAGCCGAACTACGGCCAGCCATCATGCCGCCCTGCCCACCGCCGCCGCCGCCGATTCCAAGCGCGCCGCCTGAGGACTTCTGAATAAGCACCAGTATCACAAGGCTAATTGTCAAAATTAAATGAACAACAAGAACGATCTCTTGCATATCTCAAACTCTTTTATTATCTGTATTAATAATTGATTTAAATGGCTTTTACTCTAATCTGTTTCATATGGCTAGCGTAAAATGTATATTGAACAGAAAATGCCCCCCTATTGAAATTCCCCCCTATTGATAAGTGGCAATAATACCATAAAAATCTTCTGCTTTCAGGCTTGCTCCTCCAACCAATGCCCCATTCACATTAAGAACAGACATGAGCTCATGGGCATTAGACGCCTTGACAGAACCACCATATAATATACGTACCATCTCGCCCTCATCCCCGAAACGATCCATCAGTAAATTCCGAATAACCATATGTACTTCTGCGACATCATCCGCAGTCGGCGTTTTTCCTGTCCCTATTGCCCAGACAGGCTCATAAGCAATCACGGTATTTTTAACTATGGCATCTTCAGGAATAGATCCTTTAATTTGTGCTGTCACCACATCCAATGTTTCACCATTTTCCCGCTCGGCATCGCTTTCCCCAACGCATATGATGGCCGCGAGGCCCTGCTGCTGCGCGGCAATTGCCTTGGACTTCACCATATCATTTGACTCCCCGTGATCGCTGCGGCGTTCAGAATGGCCCACCATGACATAATGGCAACCAAGATCTTTCAGCATGAGCGCAGAAATATCGCCGGTATGGGCACCGCTTATATTCATATGGCAATCCTGAGCGCCAATCTCAACGCCCTTCCCAGACAGCAAACCAATGATTGTCGCAGGCGGGCAGATTAAAACATCACAATTGGCCCCATTTTCAGAAATCATACTCTGCAGCTTTTCGATTTCCTTTTTACTTGCTGTCAAACCGTTCATTTTCCAGTTACCCGCAACAAGGGCTTTAGGTGCTGTCATGTGTTTTCCTCAAATTTGAATTTCAATACCATATAGCGTCACCCTGTTGATTATCAGAAACGCGCCAAAAAATACAGGGCATTTTCTTAACTTTCCGTGATGGAAAAGACAGACAAACTTTTTTAAACCGCCGCCCCATATCTTTTTGTGGTTGCGATGGCCCTTACAGCCCCCTATTATGCGACCAATTTTTGTGATTCCGCTCAGATGCTATATTGAGAATTCTACCAATAACGATAAAACACAGGTGCTTATATAAATGTTACAGTTTTTCAGAAACGGCCTTACCTCTTATTTCGCGACGGCATTGCTTGGATTATTAATCGCCAGCTTTGCCCTTTGGGGTATCGGCGGCGACATCTTGGGCGGCGCGGGCAGTAAAGTTGCCGAAATCGGTGACGATAAGCTGACCCTCAATGAATATGCACGGGAATTTCAAAATAAATTTTCCGAGATACAGCAACAATCAAACGGCAAAATCACCCGTGAAATGGTCATCGACCAAGGCCTGTCAAGAAAATGGGTCACTGATCTGGTGCAGAATAAAACATTTGCATATGCCGCACATACCATAGGCATTCGGGTTACCGATGCCCAACTTCGTGATTTCATTATGGGCGTTGAATCCTTCCAAAATACGCTCGGTGAATTTAGTATAGACACTTTTGAAAGCCTCGCCGGATATCGTGGATATACATCTGGAGAATTTGAAGAGATATTGCGCAAGGACTTGGAGCGGCAGTATCTGATGACATCTCTCGTCAGCGCAATTTCAGTGCCAAATGCAGTAGAAAAAACCTTTATAAAATTTTTAAACGAAGAAAGAACCGCTGAAATTCTGACCATCCCGGCCTTTTCCATTGCTAATATCTCAGAACCAAATGAATCTGATCTGGAACAATATTATAGTAACAATAGGGCAAACTATATGGCCCCTGAATATCGTGACATTCGTTTTATCACGTTATCTATCAAGAATTTTGTCAGCGACATCACCGTTACCGACGCTGAAATTGATGAAGCTATGGGCGCCGCCGCCAAAGCATCTGTTGAAAATGAACAACGGGATTTCGAACAGCTTCTTTTTGATGATAAGGAAGCCGCTGACAAAGCATATGCAGACTTAAATGCCGGCAAGACATTTGATGAAATAATTGCCGCAACAGGATCAACTATCGAGGATGCCACTGTTATCGGAAACTCCCATCAGGATGCCCTTGATTTATATGGCACCTCTGCCGCTGATAGTATATTTGCCGCAGATCAGGGGGCTTATACCGCCCCAGTGGAAACGGACTTTGGTTGGCGGATTTTCAACATCACAAAGATTTCTGCCCCAACGGCTACAAAGGCCAACTTACGGCAAGAGGCTGAAGATCATCTGAAAACTGAGAAAGCGATTGACCTTCTCTATACCAAATCAGAGCTTATAAATGATGAATTGGCCGCTGGTGGTTCTTTAGCTGATATTGCCGCTAATCTGAACCTTAAGCTGAATGTGGCCTTGAATATTGATGCCAAGGGCTATAATTCAAAAGGTGACCTTCTGCCCAACATTCCCAGTGACCCCATATTTCTGGCCAGTGCTTTTGAAACACTGGAGGGGGATGAGCCATTATTGGAAGAAATGGGCGACGGCGAATATTTCCTTGTTGTGGTTGATCGTATCACAGAAGTTGCCCTACGCCCCTTTGAGGAAATCAGGACAAGTGTTTATGATATGTGGATGGCAGATACCCGCAAAAGACTGGCGCGAGAGCAAGCCAATGAAATATTGACCAAGGCGCAGGACGGCGAATCTCTTGCAGATCTTGCAACCACTGATGGCAGTATGGGCTATACTTCGGTAACTTTGGCGCGCAATGATCAAACGAGAAAAGTCACCCGGGCCTTGCAAGATAGTATATTTCAACTGGATATCGGCCGCGCAAGAATTATGCCGGCAGCAGATAATAATGGTTTCGTGATAATCAAACTGGTATCACGCAATCATCCAGACGCCCCTATGACAGCCGCGCAGTCTGCTCAGCTGAAACAATTATTGACGCAGGAATATCAACAGCGCACATTGTCCAATTACTGGCGTTATCTAGAGGTGAGCCTTCCTGTAATCATCAACGAACGGGCCGTCAATGCGGTTCATGATCAACTGGACTCTCGGGAGCAATAATGTCTGTTTCACCAGATTTCGGGACATTCAAGGCGCAATATGAAAGTAATAAACCTCAGATAGTCTGGACAACATTAGTCGCCGACTTAGAGACCTCGATTTCCGCTTTTATGAAACTGAGCGCCAATGAAGAAGAATACAGTTGCCTGCTCGAATCTGTCGAAGGCGGCGCCATTCGCGGGCGCTATACATTCATTGGGTTAAAACCAGACATCATATGGCGCTGCGTGGGGGATAAATCAGAGATTAACCGATCTGCCTTAACAGCGGCCCGTGACGAAACTGCATATTCTCCTCAAGATAAAGGCGCATTGGACAATCTGGCGGATTTGCTCGATGAATCACTTATTGACCTGCCGGCTGGCATGCCGCCCTCAGCGGCGGGCCTAATAGGCTACATGGGATATGACATCGTTCGCCTTATGGAAAAACTGGGTCCCGCAAAGCCAGATGACCTTGGCATTCCGGATGCCATGTTCCTGCGGCCAACCATTATGGTGGTTTTCGATTCTGTAACCGACCTGTTGACCATTGTAACACCCGTTCGGCCCAAAAAGAAAATAACGGCAAAAGCGGCCTATGCCCACGCAGAGATGAGGATAGCAGAGATTGAATATGCGCTATCCCAATCTCTCACTGGCTCAAAAAAAATGTCTCATGATCTTCTAAAGATGGAAGACCCCATATCCAATACGCCAAAAGAAACATATTTGGCCATGGTCAAAAAAGCCAAAGAATATATCAAAGCCGGAGATATTTTTCAGGTCGTTCTCTCCCAACGTTTTACAGCCCCCTTTACCTTGCCGCCTTTCTCTCTTTACCGCGCGCTGAGAAGAACCAATCCTTCGCCTTTTCTGTTTTATTTAAAATTTGGCGATTTCTCTGTCATTGGCTCCAGCCCAGAGATTTTGGTGCGCCTTCGGGATGGTGAAATCACGGTCAGGCCCATTGCAGGTACCCGCCTAAGGGGCGCGACGCCCGAAGAAGATCAGCGTTTGGCACAAGACCTGCTTGCCGACCCGAAAGAGCTTGCAGAGCATCTTATGCTGCTTGATCTGGGCCGTAATGACGTGGGCAAAGTCGCAAAGACCGGAACGGTTAAGCCTACCCAAAATAAAATCATCGAATTTTATTCCCATGTGATGCATATCGTATCAGAAGTTCGCGGCGAAATAAAACCGGAATATGGGCCGCTTCAAGCCTTTGCTGCGGGTTTTCCTGCCGGAACCGTCAGCGGTGCCCCCAAAGTCCGCGCCATGGAAATTATCGATGAAATGGAAATAGACAAGCGCGGCATATACGCCGGTGCTGTGGGCTATTTTTCTGCAGATGGCAGTATGGATACCTGTATTGTTCTTCGGACAGCTATCGTAAAAGACAATGTGATGCATGTTCAGGCCGGCGCAGGTATTGTTGCCGATAGCGACCCAGAATCAGAATATGCCGAATGCCAAGCCAAAGCCCGCGCCCAATTCCGCGCCGCAGAAGAAGCCATCAGATTTTCCGGCATACCTGAAATACAATAAATTATTTTCTTTGGATTACGCTCTGATTTTTTGGATTACGCTCAAGCGCCGCTAGGGGCTGCGCTCCCGCTTGGTCGCTAAGTCGCAAGGGCTCCTGTTTATTTGGATTACGCTCAAGCGCCGCTAGGGGCTGCGCTCCCGCTTGGTCGCTAGGTCGGCGCTATGCGCCTTCCGGTTTTTCCCTTCAGGCTTGCGCTTGGGGCGGGAAATGGGTCACTTGCGAAATTTAAATTCTAATGCGTGTCTGGTGGATAATGGAAATCAATGCGATGGCTGGGCTTGTTGTTTACCCTTTGCCAAAAGAATTTTATCATATTTCTTTTTCATGATATGGGACAAAGGCACAAGGACAATGCCCTTTTCTTTTAACGTGGCCCGCCATACCGTCAAGGCTTCTATGGTTTCCTTATAGGGGTGACCAATGGCAATGGCATGCCCCCTTTTCTTAGCCATTTCCTCAAGTTTACCGAGCTGCCCCAATATATAATCCACATCCTGCACATTATCGAGGAAAAAATCCCTGGTCATATTGGGGATATTCTTATCCGTTGCCAATTCAGCCAATAGAGACCTTCGCGATGTACGCGAATCTAATACTAACAACCCTCGCCTCTTCACCTCATCCAATATGATGTTCAAGCCTGCCCTATCCTCAGTAAAGGCGCTGCCCATATGATTATTCAGTCCCACATAGCCCTCGAACTGTGACAGGTTAAAATACAGATCTTGCAGATTTTTCCCGTCTGTCGCGGCGACACGTAAGGCATGGGGCCCGGGATTTTTATCCCCCTGTGGTTCCATGGGCAGATGCACCATCAATTCATGACCATTGCTTGCCGCTAACCGCGTTATTTCTCTTAAATTCTTGCCATAAGGCAAAAAAGACAACGTCAGGGGGCCTTCTAAACCGATGATCCCCAAAGTCAACTTTTTGACCACCCCCAGGTCATCAATAACGATCGTAACCTGAGGTTTGCCCCCCACATGGCCGGCGACCTTTACCGCATTTGATTTCCACATTTCCGTAATATCAGGGGGCATCTTTTGCTTTTTTTCAGAGGGATAGCCTAAATCTTCAGGGATATTTTCAGGGATAGTATCAGAAATTTCAACCTCAATAATATTATGGCCTTCTTCAAAAGCCAGAGACGTCTCCGTTTTTGACGTATTTTTGAAATTATTATCGTAGAAAATCCATGTGGCCCCAAACCCCATTCCCAAGAGGAAAAGACCCGCCAGCGACAGGGCCTCTTTTCTATAGGTCCAAAAAAATGCTGTCCCCGCCTGCTTCATTGTTTTTGGTACCAATTATTCATCATGAACCGAGTATGCCCGATAATTTAAAAAATACAATTTCAATCAATATCTGGATGTTGTTATCTTTGATCGTATAGTGTATCCAAAAACCATTAACAATATTATTAAGAGATTCTCGCCCATATGACTGACCTTTTTGATACGACCGTAACAACGACTGATTATTCAGCGAAAGACATTGAAGTCCTCGAAGGATTGGAGCCCGTCCGGCTTCGCCCCGGTATGTATGTGGGCGGCACTGATGAAAGAGCGCTGCATCACCTCGTCTCCGAAGTGCTCGACAATTCCATGGATGAAGCCGTGGCCGGCCATGCCAACAGAATCGAAATCCATATGCACAGCGATGGGTCGATCACCATTTCTGATAATGGACGGGGCATTCCCGTTGATCCCCACCCAAAATTTAAAGATAAATCTGCGCTGGAGATCATTCTCACGACCCTTCATTCCGGCGGTAAATTTAACAGCAAAGCCTATGAGACATCCGGCGGCCTCCACGGCGTCGGCGCTTCTGTGGTCAATGCCCTGTCCGAATGGCTCACCGTTGAGGTGGCGCGGGACAAGCAAATCTGGCAACAAAGCTTTTCACGCGGAAAACCCACCTCAAAGCTTGAAAATATCGGCACAACGAATAATCGGCGCGGCACTAAAATCACCTTCATTCCCGACCATGAGATTTTCGGAAAATCTGCCAAATTCAAACCCGCCAGATTATATCAGCTCGCCAAATCAAAGGCCTATCTGTTCAGAGGCGTTGAAATCCGCTGGCAATGTGACCCTGAATTAATCAAGGATGGGGACGGCGTACTGGAAAAAGACAGCTTTCACTTTCCCGGCGGATTGAATGATTACCTGACCACCTCAATGGAAAAAAGGCCAAAGGTGACGGAAGAGAATTTTCAGGGCATATCCCCCCTCGCCGATGACATAGGGCGTGTGGAATGGGCGGTATGCTGGCCTGAATATGGTGACGGTAATATCAGATCATATTGCAACACGGTACCGACCCCCATCGGCGGCACTCATGAGGCCGGCATTCGATCCGGATTGCTAAAAGGCATCAAAGCCTACGGTGAATTGATTGGCAATAAGAAAGCCGCCAGCATCACTGGCGAGGATATTTTTATCAACAGCTGTAGTTTGATCTCTGTTTTCATTAAAAACCCACAATTTCAGGGCCAGACAAAGGACAAGCTAACCAATCCCGAAGCCGCAAAATTGGTGGAAAATGCCATTCGCGACCATTTCGACCATTGGCTTAGCGGCGCACCGGCCATGGCGAATGATCTACTGGCCTGGGCTTTGGAGCGCGCCGATGAACGCCAGCGACGGCGGGAAGAAAAAGACGTAAAGCGCAAAACCGCCACCAATAAACGTAAATTGCGCCTGCCCGGCAAACTATCAGATTGCAGCCAGGATTCCCCCGCAGGCACCGAAATTTATATTGTGGAGGGCGATTCGGCGGGCGGTTCGGCCAAACAGGCCCGCGACAGAAAAACCCAAGCTATTTTGCCCATTCGCGGTAAAATTCTCAATGTGGCCAGTGCCACCCGTGATAAAATTCGCGGCAATCAGGAAATTGCCGATATCAGCCTCGCCCTTGGTTGCGGCGCGGGCGATCAATATGATGAAAATGCCCTGCGCTATGAAAAAATTATCATTATGACCGATGCGGATGTTGACGGAGCGCATATCGCGACCCTGCTGATCACCTTATTTTATCAGGAAATGCCTGAACTTATTAAAAATGGTCATCTTTATCTGGCACAGCCGCCGCTCTACCGCATTGCTCAAGGGGGAACCGTTTTTTATGCCAGAGATGACCAGCATAAAGACGAGCTGATGGAAACAGAATTTAAAGGCCGGGGCAAGATTGAAATCAGCCGTTTTAAAGGCCTTGGAGAGATGCCCGCCGCCCAGCTTAAAGAAACCACCATGAAAAAGGATAAACGCACCCTGCTGCGTATTATGATCCCCGAAGGCACCCGCCTTGATACCTCAGAACGTGTCGATGCCCTCATGGGAAAAAAACCCGAACTACGTTTCCAATTCATCCAGGAAAACGCCGATAAAGTCGAAGAGTTGGACATATAGCAATAAAAAAAGGCTGGGCGAACCCAACCTTTAAATTTTATGACATAAATCGTGTTAACGAACTGCCAAGATTTTTGAGTAGCTACACTCAATAAATACATTGCGTCCCTTACAACTATAAGTCAATATATATTTTTAAATATAGACAAAAAGGGGTACGTTATGACGTGGCGATTAGCATTAGACATGGGGACTAATTCATTAGGCTGGGCCGCATTCTCTTTAAATAACAGTGGCAATATTCAGCATTTAAAAGATTCTGGAGTAAGAATTTTTTCTGATGGCAGAGAACCCTCAAGCAAGGACAGGGTTGGGGAAAGCCTTGCCGTAGAAAGACGCATAGCCCGCGGTGCAAGACGAAATCGTGACCGCCGATTACGCCGTAAAAGGCAATTAATCGAAAGGCTCATCCAGTTTGGACTTATGCCAGAAAATAAGGGTGAGAGAAAAACACTTGAAAATCTTGACCCCTATCGCTTAAGGGCTGAAGCATTGGAAAGAGCCCTAACGCCTCACGAATTAGGCCGTTGCTTATTTCACTTTAGTCAAAGGCGCGGTTTTTTATCAAATCGGAAAAGTGACGGAGATGATGAAGAAAAAGGCAAAATCAAACCCAAAATTTCAGAATTGCGGAAAGAACTGGGGGATAGAACCCTAGGCCAGTGGCTTTACAACCGCCGCCTAGACGGACTGTCCACTCGATTTCGCGGCGAAGAAGGTGACCTTTATGCTGATCGCGCCATGTATGTGCAAGAGTTTGATCAGATACGTAAAAATCAAAAAGAGCACCATAAATTATCAATTTCAGACTGGGATGACTTACGCAATGGTAATGAATCTCAAGCATTCGACGGCATATTTTTTCAAAGGAAATTAAAACCTGTGGAACGGGGACGTTGTGAGTTTTTTATTGAAGAATATCGCGCCCATAAAGACCTGCCCATTGCCCATGAATTTCGGATTTTGCAGGAGGTAGGCAACCTTCAATATTACGATGAAGATCAAAAAAAATACGAACTAGACACCAATCAAAGGGCGATATTAATTAATTGCTTGAACAGTAAAAAAACAATTGCCTTCAATGCCATTCGAAAATTAAGGAACCCTGATGGAGGTCTCGTTTTCCCGCGAGAATGTTTATTCAATCTGGAAACAGGCCCACGTGACAAGTTAAATGGTAATGCCACAGCCTTTACAATGCGAAAAGATGAAATATTGGATGATAAGTGGGACGAGCTTACAACAGATGAACAAAATGACCTATTGGAAATGTTACATGATGCGGAGGATGATGCCCAGCTCATCCACGACTTGATGAAAGTCTTTTCTTTTAATGCGGAACAGGCAAAAGCCGTCAGCAAATTTAAATTATCTTCCGCCACGACACATCTATCGCGAAAATTTATGATGCGCTGTGGTGCTATCATGAAAGAAGATAACCTAGGCTATGACGCCGCCGTTCGTGAAGTTTATGACGATGACGGGGTTTTCTTTCATCACAGTAGATATGATGTTGAGAAAATCCTTGATCAACTTCCCTATTATGGAGAAGTCCTAAAAGGCAGTGTCATTGGAGCCAAGCCGGCTGATTTTAAGGCGATAGATAATCCAGAACAGCATTATGGAAAAATAAATAACCCCACGGTGCATGTTGCCCTAAATCAACTCAGAAAACTTATCAACCGCTTGATTGACCGCTTTGGCCCACCATCAGAGATACATGTGGAACTGGTGCGAGACCTTAAAAAAACGGCTAAGGCGCGAGATGATATTGCCAAACAAAATAAGACATATGCCAAGGCTAATGAGGCGCGGGCTATTTTATACCGCGAACTTAATGGCGGACGCAATCCTTCTGGCTCAGACCTGAAAAAAATGCGCCTTTGGGAGGAGCTGGGATCTGATCAATTTACCCGTCATTGCCCCTTCACAGGCAAGGTTATTTCAGGAGCCATGCTTTTCAATGGTGAAGCAGAAATTGAACATATTCTACCTTTTTCTCGTACTTTGGATAACGGCCCTGCGAATCTTACCGTTGCCATAAGGCAAGCCAACAGGTTGAAAGGAAACAGAACGCCCTATGAGGCCTTTGCTCATGACCAGCATGAAGATCAGGGGATAATATGGCGTGATATTGCAGAGCGGGCAAAATCTTTCCCCAAAAATAAACGCTGGCGTTTTGATGAAGATGCCATGAATAAGTTTGACGAGGAAGGCGGATTTTTGGCCCGTCAATTAACCGACAATGCCTATATATCAAAAATTACAAAAAGATATTTATCCCATATATGCGATCAAAATAAGATTGCCACAATCCCCGGCGGGCTGACCGCCATGATGCGGGGAAAATGGCACTTAAACAGCTTGCTCGGCGATCATAATTTCAAGGAAAGAAATGATCACCGTCATCATGCCATTGATGCCTTTGTCGTTGGTTTAACGGATCGCTCTATGCTTCAACAGGTCTCAAGCCAAACCAAGAGAAGTGCCGATGATCGCGTACATATTGACCTGCCTGATATTACGCCTTTGCGTGATCAATTAAAAGATAGGCTGAATAATATGATTATATCTTATAAAGCAGATCACGGAACCAATGGCAAAATGTATAAGGAAACAGCTTACGGTATTGTGGCCCCCGAAAAACAAGATCCTGATCTTAAGGGATATAATCTGGTAACACGAAAGAAAATAGCGTCTCTCACAGAAAAAGAAATTGGGGCCATCCGTAATCAAGGTTGGCGTAAGCGTGTTAAACAGCATGTCTATGAGGCCAAGGCCAATGGCATTAAGCTGGACAAGGCATTAGCCGATTTTGGCAAGGAAAATAACATTAAAACCATTCGCATATTGGTGTCAAACCAATCGGCAACTATTATTCCCTCTGCACCCTATAAGGCATACGCGCCAGAATCATATGTTTGTGTCGATATTTGGCAACTGCCAAAAGGCAAGGCGGGAAAATGGAAGAAAGGTGAATTTGACTGGAAGGGCGTCTTTTGGTCCTATGCGGATTGCAAGGGAAAAAATCCGGATAAAAATGACGGTCAAATTGATGGAAAACCCATTCATTCGGCGGCAAAATTCATCACACGACTTTTTAAAAATGATATGATTGAATTGGCAGAAAATAGTGAACATAAAATCATGAAAGTCGCGGGTTTAAACAAGTCCAGTGGACGACTTGACCTGCGTCCACAATATAATACTGAAGGAAAGCAAGATTTTAAAACCATTTCAGTCTGGATAAAAAATAACTTCAAAAGAAAATTACATCATCATGCCGATGGACAAATAAAGGGGTAGCTTATGGTGACGCAAGTTGTTGAAATAGCCGAAGATGATCATCATTTGTCAAAATACCGCGGTTTTATGACTGTAAAACGAGATGGCACGGAGGTTGGCCGTATCCCCCTTGATGATATGACAACCCTGATATTGTCGGCTCATCAAATTACTTTGACCAAAACACTCATCATGGAATTGGCGGAACGCAGAACCCCAATTATCATCTGTGGTAAAAATTACCACCCCCTTGCATTATCGCTTCCCTATGATACCCATTATGATCAGACGGGTATCTTATGGGCGCAAATTGACTGCGGTCTTCCACTGGCCAAGCGAATTTGGAAATCGGTGGTACAGAAAAAAATCTTAAATCAAAGAAACACCCTTGAATTTTTTGATGTTTCGGCGACCACTTTATCTGAATTTCATATTCTGGCCAATCGGGTAAAGTCTGGTGATCCCGAAAATATGGAAGCCCAAGCCGCACGGCTTTACTGGAAATCACTTTTTGGCATGGATTTTAAGCGTGATCGACAAATGGGGGCAGAAAACAGCCTTTTGAACTATGGTTACAGCATCCTGAGGGCCGCGACCGCGCGGGCGATTTGCGGTGCGGGCTTAACGCCTGCTCTTGGCATTCATCATCATAACCGCAAGAACCCCTTTGCCCTTGTGGATGACCTTATGGAACCCTATCGGCCATTGATTGATAAAAATGTCCGTGACCTTATGGATCAGGGGATGATAGGAGAAAATGCTCTAACGCCAGAAGTGAAAAAACAACTCACCAAGGTCTTGGATATTGATGTGCAGTTGGAAAAGGGCGTCTCCACGGTGATGAATTCGATGCACCGTATGGCCCAGACTTTTGTCACCAGCTTACATAATAAAGAGAATCAGCTTGAATTTCCCCAATTCAGAAAATCGGGAGCCTTAATTTAATCGTGATTCGGGATCAGAAATATTGGTTAAGTGGATATGATATTTTGTGGATGCTTGTAATGTTCGACTTGCCCGTGGTTGAAAAAACCGACCGCCGGGCCGCGACTCAGTTCAGGAATTTTTTATTGGACCAAGGATTTGCCATGGCCCAATATTCGGTCTATTATCGTATGGTCTCCGGCAAGGATAGCGGCCAAACCATGGAACGCCGCATTCGTGAAAATCTGCCCGAATATGGGTCAGTACAAATTCTAGCCATTACCGACAAGCAATATGAAAACATTAAGGTTTTCAATGGAAAACGATATGAAAAGACGGAAAAAAGACAACAATTATTACTGTTTTAACTCTATTCCTTTTGAATTTAAAAGAAGAAAAGCGTTAACAAATCAATCATATCAATCTGTTAACGCCTATCTATTGTAGCTATTCAAAAATCCTGGTCAACCCGCAACTACAAAAGTGGTTGTTCCAAATGAGGTATTATTGTAGCTATTCAAAAATCCTGGTCAACCCGCAACCGCGCCGCCTGTTGATTGATTAATGTGATTATTGTAGCTATTCAAAAATCCTGGTCAACCCGCAACTTTTCATAATCTTTCCTTTTTTCAGAATAAATTGTAGCTATTCAAAAATCCTGGTCAACCCGCAACATGAAACAGGATCGTTAATATTCAGGCCGAATTGTAGCTATTCAAAAATCCTGGTCAACCCGCAACAGTGTGTCCGACCGCGAACATTGGAACGTCATTGTAGCTATTCAAAAATCCTGGTCAACCCGCAACATCTTCTTGATAATGGTTGTTCTATCATTTATTGTAGCTATTCAAAAATCCTGGTCAACCCGCAACGCTGTTCCGGTTATCGCGGCGATTGTGGCGATTGTAGCTATTCAAAAATCCTGGTCAACCCGCAACAGGAAGCTATATGACGATTTATAAAAGAGCATTGTAGCTATTCAAAAATCCTGGTCAACCCGCAACAGCCACCGCCTTGCCCAATCTTCCTTCTAAATTGTAGCTATTCAAAAATCCTGGTCAACCCGCAACGGCCATGAAAGCTTTGACAATTCTTGGTAAATTGTAGCTATTCAAAAATCCTGGTCAACCCGCAACGGGGTTATACAGCGGTATTGCTCTTGGTTCATTGTAGCTATTCAAAAATCCTGGTCAACCCGCAACCGGTATCGGCGGCTTCGCCCTTGGCCTTAAATTGTAGCTATTCAAAAATCCTGGTCAACCCGCAACAACAGATCATTAAGTGATCGAGAGCGTCTGATTGTAGCTATTCAAAAATCCTGGTCAACCCGCAACCTACGCGGCAAGCCATGTTTTATAACAGGTATTGTAGCTATTCAAAAATCCTGGTCAACCCGCAACTGACGGCATATCTTTCTGTTTCCACCCTGAATTGTAGCTATTCAAAAATCCTGGTCAACCCGCAACCGTGGATATGCCTGATAGCAATGTCTTCCAATTGTAGCTATTCAAAAATCCTGGTCAACCCGCAACTAGAAAGTATGGCTATCAAGAGTATTTAAAATTGTAGCTATTCAAAAATCCTGGTCAACCCGCAACCCTGTGTGCCTTCTGGTGCGCCAATAATATATTGTAGCTATTCAAAAATCCTGGTCAACCCGCAACCGGCGCGGGAAAGGATATTAAACTCATTTTATTGTAGCTATTCAAAAATCCTGGTCAACCCGCAACTGGGGGAACTATCGTTCGTTTTTCCCTTGCATTGTAGCTATTCAAAAATCCTGGTCAACCCGCAACCGGCGGCGGCATTGGTTTCCTGGTCGGCGGATTGTAGCTATTCAAAAATCCTGGTCAACCCGCAACGGGATCAGCCATTTGTTGTCCTCTGCATCTATTGTAGCTATTCAAAAATCCTGGTCAACCCGCAACAAAGCCTCATACAGGCCCACAGTGACCCGTATTGTAGCTATTCAAAAATCCTGGTCAACCCGCAACAGGAGGTAAGAGGTGGTCCTACTTTGTTGGACAGGTTTGCGGCAATGTTAAGCTTTGTTATGTTGTTTAATGTTATGCCGCTTTTTTCCTTTGATCAGGGTCATGACCCTGATTTTCGATTTTCTGAGTATAAACCTCATCGGGGGTTTGTACCCCAAGGGCAGGCGATGCGCTCCATTGAAAGTGGAATGGGGCCGGGTGTGATTATAATGGCCCAGCCAAGAGCCAATATTCTGCCGGGCCTGCAGGTCATTGTCAAAAGCGTTCAAATAAACATTCATATTTCAAACTACGCCAGAGGCGTTCTATAAAGACATTGTCCATCCACCGACCCTTGCCATCCATGGAAATTTTGATGCCCCTGTCTTTCAGCGCAGAGGTAAAATCAAAGGAGGTAAATTGTGATCCTTGATCGGTGTTAAATATCTCTGGCTGACCATGGCGGGCAAAGGCCTCTTCCAATGCTTCCAGACAAAAACTCACATCCATGCTGTTTGGACAAACGCCAACTTAGCACTTTACGGCTATAGCATTTTATGTCTCTGGCCAATAATCGCCACCAGATAGAGAAATCCCCGCTTGATGGGGATGTAGGTGATGTCCGTGCACCAGACCTGACCCGGTCTGGTAATGGCAAGGGAGCGCAGAAGATAAGGGTAGATCTTGTGCGCTGGATGCGGCATGCTGGTGCGGGGTTCCTGATAAATCGCCCGTAAGCCCATGATCCGGATCAGGCGGCGGATACGGTGACGGCCGACACAATACCCTTGCCGGCGCAAATTCCGCGCCATCTGGCGGGAGCCGTAATAGGGCGTGAGCAGAAATTATTCATCAATCAGACGCATCAGCTTTAAATTCAGCGGGCTTTCGCCTTTCAGGTTATAATACCAACTTGATCGGCTGATCGACAGCAGGTGGCATTGCACCGTTATGCTCAGATTAACATTGGCGGCCACTACCATTTCTTTACGCCTCCCCCAAATTTATATGGGGATCAAGCGGCTGGAGGCTTCGGACAAAAAATCTCTTTCCACCGTCAACTGGCCAATCTTGGCATGCAATTCCTTCACTTCCATGGCGTGATTATTATGCTGTACATCCAGTTTGCCAGAAAACCCGGCCTACATGGAAGCCTGGGCTTCACGTTTCCAGCGACCGATTACCGTCGAATGCACTCCAAACTGAGAAGCAAGTTCTGATACAGGGCGGTCGTCCCGAAGTGCAGTTATAACAACTTTCGTTTTAAAAGCTGCGGGATAATTTTTGCGTGTTCTACTCATTCATATGATCCTTTCATGACCAAAATAAAAGCTTAACACACTGTCCTATCTTCTGGGACCACCTCTCTTTATTTAATTTTCGCCAAACTGAAGTTTGTGGTTTATTTAATTTTCGCCAAACTGAAGTTTGTGGTTTATTTAATTTTCGCCAAACTGAAGTTTGTGGTTTATTTAATTTTCGCCAAACTGAAGTTTGTG
>JAJRQU010000049.1 GCA_024280095.1 Alphaproteobacteria bacterium | reverse complement strand
GACCGGATGCTCCAACTCTATGGCGGCTATGGATATATGGATGAATACGCCATATCCCGCATGTGGCGCGACGCGCGGGTCGAGCGGATATATGGTGGTACGAACGAAATCATGAAACTCGTGATCGCACGGAGTTTGTAGAATGAAGCTGCAACCATATTAGTGTGGTGCACCTCATTCGTCCGCTTTGCGGACACTCTTCCCATAAATGGGATGAGGATTAATTTGAATTATTAGGAGAATGATAAAATGACAACAGCATATATTTATGACGCCATCCGCACCCCTCGCGGGAAAGGCAAGAAGAACGGAAGTTTACACGAGATTACAGCCTTATCTCTTGCCACACAGCAATTAGAAGCCTTACGCGAACGCAATAACCTCGATACTTCAAAAGTCGATGATGTCATTATGGGTTGTGTACATCAGGTCAAAGGACAAGGCGCAGACATTGCTCGCTCCGCCGTTATTACGGCAAATTGGGACGAAACTTGTGCAGGTTTATCGATCAACCGTTTTTGTGCATCAGGTCTGGAGGCGGTTAATATTGCAGCCGCAAAAGTCATGTCTGGTATGTCTGATATGGTCGTTGGTGGCGGGGTCGAGAGCCTGTCCCGTATTCCCATGGGCAGTGACGGCGGCGCCATGGGCGTTGATCCTTCCATCGCCTTTGACCATTACATTATTCCCCAAGGGATTTCGGCAGATTTAATCGCCACCAAATACGGCTTCTCTCGTGATGATTGTGACGCCTATGCTGTCGAAAGCCAAAAACGGACAGCCACATCTTGGGAAGAAGGCCGCTTTGCAAAATCCATCGTGCCCGTCAAAGATCAAATGGGCGTGAACATCCTCGAAACCGATGAATACATGCGTCCCGGTACAGACATGCAAAGCCTTGGCTCTCTCAACCCAAGCTTTACCGCTATGGGCACCATGATGCCCGGTTTTGATTTTGTAGCCATGCAAAAATATCCCGAACTAGAAAGCATCACCCATGTGCATCACGCGGGCAATAGCTCTGGCATCGTAGACGGAGCATCTCTTGTTCTTGTCGGCAGTGAACAGGCAGGTAAAGATCAGGGATTAAAACCACGAGCAAAAATTCGCGCTTTTGCCGAAATTGGAAGTGAGCCAACTATTATGCTTACGGGGCCAGAATTCGTTTCCCGTAAAGTGCTACAAAAAGCAGGCATGACCGTTGACGATATTGATCTATGGGAAATCAACGAAGCCTTTGCTTCCGTTGTGCTTCGCGCCATGCAAGCTCTCGATATTCCTCACGAGAAAATGAACGTCAATGGCGGTGCCATCTCTATGGGTCACCCCTTAGGCGCCACAGGCGCAATGATCATCGGTACGATGGTTGACGAATTGGAACGGACCAACAAAAAGACAGCCCTGATAACCCTCTGCGTTGGCGGCGGCATGGGCAGCGCCATTATTATCGAGAGAGTATAAAATGGCAGCAAAAGCAAAAAAACCAGATTCCTCCCAAAACATCGGGATCGGCATTAGCCTAGGGACAGCAATTGGGGCCGGTATCGGCGCTGCAATTGGAAATATTGCTGTCGGGATCGCTGTGGGCATTGCCATAGGTGCTGGCATCGGTAGTGCCACGCAAGCCAAATCAAAGATGAAAAAAGATACTTCCACTGGACAGGACGACTAACATGAAACATTTTACATTAGATATTGATAAAGACGGGATTGCACTCATTACATTTGATAGCCCTGAGCGCTCAATGAATGTACTTTCCCAAGACGTGATTACAGAAATCGGGGAATGGGTTGGTAAAATAACCGAAGATGAAGGCATCAAAGGCGCCGTCATTACTTCCGGCAAAAAAGCTTTTTGCGCCGGCGCCAACCTCGAAGAACTTGGCGGTCAATTCGCAGGCTTTGCGGCTCGCATGAGGGAAGACGAACAAGGAGCCAAAAAGGACCTATTTGACGCCGTCTTTCGCTTAAACGCAGTTTTCCGTGCCATCGAAACATGTGGAAAACCTGTTGCAGCCGCCATTAACGGCCTTGCCTTGGGCGGCGGATTTGAGCTTGCCCTTGCTTGTCATGCTCGCTTTGCAGCCAATGATGATCCCAAGCTTCGTCTTGGCTTCCCTGAAGTCATGGTCGGCCTATTACCGGGCGCTGGCGGGACGCAGCGTGTACCACGTATGATCGGATTAATGAATGCTGCGCCTCTTCTTTTGCAAGCCAAGAAAATCAAAGCAGGCGAAGCCGTTAGCATGGGTCTAGTCAATGCAGCAGTGCCACAAGCTGAATTAATCGATGCAGCCAAAGCATGGGTATTAGAAAACCCGAAAGCCAAACAGCCATGGGACGCAGATAAATTTCGCTTCCCTGGTGGCAATCCATGGTCCCCGCAAGGCTTCCCGATGTTTGCTGGCGCACCAGCCATGGTACGTAAAGAGAGCTATGGCAATTACCCTGCCATGCCAAATATTTTAAAAGCCGTTTACGAAGGTAGCCAAGTGCCAATGGACGCAGCGCTTCGCATTGAAACCCGCTACTTCTGCCAACTTATTCTCAACCCGAAAACCCAAAACATGATCCGCTCGCTGTTTATTTCCAAACAGGCAATTGATAAAGGCGGTGCACGTCCTGCTTCGCAAGAACCGGGTGAAATCAACAAAATCGGTGTCATTGGTGCAGGCTTTATGGGAGCAGGTGTTGCTTATGTATCTGCCATGGCAGGTATCGAAGTTGTTCTCATTGACCGTGACCAAGAAAGTGCGGACAAGGGCAAAGCTTTAACCGAAAAAGAACAGGCCAAACGGGTCAAGCGTGGCAAGCAAACTCAAGAAAAAATGGATGCTATCCTTGCTCGGATTACCCCGACAACAGATTACAAGTTATTATCTGATGTTGATCTGGTTGTAGAAGCTGTGTTTGAAAATTCCGAACTTAAAGCCAAAATCACCAAAATGGGTGAAGCCGTTATTCCCGAAACGGCTGTCTTTGGTTCCAACACATCCACTATTCCAATTACTGACTTGGCCAAGGCATCCAGTCGTCCTGAAAACTTCATCGGAATCCATTTCTTTAGTCCTGTGCATAAAATGGCATTGGTGGAAATTATCAAAGGCAAGGAAACGTCAGAATACGCTATTTCACGCGCTCTAGATTTTGCGACCCGCATCAAAAAAACTCCGATTGTTGTCGAAGACACCCGCGGGTTTTACGCCAATCGTTGCGTAATGCGTTATATCAATGAGGGCTATAATATGCTTTCTGAAGGCGTGAAACCAACCTTGATTGAACAAGGCGCTCGCATGGCCGGCATGCCAGTTGGGCCACTTTCCTTACAAGACGAAGTCGCCATTGATCTGGGTTATAAAATCTTACAGCAAACTAAAGCTGACCTTGGCAATCATTATGTTGAAGGTAAAATGGATCCGATTATCACAGCGATGATCGAGAAACATGACCGTAAGGGTCGCAAAAATGGCAAAGGTTTTTACGACTATAATGGCCGTGAAAAATCTCTATGGAAAGAGTTGGATCAATTCGCCGTTGACGGCATCTTAGAAAACCAACCGAGTGCAAATGAAGTCAAAGACCGCATTCTCTACGCCCAAGCGATTGAAGCCGCCCGCACCATGGCGGAAGGAATTATCCATGACCCACGCGAAGCCGACCTTGGTTCCATATTCGGTTGGGGGTTTGCACCCTATACCGGTGGTGCCATCAGCTTCATTGACATGACCGGCATTGCCAAATTTGTCAAAAGAGCTGACGAACTTCGCGCTCTCTACGGCGAGCAATTTGAAGTCCCTAATTTACTGCGCGAAATGGCAGAAAATGGAGAAACAATGTATGGTCGCTTTGGTAAAGCAACGGCGGCCTAAGATGACTTACACCCTCTACGCGGCTCCACTATCTTTGTATTCCGGTAAAGCGAGAGGGTATTTGCGGTGGAAGAATGTTCCTTTCCGCGAAGTATTGGCAACACGGCAAGTCTATGTGCGAGAAATTCTCCCGCGTGTAGGCTGGCCCGTCATGCCTGTTATGGTCGCCCCTGATGACACGACCGTGCAAGACACAACAGATATTATCGACTATGTGGAATCCCGTGAAAGCGGCCCAACCATATATCCCGAAGGGCCAAAACAAAAACTAGCGGCATTGATCTTGGAACTATTCGGCGATGAATGGTTGTTGATTGCTGCCATGTATTACCGCTGGACCTTCAATGAAGAATTTGCATACCAAGAATTTGGCAATGCCCTTTATGCAGAACTTCCATTAGAAGAACGACTGGCCAAAGGCCGTGAAGACGGGGCGCGATTTAAAGCCTTATTACCTTTGCTAGGCATTACACCAAATACGGCCCCAGCAGTCGAAGCCACATATGAAGAATTTCTCAAGGCATTTGATGCTCATCTAGCCCAACACCAATACTTATTTGGTTCACGACCAAGCATCGGGGATTATGGTTTGCTTGGCCCTCTCTACGCTCATAATTACCGGGATCCAGCATCTGGCGAACACATGGAAAAAACAGCTCCCCGCGTGGCGAGTTGGTGTCGTTACACTCACGCTCCACAGCATTTTGGCGGTGGCACATTTGTAGGCGGTGACGAAATTCCGGGAACTCTTCTTCCGATTTTGAAAATGTTCGGCCGCGAACAACTGCCTATTTTACTTTCCACCATCAAACATATGAAATCATGGCATGCCGCCAACCCTGAGGGTGACGAACTTCCCCGTGCAATTGGCATGCATGAATTTACCATTGGCGGTGTAACCGATCATCGCGGTGTCGTCCCGTACCATATCTGGATGCTTCAAAGGGTCACAGATCATCTGGCAGCCTTGTCTGGAGATGACAAAACCCAAGCCGAAGCCTTGCTGGTCTTAATTGGGGCAGAAACCTTGATCGGCTTGGACACAGGGCCACGCCTTCAGCGAAAAAATTTCAAACTTCATCTTGCATAGGAGAATACGATGAGTGAACGCGTAACCTACACTTTAGAAGACGGCATCGCCACTATCGCTATGGATGACGGCAAAGCCAATGTCCTTAGTCCCATGATGCTTGATGACTTGATGACAGCATTTGATCAGGCCGAAGCCGACAAAGCTGTGGTGATTTTAACGGGGCGTCCAGGCGGCATTTTCTCTGGTGGTTTTGATTTGAAAGTAATGATGAGCGGCCCTGAAAATGCCATCGCACTGACCTGTAAAGGCTCTAAATTTGCTGTACGAATTTTATCCTTTCCTTATCCTGTGATTGCCGCCAATACAGGTCATGCCATTGCCATGGGTGCATTTACCTTATTGGCATGTGACTATAGAGTCGGGGCAGACGCAGACACAAAAACGGGGTTAAACGAAACCCAAATCGGCATGACCATGCATGATTTCGGCATTGAACTTGCCCGTGAATTTGTCGCAAAAACCTATCTCAACCGTTCACTGATTAATGGTGAAATCTTTGGACCTGAAGATGCCAAAGCAGCCGGTTATTATGATAATCTTGCCCCCAAAGACGAAGTCATGGCTACGGCCATAGGGGCAGCAAAAATGATGAAACTTTTAAACATGCGGGCCTTTAAAGGCAGCAAGCTAAAATCTAGAAAAGACTTCTTGGCAAAATTGGGATGGGCGATTGAAAAGGACAGTAAAATGAGCGTGATGGAATAAAGATGAGTATTCAAAGCACACTGGATATTTGGCACGAGATCGTTGCCGCCAAAGACATAGAGAGACTTCCAACAATCATCCATGCGGACGCCGTATTTCGTTCGCCCTTTGCATTTAAGCCATATCCAAGCCGCGCCGCTCTTGTATTTGTCCTCACGCAGGTGCTCGAAATATTTGAAGACTTCACCTATCACCGAGAGATGGTTTGTGATGAAAGCCAGAGCGCTTTTTTGGAATTTTCAGCTAACATTGGTGACAAAACCCTCAAAGGCATCGACATGGTCCGCTTTGATCAAGAAGGCCTCATTACCGAGTTTGAAGTTATGATCCGTCCCATGAGCGGCCTCATGGCTCTCGCTGAACAAATGGCCCCAAGAATGGCCAAAATCGGCCTTTGAAAAAGGTCAACAATTAAAACTAACAACCATTATGAATTTAATATCTTTGCCGCCATTTCTACAGCTTTGGTTCGATGCCGGCGCACATGACCTTTAGGCATACCGCTTAATGCTCCAAGATTAATCAAAGTTTCACGAGCGTTACCACGTAACCCAGCAACAATACAGGCCTGCGTATTTTCCATAGCATTTTCCAACAACTCTTGAACGGCTAGCGCCGAACTCGTATCAATATGCGTAACGGCAGAAAAATCATATATCATAACTTCATGCCCAGTAATAGCATCCCCTGCACGAGCGGCAAAATCTCTTGCTGAGGCATAGGAGAACCGCCCCTTTAATCGCACGATACCAATTTTATTGCCATGTTTTTTCAATATATCAGCTTCTGCAATTGTTAATTCATCCAGATTATTTATCTCAATTTCTTCAATCCCATGAAGCTCTTCTTCACCCATCCAACGGGCAGTAATAAAACTTGCTAAAATCAATCCTACGGCAACCGCTGTAATAAGGTCTACAAAAACCGTGAGGGTTAAGGTAACAAGCATCACAAGTACTTTTTCACGTGGAGCTCTGCGTAAATGCTTTAAGTGATTCCAATCAATAATATCCCATCCAACTTTCATCAAAATACCAGCCAAAACAGCATGAGGAATATGTGCTGCGAGTGGGCCTAGACCTAGAACTAACGCAAGCAAAATTAATGAATGTAACATTCCGGAAATTTTGGTTCGACCACCAGCACGTACATTAACAACAGTACGCATGGTTGCTCCTGCACCTGGGATGCCGCCAATCAGGCCTGCAACCATATTACCAACACCCTGCCCTATCAATTCACGATCTGATTTATGCCGTGTGTGCGTGATAGAATCTGCGACTAATGATGTCAGCAAACTGTCAATAGATCCTAATAATGCAAGAATAAGAGCAGGCTGAATTATATCCTTCACATTATGCAATTCGATCGTAGGGAGGTGTAAAGTAGGTAAACCCGTGGGGACTTCACCAATAACGGGAGCTGTTTGAAAAATATAATTTGCCAGTAATGTGCATATGAATAACGCAGCGAGTGGAGCGGGAAATAATGATTGTAGCTTTTTGGGCCAAAAAACAATCATCCCTAATGCCAATGTAGCAATTGCTAAAGCTTCTAAATTCATTTGCTGTGGAATGACTCCCCACAAACCAATCGCCCCTAGCGAACCGCCATCAGCAATTGGTAAGCCAAAAAAGGGAAGCGTTTCGATAATAATAATAATAACCCCGATGCCCGACATAAAACCTGAAACAACGGAATAAGGTGTATAGTTGATAAATCTGCCAAGCTTTAATGCCCCAAATGCAATTTGGATCGCTCCCCCCAAAAACACAATCGTAAATGCTTCCGCCATATTGTTGGTATGCATGGCGACGACAGCTCCCATCACCACAGTCATTGGCCCTGTAGGACCGGATACTTGAGACGGTGTCCCGCCAAGCAAGGCGGCGAAAAACCCAACTGCTATCGCCCCATAAAGACCCGCCATCGGCCCCGCACCAGATGCTACCCCAAAGGCAAGTGCTAAAGGAAGAGCTATAATTGAAGCTGTAACACCTCCAAATATATCCCCTCTTATATTGTGAAGTATACCTTCCTTATTCACAACTTGACCCTTTCCCAAAATCATAACTTACGACAATGAAAGTGCTATTCATATGCCAATAATATAAAACTTTTGCCCAACATTACTGTTGCTTTTGACTTTTGATATTATTGTATATGTGCCCCACAAAGGAAGGCTAATAGGTGTAATATTTACATGACAGAAATGTCAGGTGGTCCGTGGATTCCATAAAATAAATTAATTTACATAATGTGTGGGGGTTATGGATTGTTGGTGGCGTCTGCCTAATAGATTGGATGCTTTATTTGTGCATTTGCACGTATCGGTATCCCCTAACGCGAATACGGCAAGGCCTGATATATGAATTTTTATAATTACATTTGGAGCAATCTAAGGAAGTTCAAGATTGTTATTTTCCCCCTTTTATTTGTGGTTTCTAGTTTTGCCTCTGCCACCTCACCTTCGTCAGGTTTGGATTTATCCCAAGCCGAAGGAAAAGTTATATATGTAGATTTTTGGGCTTCTTGGTGCGCACCTTGTAAAATGTCATTTTCATATATGAATGACTTAAAAGCTGAGTTCCCAGAAAAAGATTTTCAAATTATTCTGATCAATCTTGATAAAGACAAAGCCGATGCCGAATGGTTCCTCAGCAATGTCAAAGAACCGGTTCCGTCTATCTATAACCCAAAAGGTGATATCGCCCGACATTACAAAGTGTCTGCAATGCCCACCTCCATCCTGATCGATCGTCAGGGCAAAATCCGCTATGTCCACAAAGGGTTTCATCCTGAAAAAACAAAAAAATATACCTCACATATTAAGGAGTTAATCAATGAAGACTGAAAAACATTCCCCTCGTTCAACGACACCAGCGCTCAAAACGATCATGGTTGTTTCACTGGTTTTTGTATCATCCGCATTCATGACCGGATGTGCTTCTGTTGGCGTAGATCCTTGGGATCGGGACATTATGGCAAAACGTGAAATGAAGCCAGTAACCCATCCATTAGTCGCCAGCGTGGATGATCATATCTATTTCAGTAAAGAAGCCTCAACAGGTGGAAAAAGTTCTAGTGGCGGAGGTTGTGGATGCAATTAGATCCTAAAAAGTCAAAACGAATTGCGGGTACGCTAGGCCTCTTAACCGCCAGTTTATTGGCTGGCGTTGGCGCAACGGCACAATCAAGTGACGAGCCGATCACCACCAAGCCCGCCCCCGTTTCGCAAGCCCCGCAAGGCACTAACGAATTTGACGATGATACCTATACAGACGAAGGCCTTATTCGAATTGATGGCGCCGTTCTTGTCTATCAAGAAGACGGCGGACGTGTTCGCGCCATCGAGCCTGTCGTCGGCGTTACTTACAATTTTGAAGATGACAGTTCCCTATCCCTTAAATTGACGGCAGATATTTTAACGGGCGCTTCACCATATGGCGCAACGCCATGGCAAAATACACAAACCTTGGTGGATCCACCCAGCACGGGTTCTTCAGGGAGTAGTAGCAACACAAGCTCTACAACAGATGTACCACCGGATGTTCTTCCGTTGGCGCAAGGGTTTAATGATCAACGCTACGCCGTAGATGCGAGTTATACGAGTCCATGGGGCGAAGATAGCACCGTCAGTATCAATGCAGGCCTTTCGAAAGAAACAGACTATAAATCCTTTTATGGCGGCATTGGATATTCGCGAGAGTTCAACCAAAAAAATACAACATTTAGCGCATCTGCAAATGTAGAGTATGATATTTCTTCTCCGCGTGGAGGGCATCCAAGACCCTTGGCCGTTGCTGGTAGCAGATATGATAATGATGATGACCATAAAACAGTAATCGGCGGGTTAATCGGATTTAGTCAGGTTATGAACCGACATTGGTTGGCCCAGTTAAACTATAATGTCAGTACAAGTTCTGGCTATCAGTCCGACCCCTACCGCGTTATCTCTGTCGTCGATTCTGTGACGGGCGGACCTGTGCGTTATCTCAATGAATCACGGCCAGACTCCCGACTGCGCCAAAGTGTTTACTTTGGCAATAAAGTTGCGATCGGCTCTACGGTATCAGATATTTCTGCCCGTGCGTATCATGATGATTGGGGAATTAACTCTGTAACCCTCAACCTAGATACACGGGTTCCCGTAACCAATCGGTTCTACCTCAAACCTGGTGTTCGCTATTATAGCCAGTCAGCAGCTGACTTCTTCAATTATTATTTAATTGATGGCGAAGCTGTCCCCGAATTTACCAGTCCGGATTCCCGGCTTGATAAATTCAGCGCCGTAACAGCTAGCCTCATGGCGGGATATAAAACCAGTAAAACTGGCGAAGTTTATGCGCGGGTTAGCCGCTATGAACCTTCGGCAAAAACCTCCACCGCTAATGCGCCCGGCTATTTGGCTGGTCGTGATTTATTCAGCGGCACCGCTTCAACGAGCGTTATCGTTGGTTATACCTATGCTTTTAAATAAAGCATACCCTCTGCCCAAGGCATACCCCTTCATATGCCTTGGGCCCCCGAGGTCTAATTTCGTCTAGCCCCTATACTCGCCTTGGTGTAGAGCTATGAGCATGAAACCCAGCATACAAATACATACTTTTCGTGCCATGGCCTCTCCTTGCGAATTGCGCATTGAAACAAATGATACTTCCCTCATTAAACCTCTCGGTAATCTTGTTGAGAGAGAAGCAAAACGGATTGAAACCAAATATAGCCGCTACCAACATGACAGCATCATTAGCCAGATCAACACATCTGATGGAATGGCCGTCAAAGTTGATACCGAAACAGCAAGCTTGTTAGACTATGCGCAAAACTGCTATACTCTCAGCGACCATCAATTCGATATAACCTCAGGCATATTAAGGCGTGCGTGGAAGTTTGATGGCTCGGATAATATCCCACACCAACAAGATATTGACGCCCTCCTCCCCTTAATCGGGTGGGGAAAAGTCGTGTGGGAGAATCCTTATTTAACCTTAAAGCCTGGCATGGAAATTGATTTTGGCGGGCTAGGCAAAGAGTATGCCGTTGACCGTGCATTGCTGGCTGTGCAGCAAGAAACCGATTTGCCGGTATTAGTAAATTTTGGTGGAGATTTGCGTGTCAGCGGCCCCTTGCACAAAGGGACACCATGGCAAATCACACTCCAATCCGTCGAAGATCATAACAAGAGAGAAGGTGTACTGGCTGTGATGGGCGGAGCCCTAACCACTAGTGGGGACGCACAAAGATTTTTATTAAAAGACGATGTGCGTTACAGCCATATCCTTGACCCACTTACGGGTTGGCCTGTGCAAAACCCACCAAGGTCCATCACCGTTTCCGCTGCCACCTGCATGGAGGCAGGCATCTTATCTACCCTCGCCATGTTGCAAGGTACCGGTGCTGAGGCATTTTTAGAATCTGAGAATTTACGCGCTTGGTGTATTCGGTAAGGGTTTTCCCGATATCATCCGCCAGAACCAATAACATCAGACACCCGTGTCATTTGGCGTGAGTTTAAATAATAGTAGTTACCTTAAATAATAGTCGTTACCTGCCATTTTTTATCACCGTATTTAAGGAAAATATCGATTTTTTCTTGCCTCTGTCGTAGAGAGGCGTATTGATGGTGGATGAACGAAACCGTCCAACATTCCCGCAAAAAACTTTCCTTACCGGAGTTTGCCGCCCTTACCGCCGCCATGATTTCTATGGTGGCTTTATCTATTGATATTATGTTGCCGGTAATTGAAGAAATCGCCATTGAAATGGGAGAGCTGGGCGCAAATTCCGGACAGCTTATCATCATCAGCCTTTTCATTGGTCTTGCCATTGGACAATTATTATACGGCCCTGTTTCGGATACGGTCGGCCGTAAACCTGCAATTGCCGTCGGGTTCGGAATTTTTATATTTGGTACAATTATTTGTATTCTGGCAAAAGATTTTCACAGCATGTTGATAGGCCGTTTCTTGCAAGGATTAGGCGCCGCCGCCCCTCGCATTGTGTCCATGTCGATTGTTCGCGACCTTTATGAAGGCCGCGAAATGGCCAAGATCACCTCGATCATTATGGGATTTTTTATACTCGTGCCCGCTCTCGCGCCAGCTCTCGGGCAACTCATTGTCAATGTCGCTCCATGGCAGATGATTTTCTATGTACTCTTGGGGCAAGGCGTATTTGTTCTGCTCTGGTTTTTATGGCGACAGGCTGAAACCCTACATCCTGAATACAAGCGAAAATTTTCTCTGATACAAATCGCGGCACGCGCATGGGAATTTCTGACAACGCGTGTCAGCTTTTGGTACACCATTGCGGCCGGTATCGTATTTGGTGCTTTCATCGGCTACCTTGTGACCTCACCGCAATTGTTCAAAGATTTGTACGGAATTGATGAAAAATTTCCTTATTATTTTGGTGGCCTCGCCTTAGTCATCGGTAGTGCCTCCCTATTTAATGCTAGATTGGTGGAACGCCTCGGCATGCGAAAACTATGTCTAAGGGCCGTCGTCACACAAATGTTGGCATCTGGTATTTTCTTTATTTTAGCATGGCAACAAGGTGGTCATTTACCGCTACATATATTTATGATTTGGGGTGTAATTTCTTTTTTCATGCTCGGGTTTTTGTTCGGGAATTTCAACGCTATTGCGTTGGAGCCAATGGGGCATATGGCAGGCATTGGCGCCGCCATGGTTGGCTCTCTATCGACATTCCTTTCATTAGGCCTAGGCCGTTTTATCGGAAGTCTTTACCACCAAGACCTATTACCACTCTTGGGGAGTTATACGGTTTTAGGGTTTCTCTCGATTTTGATCATGAAATGGGCAGACCGCGTTGACTAACGTCCATGCATTTTTATAACTTTACTTCCTAATATCCATATGAATATAGTTGCATATGAAAAACTTACTGAGCCGCAATCAAAACATCTACCGTACGGACAAAGAATTACCCGGCGGCACAATGTCTGCTGTGCACTTTGGGCCAAGCGACCAACCAGTATCAATTGTTTTTTTGCATGCGAACGGTTTTAATGGCTTAGCTTACCGCAGTATTTTAGAGCCTCTTGGCGTGCATGTGATTGCTTTGGATTTACGGGGGCACGGACTGACAACCCTCCCCAATGATCAAACTTTTTCTACATTTCATGCCTATGCCAAAGACGTCATTGCCTACCTGAAAGCATATGTACCAGAGAAAGTCATTCTATCCGGGCACTCATTAGGTGCTAGCACGGCCATTCTTGCGGCAGGAATGGCACCTGAAAATATTTCAAAAGTTTTGGCTTTTGACCCAATCGTTTTACCTCTTTTCGTACGCACGATTATGCGCTCAAAAATGGGAAGAGCATATTTGAAGAAAAATTTTCCCATTGCAAAGTCAGCAGGACGCAGGCGAGATAAATTTGCCAACAAAGAAGCGGTCTATAAAAGGTATGCGGGAAAAGGCCCATTTAAAGAATTTCCTGATGTGGCCTTATGGGATTATATTTCTGGTGGATTTGTGCAGGATGGTGATCACGTTAGGTTGGCATGCCGACCAGAATGGGAACAATATACCTACGTGGCACAATGCCATAATTTAAAGAAAGCCATTAAAGCCCTCCCTGAAAATTCACGTATTATGATTACGGACTTTGTTAAACAAGGAAATTGGATTACCCCCATGCGGCGCGCTCGTCCGGATTTACAACTGGAACATTACCCTGATCTTGATCACTTTTTCCCTGTCATTAATCCGGATATTTCCATTGCGGCCCTACAAGAAGCGCTAGGGCATTAGCCCCTTCACCGCACCGGAATGTAGCAATGTCAAAACATCGTCGTCGACCTTTACCAGCCGTCTAGTCCGCAAATTAAACCGACAACCAACGCCGATAAAAGTCGTCCAGCACTTGCCACTAACCGGATCCAATATCCAATGACATAACTCCCGCACATGGGTATTGGCTCTACGTAATCCAGAACGAATTTCGTAACAATCCCCCGCCTTAGGGCGATTCCTGTGGACAGCTTGGGCTTCTAATAAAGCACCGCTCATCCCTTCATCAGAATGAAAATCTAGGTCGGGCCACGCTGTTTTTAAATGCTGCACACTATCCGACACCCGCCCGATAATTGCAGACTTACTGACCCAGCCCATCGCATCACATTCATCGGGCGCAAACATGCCGCGACCAATGACAGGCAAACCTAATTGATCGGCAATTGCCGTACTTGGTGTCCCAAGTTTTTCATTCACATCAATATTGCGCGCCATAGCAACTTCCGGCATCTCGCACTGATACAAAAAAGTACGTTCGCGCACACGCTTGGGCCAAGCAAATGGCTCTCCCGTGCGTCTCGAAATATGTTTCAGAGTTTCAACGATTGTCGCCGATACAATCTCCGGCGTTTTGCTAATGATATGCACAAGCACAATTTCGGTTTTACGCAATTGCAAAATTGCTGTTTTAGCGGACATGCCTTCGCCGGGGCGCATTTCCTTATGATATTTTATATGCTGACGGATTGGCACGAGGGTACTAAATGATGTGGTCTTAAATACACCCGCAAGACCAAGGTGAATAAAGAAATTTGCTCTGGCCTGTGCCACCCGCGCAAAATAATACCGCATATTCATATGGCCAAGCTCATCAGCTTCCCACGCTAATGCCTCACCCCGATATGTCTCGATAAACTCACCCATGCGAATAAATCAGACGGCGCAGTTTTTACACAGGCCGTAATGCTCAATTACGGAACGGGAAATAACAAACCCTTCCGGCACACAATCCACATGGTCATTGGCGTGCCGCTCTTGAAAGGATTTACAGTTTTCGCAAATGAAAAATTCTGCGATATTACCGCCGATGGAATGATCACACGCCACATAGGCGTTCAAAGCTTCAACCCTGTGCACAAGACCGAGTTCTGCCAAAAATTCCAGTGCACGATATACAGTCGGTGGTTTGGGAGAACCAAGTTCGGGTTTTAATTTATCTAAAAGATCATAAGCTTTCACTGGCCCGCTACCATGAGAAATGAGACTAAAGACATGTTCGCGCAAGGGGGTAAATCGTCGCCCTTTTTCCTCGCATATTTGCCGTGCAGCCTGCATCATTTGCGCAGGGCTTTGGTGCTCATGGTCGTGTTTACAATTTACTTCTGAACCTGACATCATCAAATCTTTCCATAATTTCGCCATCTATACCACAAGACTTTCGATTCTTGTCGTGCAATTTTAAAGTTTTTCCCATTTTTTGAGGATTAACAGGGGTTTCACAGTAATGATGTCAATTTGGCCATTGTAAGGACCTCTACATTACGCTATGGACGCGGGGTTTAAAGTTTCCCTGTTAATTATGCAGGACAATATTAAAGAGAGCGTACGAGAATTATTATGGCAAAGAAAACAGAAAATAAAGCCCCGGTAACTGGCAATGTGATGATGTATGATGATCCGCAACCTTTGACCAAAGATAAGCATGAAAAATTTGGCGTCACACAAGTTGATAAACCATTTGCCTTCATGGAAAATTCCCACTTCATGCCACTTACTGCACAAGAATTTGGTGCCGCATGTGCAAGTTACCCAATTATTTTCGCTGGCGAAGACAAAACGCCTTTGGCTGTAATGGGCATCCGTACCGAAGAAAACCTATTTGTAACCAATGGGCAATTCGACACACTTAGCTATGTACCTGCATTTGCACGCCGTTACCCATTTGTCCTTGCCGGTGACGAAGCCAATGACCGTTTTGTTGTTTGCGTCGATGAAAAAGCAGAATGCGTAACTGACAAAAACCCGACACAAGCTTTCTTTGACGGTGACCAACCTTCACAGTTCACCAATGAAGCTTTTGAATTCTTAAAACAGTTTGAAAATGATCGCCGTGCTACGGAAGCCATGATTGCTACGTTCAAAGAACTTGATTTATTTGAGCATAAAGAAATGCATTTCCAAGGCAATAATGCAGACGGTACTTTGGCTGAAAAGCAAAAAATTGCAGATTACTTCGCCATTACAGACGAGAAGCTTCGCGGTCTTGACGAAAAAACGCTGAAACAACTTATGGACAATGGCACGCTTGCAGCCGCCTATGCTCACATGGTTTCCCTTGGCAACTGGCAACGGCTCGTTACAAAAACCCTTGAGCGCTCACAAGCAGAAGCACAAGCATAACCATTTAAATTCGGTCATCCCAAATCAATTTGGGGTGGCCGCACTTACCTTCGCTTAGCCCATTTCCGGTCAGATACGCTGAACCCGACGTCCATATACACGGCTAGCATTTCCCAATTCTATCTGTATAAAGGCCATATGAAGTTTATACTTAAATGGCTTGTTAGCATCATCGCATTTTTTGGCTTGGTTCCCTCTGCAATGGCGTCCGAATCCACGCCCTATAATTCAGGCAAGACCGTTGCCCAATTAGTCACCAGCCATGATAGAGCCTTACCTGGGAGCTATATATATATCGCCTTATCTATGCGGCTCGAAAAACATTGGCATACCTATTGGCGTAATGCTGGCGGCCCTGGAAAACCCGTAAGATTTAACTGGACATTGCCTGAGGGTTTTGAGGTTGGCGAGATTATCTGGCCATTGCCACAAATTGTACGGACCGGGCCAATTGTTAATTACGCCTTTGAGGATAGATTACTATTACCTATGGCTTTACAGATTCCTGATACCGCTCAAATCGGTGATCAAGTCTATATTGAAGCGGAAGCCTTATACCTTGTTTGTTACCAAATCTGTTTACCTGAAAGCGCGAACCTTT
>JAJRQU010000002.1 GCA_024280095.1 Alphaproteobacteria bacterium | reverse complement strand
TAATATTATTGGTAACAGGGATTATACGAGATGGCATCAGCAGCTGAACAACTTGCAGCAAATCTGAACTTCGGCGCCTTTTCCAAGGCCACTGAGCTGAAGAAGCGTATCTGGTTTACCCTGTTTGCCCTTATCGCCTACCGGCTTGGGACATATGTCCCATTGCCCGGGATTAATCCTGTTGAGCTGGCACGTATGTTCGAAGCCAATCAGCAGGGCATTCTGGGCATGCTTGATCTGTTTAATGGCGGTGCTATTTCACGGATGAGCGTCTTTGCCTTGGGCATTATGCCCTATATCTCGGCCTCTATTATCATGCAGTTGATGACGTCTATTTCACCGACCATTGGTCAGTTGAAAAAAGAAGGTGAGGCGGGGCGTCAAAAGATTAATCAATATACCCGTTATGGTACGGTTGCTCTGACAATCGTACAGGGCTATGCTATTGCGACGAGCCTGCAGTCAGGCGGCATTGCCCTTGAAGGCGGCGGGATGTTCTTCATTGCGACAACGGTGATCACGCTTGTCGGGGGCACTCTTTTGCTCATGTGGATGGGGGAACAGATCACGGCGCGCGGCGTGGGCAACGGTATTTCATTGATCATTTTCTCTGGCATTGTCGCGGAATTGCCTTCTGCTATCGTTGGTACTCTGGAATTAAGTTCCAAAGGTCAGCTTGGCGGGCCATTGGTGATTGTTGGTTTGATTGTTATGGTTGTCGTGGTGATTGCGTTCATCGTCTTTATGGAGCGGGCCCAGCGGCAACTTCTGATCCAATATCCCAAGCGTCAAACGGCGACGGGCGCGTCAAAGGGTGAACAGTCCCATATGCCGCTTAAGCTGAATACAGCCGGTGTTATTCCGCCAATTTTCGCATCATCCCTGCTTCTTATGCCGATGACTGTCGCGGGATTTGCGGCTGATGGCGGGCCGGAATGGATGACGACGGTGACCACATTGCTTGGGCCCGGACAGCCGCTCTATATGGCGTTTTATGCCGCCGGTATTATCTTTTTCGCTTTCTTTTACACGGCGATTCAGTTTAACCCTGAAGAAACGGCGGATAACCTCAAGAAATATGGCGGGTTCATTCCGGGTATTCGTCCGGGCAAAAATACAGCGAATTATCTGGACTTTGTTTTGACACGGCTGACGACCGTTGGGGCTCTTTACCTGACACTTGTCTGTTTACTACCGGAAGTTTTGCGGGCGAAATATGCCATACCGTTTTATTTTGGCGGCACATCTCTTTTGATTGTGGTCAGCGTTACCATGGATACGGTTGCGCAAATTCACAGCCATTTGATGGCCCACCAATATGAAGGGCTATTGAAAAAATCCAAAATCAGAGGCAAGGGAAGGAAACGTAGATGATTATCGTTTTACTTGGCCCGCCGGGTGCCGGCAAGGGTACGCAGGCTCAGCGCATTATGGATACCAAAGGTTTGGTTCAGCTTTCGACGGGTGATATGCTGCGTGCGGCAAAAAAAGCCGGAACCGAAGTTGGCAAAAAAGCCAAAGAATTTATGGACGCGGGTAAGCTGGTCACAGACGAAATTGTGATTGGTATTATCGCGGACCGCATAGAGGAAGATGATTGCAAACAGGGTTTCCTGCTTGATGGTTTTCCGCGTACAGTTGCCCAAGCCGAAGCACTGGATGAACTGTTAAAGAATAAAGGCCTGCATGTCGATGTTGTTATCGAAATGAAGGTGAATGACGAATCTCTTGTTGATCGGATTGCAGGTCGCTATACATGTGCGGAATGTAATCAGGGTTACCATGACACTAACCTAAAACCACAACAGGCTGACGTGTGTGACAGCTGTGGTTCTACGAATTTCAACCGCCGTTCTGATGATAACCGTGAAACGGTTATCGAAAGACTGGCAACATATCACGCACAAACGGCCCCTTTGCTGCCCTTTTATGAGCAAAAGGGGGTTTTGAGAACTGTTGATGGAATGGCTGACATTGATGATGTCACCGTTCAAATAAATGATGTATTAAACCAGCTGTAAATCTTGCAGATAAAAACTTTCAAAAAGTTTTGTCTCTATGGTTGACTGAAGGGTTTTAATACATATAATCGCGCAACTTCACGGTTTACCTTCACAGGTAAGCGGGCGAAGTTGCTGTTTAATGAATTTTTAGATCGGGAGAAACGATCGTGGCGCGTATATCTGGCGTGAATATACCCCCCGGAAAGAGGGTGGTAATTGCTTTGACCTATATCCATGGGATTGGTCCTGCAATATCGAAACAAATTTGTGATACGGTTGGTATCAAGCCTGAAACTCGGGTTAACCAACTGAATGATTCGGAAGTCATCAGAATCCGTGAAACAATCGATAGTGATTGTATGGTGGAAGGTGATCTGCGTCGGGACACGGCGATGAATATCAAGCGTCTGATGGATCTTGGGTCTTATCGTGGCCTGCGTCATCGTAAGAAGCTTCCTGTACGTGGTCAACGGACAAGCACGAATGCACGTACCCGTAAGGGTAAGGCCGTTGCTATCGCCGGTAAGAAGAAATAAGGTACTGAAATGGCTGAAGAGAAACGCGTAAAGCGCAAAGAACGTAAGAATATCACCAATGGCGTCTGCCATGTGAATTC
>JAJRQU010000048.1 GCA_024280095.1 Alphaproteobacteria bacterium | reverse complement strand
GCCATTATCAAGAATTTTTCGGGCTATGGCCATGCCCTGTCCTTCGGTGACATCAGGTGAAAATTCAAGAATATGTCCCGCCAATAATATGGCCCGTTCCTTTAAGTCCAGCGGCGCTGCGCTATCCCCGCTCAACACGGCAACAATGTCTCGCGCTTCAAGGGCCGGCCCTATGCCGCGTCCAACGGGGGCCGTGCCATCGCTTATGTAGGTTTTGATAGAAATATCCAGCTCTTTCCCTACTGTAACCAGATAATTTTCTAATATTTGAGCGGCGGAAAGATCACGAATCTTTGCCGTCGGACCGACGGGAAGATCAATCAATATATGGTTCGAACCCGCAGATATTTTTTTGGAAATTACCGAGGCAACAAGCTGGCCCTCACTATCAAGGTCAAGGGCTTTTTCCACTTGAATTAAAAGATCATCGGCAGGGCTAAGATCAACTGATCCCCCCCAGACGATGCAGCCATTTTCCTGTTCAACGACCCTGCGCATTGACTTGATATCTAATTCTACGGGGGCGAGAACCTCCATGGTATCCGCCGTGCCTGCAGGAGAGGTTATCGCCCGTGAAGAGGTCTTTGGTATGATAAGGCCAAATGCCGCGACAATAGACACAACGATGGGCGTCGTTCTGTTGCCGGGCAAACCGCCGACACAATGTTTGTCTACAACAAGGCTTGCTCCCCAATGGATCCGGTTGCCAACATTCACCATGGCACGAGTCAGATTAACGATTTCTTCCGTGTCCATACGCCCGCCCGCACAGGCGCTAAGGAATGCGGCAATGTGAATATCGGCATAAAGTCCGGCAGATATATCCTCGACGATCATTTTGATGTTTTCTGCTGACAAGCGGTTGCCGTAAATTTTCGATCTGACATGGCTCATGGATAGAATGGTTCGTGCGTGGGAAACGCTGATCAAGTCTTTTTCATTGGCCCCTATAAGTTGCCAGCCATATTCTGAAAGCCCCGCATGGTCTTTTTCCAATATATCCGAGCTGATGGTATTTAATGTCGCAATGATAAATCTGTCCCCAAGCGTTACCCGCACGCGGGCATGGGCGGTTAATCCCTCAGACCGGCAGACATGACAATCTTCCCGCATATAGATCACGGCTTCTTTATAGCTGTCGATGCCAAGTCTGGTTAGATATAATTTATCATGCTGCGGGGTCATCACAGTTCCTCTTGATCTTGAAATTTGGGGATTAAAACGGCCCAGTTAAATTTTTCTTCGATTTTTTCTTTCAAGGCCTTCGAGGCCCTAATCTCGCCGTGGGTTATGAATGTTTTCTTTGGGGCGGTTTTGAAATGCCCGAGCCAATTCAGGATTTCCTGATAGTCCGCATGGGCAGATGTATTGGTCATATATTCAATGCGCGCGCGAACCGGCCACATTTGGCCATGAATTTTGATTTCCTTTTCACCCTTGATAATCCGGTCGCCCCGCGTACCGTTCGCCTGAAAACCTGTGAAGAGAATAGTATTTTTGTGATCGCCGATATAGCGTTTTAAATGATGTAAAACCCGCCCGCCCGTTGCCATACCACTGGCTGATATGATAACAGAAGGCATCTCCTGCTTATCCAGCTCTTTAGATTCCATAACGGTTTTGGTATAGGTTGCCTCATTACAGATTTGTGACCATTCATCTGCTGAAAGTCGATGGTCTTTCTGATGTCTGCTTAATAAATTGGTGGCATTGATCGCCATAGGGCTATCTAAAAATACGGAAATATTGGGTATTCGCTCTTCGAGCTTCAGTTGGTGAATATAATAAAGCAAGCTTTGAGTACGGCCAACCGCAAAGGCTGGAATGACTATTGTTCCGCCTTTAGCCGCAGTGCTTGAAATAATTTCCCCGATCATTGCCATGGGGTCTGTCTGGTCATGCAGCCTGTCACCGTAAGTCGATTCAACCACCAGATAATCCGCATGGTCAATATATTCGGGCTTTACCATAACCGGATCATTGGGCCGTCCCAAATCTCCAGAAAAGACAATGATTTTTTCGCCGTTATCTATTTGAACGAATGAGGCACCCAGAATATGTCCGGCCCGCCTTAGCGTAACCCTGAATTTTTCACCAATATTAAAAGGCTTGTCAAAAGCCATGGGATGAAAATAGGTCAGCGCATCTCTGGCATCTTTTTGGCCATAGAGCGGTTTTGCAGGATTGTGGCGGCTATAGCCATATTTATTGGCCCGCCGGGCATCTTCTTCTTGAAGGTAACCACTGTCGGGCAATAAGATCGCGCAAAGGTCTCTTGTCGCGGAACTACAGTAAATCTTGCCGCGAAATCCTTGTTTTACCAATAGCGGAATATAACCACTGTGATCAATATGGGCGTGGGTTAAAATAACCGCATCCAGATCCGCCGGATCAAGCGGCAGCTTGGCCCAATTGCGCAGTCTCAATTGTTTTTGACCCTGAAACAGACCGCAATCAATCAATATTTTTTGCGGGCCTTCTTCCAATAAATATTTTGACCCAGTTACGGTTTCCGTGGCCCCCAGAAAACTTATTTTCATGTTTATTCCTTGCGTGAGTTTACTTGGGGTCAAAACTGGTGAATAGTGCTTGCGGAATCTTATCACAAAGAAAAACTGGTAACTTGTCAAGGGGCCTCTAACGAAATAAACATAATAGTTTTGATTAGTTTAATTAAGGAGCGAAAGTGCAAATTGGCCATTGATTTCAAAAAAGTTGATTTAAAAAAAATCCATAAAATAGAAACCCACCGAGAGGTTCTGTATAAATTCCTGCTTCTCCTTGGCCTGCTCACGTTATATTTCTGTTATTTGAGCTATGAATACGGGTTGTTGACAGGGGGGATTGTTGCCGCGCTCACATGGAGTTTTTTTGTATTATGCACGCCCGTTGCGGATGCCGGATTTCTATTGGATTTTCCCATTCGCCTGATATTTGGCGTCCGTATGCTCTATAGCGAAATTCTTGTCTGGGCGATGGCGATCAGCCTGAATGGCTTCGCGCTGATTTATAGTGCGCAGTCCTATGACAAAACAATTCTGACCACTCTTCTCAAAAAAATAATCATGACCCCGTACCCCTATTGGAGCATCATTATTCTGAGCGGCCTTGGTACTTTCCTGTCCATTCATTTTGGAGATGAAATGCTCGATGTTTTCCGGCATCGGGATCGGGCAAAATATCATAAATTTTCTTTTATTTTTAAAGTGATCGGTTTGATCAGCTTATTTGTTCTGATATTTCTGGCCTATTTTTTTCTGCTGGAATCTTTGCAAATTGACCGAATAATTTTTTCATGAGGCAGGGTAGCTGAGATCACATTTGGCTTCGGGTTGTGTCTCTGCGCAATAGCGTGTGAATGACGGCAGCCAAATATCATCAAATACCGAGGCCGGACGAGTGTCAGCCACACGGTCTTTTCGCGCTAAATAACGCTCCCGCGCCGTCTTGGAATCTATGGGTAAGAATATTTTAAGATCCAGGGACGCCATCAGGCATTCCTTGAACAGAAACACCCCTTCAATGAGGGTAACGTCATGGCTCTTTCGCGCAGAGGCGATGGCCTTTATAACGTCGTCATAATGAAGGCTTTTTTCATAATAAAGATCGAGCAGCTGCGCCGTCAAAGCGTTGTGTTGATGGGCGGTATAGATCAATTCCTGAACGTCAATATTGTTATAATCGTCAATATGAAGCAAAGCGCAGTTAACGCCGTTTCGCGTTAAATCATCATATAGCTTTTTGGCAAAAGTCGTCTTGCCGGCGCAGTCCAGTCCGTTAACGGCGATGACGGTGGGGCTGGCCTGCAGGAAAGGCTCTATATCTGAAATAATATTTTCTATGAGGATGGTCTTTCCCATTACATCTTGCCCAATAAGAACAGATGTATTCGCCGCTCTCCTTTATTATGTTGTTTCAAATCTATAACCGTGACCTTCCCGTCTTGGGCCGAATAGGGTATCGGTCCGCATGATTTTAAAGGCGGCCTTCGTCTACATAGACAATGGCCTTGCCGTAAGCGGTTGGATCATCTACATCGAGCCACAGGCGGCCTTCAATATCAAATGTACGGGCCTTGTCCCAGCTGCCAAGGACATTCATGGCCCCGCTGATGCTTTCGTCGCCCTCGCGGGTGCTTTGTTCCAATGCGTCAAACATGGCATCCGTACAATAAAAAATTCCCGTGTCAAAGGCGTTATAATCTTTAATCACCTTGCCGATATTCTCAATGCGCAAGCGGGTACAATTAACCCGCGTGACATCATCAAGGTCAACCACAGGATTTTCAATGTTATAATCAACACAGAGGGTCACCGTGCCATCTTCGTGATGATGCGCCAACAGTGATTTGATGATTTCCGGATCAAACAGATGGTCGCACATGGTCAGAATGAAGGGGCCCTTGATGACATCTTTGGCTTTTAAAACGGAAACGCCGTTGGGGCGTTCCCAATCTTCATTAATGATATGGGTGATGGAAATATTATCCCGTTCTGCCAGCATATCCAGAAAGGCGCGAAGTTTGGTTCCCCGGTAGCCACTGGTGATAAAAAATTCATCAACGCCCCCCGCCAGAAGATTTTTTATCACCCGTTCAATAATGGGGATGCCATTTAGCTCAATCAGAGGCTTTATTTCCCCTTTTTCGCGCATTCTGGTGCCTTGACCGGCAGCGGCAATCAAACATTTCATGGGATAATACCTTTTTTGTTGATTATTCGGCGGCGTTAAGGGCGTTAACCCGGCTGGCGATAAACTCTTCTGTCATATCATAGGCCTGATCATCGGTATATTGTACCGGCGGATGCTTGCAGAAATAGGCTGATGCCCCGTGCAATATGCCGCCTTCGCCGTTCAAGAGTGCCAATTTACAGCAGCGGATCATGTCGATGGCCACGCCGGCAGAATTGGGCGAGTCTTCTACGCTCAGGCGCAGCTCAATATTCATGGGAACGCCGCCGAAAAGATCGCCTTCCATACGCAGGAAGCAAAGTTTATTGTCATTCTGCCAGGGAATATAATCCGATGGGCCGATGTGGATATTATCGTCTGACAGGCGCTTGCCGGCCACGGATTGAACGGCTTCTGTTTTGGATATTTTCTTGGATTCAAGGCGATCCTGATTTTTCATATTCAGGAAATCAGTGTTGCCGCCCGTATTCAATTGATAGGTTCGTTCAAGCACAACGCCGCGTTTGGCGAACAGGTCAGTCAAGGTACGGTGGGTGATGGTCGCGCCAAGCTGGGCTTTGATATCATCACCAACAA
Organism: Alphaproteobacteria bacterium; assembly: GCA_024280095.1. Lineage (GTDB taxonomy): Bacteria > Pseudomonadota > Alphaproteobacteria > Sphingomonadales > Emcibacteraceae > Paremcibacter. The sequence continues at coordinate 11,959 of JAJRQU010000048.1, read as the reverse complement.
TGGGAAGATTGCGGGCTTTGAATTTTTCAGCCCATTCCGGGTTGGAGGCAATGAAGACAGGCATGTTATTAATGAAAGCCACACCAGCTTCCAAAGCACATTCCGCGTAAAATTTTGCCGCCTCTTCTGATCCCACAGGCATATAGTTGGTTAGAATTTCTGCGCCGCTTTCTTTCAATTCGCGAACAACATCTTCCTTGGTCGCAGAAGGGATGTCGGCCACGAGGAAAGTACGGTCATCATCATAATCGGCCATATGATCAGAGATGCCGTCAAGCACATTGCCCATTTTCACAATGGTACCGCTTTTGGGCAGGTCACCATGAAAGACAGTCGTGCAATTTGGCTTTTCAAAGATGGCTTCGTTAACATCTTTGCCTACTTTACGTTTATCAACATCAAAAGCCGCCACAACCTGGATATCGCTTGGGCGGTAGCCCCCAACTTCCCAATGCATCAGGCCCGGAACCTGCTTGGTATCGCCAACGCGTTCCGGTGTATAGAAATAAAGACCTTGAATGAGGGAGCTGGCACAATTTCCGATGCCGGCGATTGCTATTTTAATTTTTGACATAATTAATAACCTTATTTTCTGTTTTTACGTGGACCAAACCATACGCATAAAGGCGGGAAACCATAGTTTTCCGCCCAATAACTTCATATTTATGACACACATATATCATAAAAATATAACAGGACAAGCATTTAACAGTTACATGAACCCGCACCGCACTTTTATTAAGAGGCGTATATTTTTCTATTATGGCCAAAATATGATTGTTTCTCGCATCATTTTTACCTTGGCCCGCTAAAGCTTTTGCGTTATAGCTTTTGCCCATAACCGATATAAACGGAGAGTTTCGGCATGAAGGCCCCCTTAAATAACCCAATAAAGAAAATCGCAAAACCCGCAATATCAGTGATTTTATCAGTGACTATTGCCCTATTTATTACCGCTTGCTCGGAGAAAGAGCCAGAGAATCAAGCTGAAAACCAAACAGAAAACCAAGTTAAGGAACAAGACGTGTCATCAGAAAATGAAATCCATACCACCGAAAGTGGTCTTAAATATGAAATCCTGACCGCCGGCAGTGGCGCGAGCCCGACGGCTGACGATAGCGTGACCGTTCATTATGAAGGGACATTAATGGATGGCACCAAATTTGACAGCTCCTACGACAGAGGCGAGACCATAACTTTTCCGTTGAACAGGGTGATCAAAGGCTGGACCGAGGGCGTTCAACTGATGAAAGAAGGCGCGAAATACAAATTTACCATTCCGTCCGAGCTTGCGTATGGTGAACAGGGCGGGGGGTCTATTCCGCCAAATTCCGATCTGATTTTTATCGTGGAACTTTTTAAAGTTGAAGTCGATGAAGGCAAAGGATTTCTGAAGAAAAATAAAGAAAAAAGCGGCATTAAAGTCACCGATAGCGGCCTTCAGTATAAAGTTCTTCTGGAAGGTACTGGCAAAAGCCCGGGCGCGACAGACCGGGTGACCGTTCATTATGAAGGCACTTTGATCGACGGCACCAAGTTCGATAGCTCTTACGACCGGGGCGAGCCTATAGATTTTGGTTTGAATCAGGTTATTCGCGGCTGGACAGAGGGATTGCAGTTGATGAAAGAAGGCGCGAAATATAAATTATTCATCCCCTCTGATCTGGCTTATGGCCCCCAAGGATCCCCGGGTGCCATCCCCCCCAATGCCGCGCTCATTTTCACCGTCGAGCTTATTCGGGTTAATTAAATCTCGTAGGGGGTTTATGCCCCGCTCTATTGATGGAATTAAAGAAGAGGGCGGCTTTTCCGCCTTTTTCTTATTTAAAGCAGGGATATCTTACATTATTACTAATAGTGTAAGATAAAACCCTTGCTAGGATGTGCGGCCAGCCCGTGCCGGCACAGGTTCCAAGGCCGCAGTATCCCTATAATTTCTTTTCTATCTGACACTATTCTGTTAAAGTGTCAGATATGAAACATGAGAAGCCCTCGCGCGGGCCTCTATATTCATAGGCACATCAGCCAAACATAATACTGGTTAGGACGCTTTTAAGCCCATAGATAACCAACGTGCAGAGCGCTCTAAAGCCCAAATAACTCTTACATCTGTGTCAGCATATGATCGGCGCTGGAGATATGAAATTCGCCGGGGCCTTCTACATTCAAGGTCGTCACGACACCATCTTCGACAATCATGGAAAACCGTTGTCCGCGCAGACCCATGCCATAGGCGCTGCCGTCCATTGTCAGGCCAAGGGCTTTTGAAAAGTCGCCGTTACCATCGGCAAGCATGCTCACTTTGCCATCGGCATCTTGGGACTTGCCCCATGCCCCCATAACAAAGGCATCATTCACCGCGATACAGACAATTTCATCAACGCCGTTTGTTTTGAAAACATTCGCCTGTTCAATGAAGCCCGGCAAATGTTTTGCGGAACAAGTCGGGGTAAAAGCCCCCGGCACAGAAAATAAGGCAACTTTGCGTCCCCCGAAAATTTCTTCTGTTGTGCGCGGGGTTGGCCCGTCTTGTGTCATTTCGACAAGGGTGGCTTCAGGTAATTTTTCACCAACGGCTATGGTCATGATTTATCCTCGATAAGTTGAGCGTTAAGAATTAAAGTTTACACATAGTACATTGTAATTATTCATAATTCCAGAGATATTTTTTCGGGACTATATGTAAAATTCATAATTAAATGCTTGAACATTAGGCAAAATCAGGATTAGTATAAACGTTGGTTTTATTAGAGATTTGAATAAAAAATAATTAACTATAATCCTTGGGAGTGAAACATGAAAAAATTTACAACAATATCGTCTATCATCGCGCTATCCACAGCCCTGTCAGGGGCAAGCTACAGCGTCTCTGCTGAAGAGGCATTTGTCATTGAGGACATTGTGGTTACGGCTCAGAAAAGATCCGAACGCATGAGGGACGTGCCGATCTCCATGTCAGCCCTTGGCGCAAAAGAGATCGACCAAACAGGGGTTCGCGATTTAAAATCAATTGCGGAATATATTCCGAACCTGCAAATCAGCCAATCCAACGATTTTCGCTCAACCGTGACCATTCGCGGTGTGGGCGCGCAAAGCCGTAATATCGGTTTTGATGCTCGGGTCGGAGTTTATGTGGACGGGGTTTATATGGGGCAATCGCCGTCCCTTAATCAGGAACTTCTTGATCTTGAGCGGGTTGAAATTCTACGGGGTCCTCAGGGCACCTTGTTCGGCAAGAATACCGTGGCCGGCGCCATCAATCTGGTGTCGAAAAAACCCCATGAAGAATTCTCCGGTCAGGTCAGTGCTGATCTCGGTAATCTGAATTACAGAGAATTTAAAGGCAACGTCAATATTCCGATTTCTGACCGCGTCTTCACCAAATTCTCCATCTCCAAGGCGGATCGGGACGGTTATGTTGAGAATACCTTCACCGGAAACAGCCTGATGGACGTTGACAGTCTTGCTTACCGGGCGCAATTGCGGATTCTGGCCAGTGACCAGCTGGAAATCAATGCCTCCTTTGATGGCCTGAACAGCGATACTCTGATTTTAGTGGGCGAGCCGCTGACAGATACATTTGCGTTTGTTCCCACGCCCACCGAACCTGCGGAAAGAACAGTGGCTTTTGACAGGGATCCCAGTGACAAGAGGGATGTTTACGGCGGGCATCTGGATATTAATTATGAAACAGATGGCGGGTTTACCATAAAGTCCATTACCGGCTACCGGGATACCAATGCTGATTATACCAATCAGACCGACTATTCCCCTCTTGATATTGTAAGCATCCGTTTTGCCGATCGTTATAAGCAGTTCACGCAGGAACTCCAGTTTATTTCACCGGATGATGAGAAGCTTACCTACATGGCGGGCCTCTATTATTATAATCAAAATTCCGATACCCGCAGAGAGGTTTTTCTGGGCGACGATTTCCTGGCCGGTTACTTTGGTGTGTTTGGTGTGCCGGGCCCCTTGCAGGAAACCATTCGTCAGACATTGGGCTTTGGGGAGCCGGGCAACTCTACCACGAGCAATATTGGTGAGGTTGGCACGCAAAGCTATGCCGCCTATGTCAATGGAACCTATGAAGTTACCGATAGATTCAAAATTGGTTTTGGCATGCGTTACTCCATTGAGAATAAAGACGTAAACTGGACACTGGATGGTCGTTCCTCTGGACAGCCCTTGGCGATCCCGGCCCCCTTTGTAAATCTTCCGGGTACGGACGGCAATCCCATTGGTTCGATTCTTGATCTGGATTCGGTTACGGATGTTGGGCTTTATTCTCCACCCACAGCTGCAGCCCTTGCGCCGTTCATTCAGCTGAACGCGCTTGCCTTTAATACGGGCACTACCGGAAGTGATCCTGCGAATCCCTCCCCCCTGATCAATGACCGGCAGGACAAGTTTTTTGCCCCATCTGTTAACCTGATGTATAAAGTGACGGATGATGTCAATATCTATGCCAAATATTCATCGGGCTATAAAAGCGGGGGTTTTAACCTTGATTTTATTAATGCCGATGAATTGAATGCCAATGAAGGGCTTGAATTCGAACGGGAAACCGTCGACAGCTTTGAAATTGGTTTCAAAGGCAGCTTTATGGAAAACCGCTTTAAGCTGAATATGGCCGGCTTTATTGCCAATTATGATAATTATCAGGTCAACCAGTTTGTTGATCTCGGTAATGGCCGGACATCCATCCGGATCACCAATGCAGCGAAAGTCGTAACCAAAGGTGTCGAAGCTGAAGCAACTTGGCACGCCACGGAAGAGTGGACCTTCACGGGTTCGCTTGGTGTTCTGGATGCTGTTTTTGACGAATTTCTTGAAGGCGGGACAGGGGGGGCTGATGTTTCCGGTAATCGTCTGCCCAATGCGACAACATTTAACGCGGCAGCCAGCCTGCAATATTATAAGGAAGTGGAAACGCTTGATTCCGCCTTTCTGTTTCGTGTTGATCTGACCCATAGGAGCGGTTATTACACAACGGTGAATAATGAGATGACGGCACCATTAAGATTGGGCGCTACGGTTCCTTTTGATTATATTGAACAGTTGACCATGATCAATGCGCGTATGGGGTTGATTTCCAACGAAGATGGCTGGGAAGTGTATCTTTGGGGTAAAAACCTTACCGATCAGCAGAAGTATGTTGATGACTTGAGGGATTTCTTTGGTACCATTGCCCGCTTCCCCAATTTACCGCGCACATTTGGCATTGAGGCCGTATTTAACTTCTGAGTGGCCTGAAAAATTTAAGGCTAAAAAATTTAAAAAAGGGAGGCCGTTGTGTCTCCCTTTTTACTTGGCCAACTTTAATTTGGCTTTTTATTTGGTTTGGGGGGCTGCACCGTGACGGTCGTTTCTCTTGCAGTGCCGTCTTCAAGTAGCAATGTCAGGGTAACCTGCTGTCCCGTTATGGCTTGATTGCCCCTATAGGAGGCCGTGAAACGATTTCTATCTGTGATGTCACCTAATTTTGGCCGCCCGAATAATAAGCCATCAGGGCCTTCAATGATAATATCATCAACGGGTTTAAAATCTGCAGGCAGATCGATCAGAAGCGTATTTTCTGTATCCAGTTGAACGTTAATGGTATCGCCAGATATTATCGTCGGGACAAGGGCTCTATGGCGGTCAAGCTGTGCTTTTTGGAAAAAAGAAACGTCAATATGATCTAAATCAGGAATATCAAGGCGATAGCGTCCTTCCTTGGGGATGCATATTTCCGCGCAAATCATATATTCCAGATTGAGCATGATAGAGGTCGGCTTCGTGACATCTGAAACTTCCATCGTGATCGGTAAAACAACTTCATGGTAATAGACATAGGTATCCATATTAAAAATATGCAATAATTTTGGTGCGGGCCATTTGACCGATATATTTTGAATATTGCGGTTTTGCGCCCATGTCCAGCGGGGCGGCAATCCGGCATCACCGGGGCTGCGCCAATATGTTTTCCAGCCGTCTTTTAACGTTATTTGCCACCCCAGATAAAGGCGTTTTTTTTCTTTGTCATAACCGCCGACAAACAGGCGGGATTTGGTCTGCTGATCTATAATCCACGAAGAAGATATATTGTTGGCAGAGGCATTGCCGGCAAGAAGAGGCGATAGTATCGCCACCGCAAAGGCCGATATAAGGGCCGTTCTTTTTATGTTCATTACCTTCGTATCCATAATTTTCAGTACAACTTGCAGGGCAATAAGTATATAGTCTAATATTATATTTTATAATCAATAATATGTGAATATTATTTCATTCATAGGGCCTTGAGCACGCATGATAAAACCATTTTACTTTACCGGACAATTATTACTTGCCATGCCGGGCATGACGGATCCCCGGTTTGATCGAAGCGTTATCTATATTTGCAGCCATAGCGAAGAGGGCGCAATGGGCTTGGTGATCAATTCTGCTGCGACCAGCATTGATTTTCCAAACTTGCTTGATCAATTAGAGGTTGATTATGATCCGGAAATATTGGCCAAAAATGAGGCTGCGGGCGAAGACGTAACGCTCTATGCCGGCGGGCCTGTCGAGATTGGCCGAGGGTTCATTCTTCATTCTGCCGACTATATACAGGAGTCGACCTTGATTGTCTCGGAAACAGTTGCCCTGACCGCAACGGTTGATATTCTGGCGGCCGTTTCTGCGGGAAAAGGCCCAAAGAACTTTATGGTTGCTCTTGGTTATACGGGATGGGGAAGGGGCCAGCTGGAGAAGGAGATAAAACGCAACAGCTGGCTTAATGTTGAGGCGGATGAGGTTTTGTTATTTCGTACCGATCTGGATTTGAAGTGGCCCCGGGCCATGGCAAAGCTTGGTATAGATATAACCCTGCTTTCCAGTTCCTCTGGAAACGCATAGCCGTTTCAAATTATTTTTTCAAGCTATGCGTTTTTTGCATGGCTGCATTGCCTATTTACCCAGTGGTCATATATGGATCAATAGCCTATATATATAGCAGATGTTTTATACATCTTTTGATTGAAAATTTTTCCCTATTTTTTCAATCTGCTCTGTCCTTAATTGTTCTTAAATTATGTGACAAAGCTGTTTCATTGTCTCCCAGACATGAAGCCTCCCTATATTTAAACTTGCCGGGTTTTTTAACCCGGCATTTTTTTTTGGGGTATTTTCAAGTTCTCACCTTGACAAGAATATAAAAAGTGATGAAAGTGATGAGGAGTCCCGATTTTTAATCAATTTATAAGGTTCTAGAGTTAAGTATGTCTGAGAAATTAAAGGATTATTTTACAACACGAGAAGCCGCCAAACTATTGGGCGTCGCCGTTAGCACAATTCAGTTATGGACAAATAGTGGTTTATTGCGCGCCTGGACCACTGGCGGGGGGCATCGGCGTATTGCGCGCAATGCTGTTGAGGAATTGCTTCAGCAGCAGAAGCAGCAGATGTCAGGCAATGTAGATTCGTCAGAACAAATGTCATTTGTCATTGTGGAAGATGACCCGCAACAACTTCGGTTGTATGAGAAACAATATCTTGGCTGGAATAAGGATATAAAGCTTCTTTTGGCCAAAGATGGCTATGATGGTTTGGTTAAAATTGGCAATATACTACCTGACGTTATTATCTCAGATTTGAATATGCCGAATTTTGACGGGTTTCAGATGATCAGAGCGTTGAAGAAAATGCCGGCCTTAAACCATAGTTTATTTATCGTTATTACCGGGCTTACGCCGGAAGAAATAAAAGCCAGGGGGGGGTTGCCGGAAAATGTCCATATTTTCACCAAGCCGGCTAAATTCGAAGAGATCGAACTGCTGCTGAGGCAGAAGGCATCATCTATGAAAATATAGAATCATATGCTTTAACGCCAACAAATAGAGAAGAATTCCTGATGACGGTCTTTAATCACCCTGATTTAGCAAAAAAAACGGCCGGGAATATTATTTTTCTGGTAGGCAAAGATGCAGATTTAGCGGAAAATCTAATGACCGGGCTTAATCAGCAGGGGTTTAAGACTCGGCACTTCCTTGAATTAAAAAATTTGACGTCAGCATGTGAAACGTCTTCACCGATAGCACTTATCATTGATATAGATTTTAGTCAGGATAAGGAAGTCGACAGGAAATTTCTTACAGAATTTAGCGCCGAAATGGCGGGCGGCCCTGCGATGATATTTATTTCTGAAGATCGCTCCATGGAAAACCGCTTGGCCGCAGCGCGAATGGGGGCAAGTCGGTATTTTCAGAAGCCCCTGAATATAGAGGAAATCATTCATAGTGTGCAGAGCATAGAGCAGGCAACAATAATAAAGCCTTTTCGTATTCTGATCATGGGTGAAGACACTGGTCTGTTGGAGCACCACGCGAAAATTTTACGCGCCGCCGGTATGGCGGTCGAGACCCTGTCTCGGGCGATGGAATGTCTTGAGGTGATGGCTGAGTTCAAGCCGGACATTCTTATCATGGATGACGTTATGCCGGAATGTTCCGGAACGGAATTGAGGCAAATTATTCGTCAGGATAACGTCTGGGCCATGTTGCCCATCATTCTTTTATTATCTGGGCCAATTCCGCGCCATCGATCAAAGCGCATGGGTGCTGATTGGGAAGATTTTTTAGTGAAACCCGTAGAAGAAGGTCACCTGATCACGACCGTTCACGTCAGAGCAAAACAGGCGCGTTGGGCGAAAGAAATTAACGGCGAATTGGAAGCTGCGCTGAGAGAGAATAAGTTTCAGCTAACGGCTCTGGATCAACATGATATTGTCAGTACCGCCGACGTGTCTGGAAGAATTACGGCCGTTAATGACAAATTTTGCCAGATTAGTGGTTATCGCCGTGATGAATTATTGGGGCAAAATCACCGAATATTAAAATCCGAAAGACATTCGAAAGAATTTTTTGATGATTTGTGGCAGACGATCTCAAGTGGAAAGGTTTGGCACGGAAGTATCTGTAACAGAAATAAAGAGGGTCATGAATATTGGGTAGAGGCCACGATTGTTCCGTTTCTGGATAAGCAGGGAAAGCCTTATAAATATGTTTCTGCGCGTACCGATATCACCTCCCTTATGCAAAGCGAAGAAAGGCTGAACAGAAGTCAGACATTTGCCAAGATGGCCAACTGGGACTGGAATATAGCCACCGATGAAATTTTCTGGTCTGACCGTGTCTGGGATGTTTTGGGCCTTGAAAAGAAAAATATTAAGGGCGGTGATAATCGTTTTCTGGCGTCCATACATCCCGATGATCATCAAATGTTGACAGATGCGGTGGACAGCTGTTTGAAGCTTGGCAGCGAATTAAATATTGAGCATCGCGTGATATGGCCGGATGGCAGCATACATTGGGTACAGCAGTTTGGGGATATCGTGCGGAACAGGGATGGTGAACCCTTAAATATGCAAGGCGTCATGCAGGATATTACGGAACGCGTCAGGATGGAAGAGAAGATGGCGCGACAAAGAACTTTACTTGATATGCTGCATCATTCAACAACTGATTTTGTGGTGAACGGCGATTTTCGGGCGGCGATGAATGATATGTTAAAAACGCTTCTGAAACTTACCGGTAGTGAATTTGGCTTTGCGGGAGAAGTGATTTTCAAGGGGGATGGCCAACCTTTTTTGAAAACGCATGCCATTATGGATATCTCTTGGGATGCGCAAACCAGAGCCCAGTATAGAAACAACATAGCGCGTGGCTTTGAATTTCATAATCTTGATAGTCTGCTGGGGAGTGTGATGACATCTCGCGCGCCTGTTTTAAGTAATGATCCGGCATCGGGCCCGCGTTCTATTGGTCTGCCGGAAGGGTGCGCGGCCATAAATTCTTTTCTTGGAGTGCCTATTTTTTACGGCAATGACCTTGTGGGTATGTATGGTATCGCCAATCGTGAGAATGGCTATGATACGGATATGCAGGAATTTTTACTGCCGCTTGATATTACATTTGGGGCGATGATACATTCCAGCCGCTTGACGGAAAAAGAAGAGGAAAATCACCTTGCTTTAATTGAAGCCCGCGAAGAAGCTTTGACAGCGAACCGTGCGAAGTCACAATTTCTTTCAAGCATGTCTCATGAATTAAGGACGCCCATGAATGCGATCATGGGATTTGGCCAGCTTCTGACAATGGAAGACGACCCCCCCCTGAATATTTCCCAGCGGGAGAATGTTAACGAAATTGTCAAGGCAAGTCATCACCTTCTGGAATTGATCAATGAGGTTCTGGATTTGGCGAAGATTGAATCCGGGCGTATTGACCTTTCTATCGAACGGACTATCCTGTCGGAGGTATTGGTTGAGTCTTTGCAGCTCATAATTCCACTGGCACAAAAACGCGGCATTGATATTGGTCTGAATTATAATGGCGTGAATATTGCCTATGATCAGTTAAAGGATGGACAATGTGCTGTCCGTGCGGATCGTACCAGACTCAAGCAGATTTTTCTTAACCTGCTTGGCAATGCCATAAAATATAATTCAGAGAATGGTAAGGTTACCATTTCCTGCGATAGCACCAGGGACGCGGTAACCCGCGTGAGCATTTCAGACACGGGGCGGGGTCTTACGCCGGAAGAGCAAACGCAACTGTTCAAACCATTCATCCGTATTGGGGATCAACAGTCCGAGATTGAGGGGGTTGGCATAGGCCTTGTCATTACCAAAAAACTGACCGAACTTATGGCCGGGACGATTGGTATGAATAGTCAAAAGGGAGAAGGCTGTACATTCTGGGTAGAGTTTCCCAGCGATACATCCCATTCGCCAGAAATCTCTCCGGCAACGGATGGGGAAGATATGCCGATGGGGAAAAATTTCTCTGAATTGGGCCATGAGTATACGATTTTATATATAGAGGATAATCCGGCCAATTTACGGTTGGTCACCCAGCTTCTTGGTCGGCGGCCTAATATTCATATGTGGAGCGCACATGAGCCTTTGCTGGGGCTTGAACTTGCGGCGGCGCATAATCCTGACCTGATATTGCTGGACATTAATCTGCCTAATATGAATGGTTATGATGTCCTCAAACATTTGCAAAATAGAGAGGATACCAGAAATACGCCGGTCATTGCCATTAGCGCCAATGCCATGCCCGGTGATATAGAAAAGGGTCTGGCAGCGGGATTTGACGATTATATTACCAAACCGATCAACGTAAATGACTTGCTGGAAGCTATTGAGAAGGCTTTGGTCACTCAGAAAGAAGAGATGAAATGAATACATCAAACGCAAATCTCAACACAGACCCTAAAAAGGCCTGCATCATGATTGTCGATGATGAAGCGGCCAATGTCCGGCTGCTGGAAAAGATTCTTGCCGCCGCAGGATATGAGAATGTGATCAGCACGCAAGACCCGACTAAGGTTTTGTCATTACATCAGAAATATGGCTGTGACTTAATTTTGCTGGATCTTGACATGCCCGAACTGGATGGTTATGGGGTGATGGATCAGATCAATGAGTGGACCAGAAATAATCCACCGCCAATTCTGGTTTTAACGGCGCAGCATATGCAAAGCTATCGCCAGCGTGCGCTGGATAATGGCGCGCGTGATTATGTGACCAAGCCTTTTGATGCCAGCGAGTTATTATCTCGCGTACGTAATCTGCTGGAAGTCCGAATGTCCTATAAAATCATGAATCATCAGAATGAAATTCTGGAATCACGGGTGCAGGCGCGCACTATCGAACTCAATGCTGCCAAGGAATTTGCCGAGCATGCCAATCATACCAAAACCCAGTTTCTGGCCAATATGAGCCACGAACTGCGAACGCCGTTAAATGGTATTATTGGATTCTCGGAAATTATGAAATCTCAGTTATTTGGTAAACTTGGCAGCCGCCAATATGTGGGTTATGCCAATGATATTCACACGGCGGGGGAACATCTTTTGGGGATCATCAATAATATTCTGGATATTTCCCGCGTCGAAACAGGTGATATTGAACTGAATATCGAACCGGTCATTC
>JAJRQU010000047.1 GCA_024280095.1 Alphaproteobacteria bacterium | reverse complement strand
TGTGAGTGGACGGCGTAGAGACAAAGGCCTCAATGAAAATTTTGCGCGGGAAATACTGGAACTGCATACCCTCGGCGTGAAGGGCAACTATCGTCAGGCTGATGTGATCGCCTTGGCCAAGATACTCACTGGCTGGACTATTTCACTGCCCCGGCATAAGAATGGCAAAATCGGTGAATTCCGCTTCATTGACCGCTTGCATGAACCGGGCAGCCACAAAATATTAGGTAAAAAATATGCCGCCAACGGCATTAAACAAGGCATTGCCGCATTAAAGGATTTGGCGCATCATCCCTCTACGGCCCATTTCATCGCACGCAAACTGGCCCGCCATTTTATTTCCGATAATCCGCCGGAACAGGTGGTCACTATTTTAGCGCAAGAATTTATTAGATCCGACGGTCATTTAGGCAAGGTTATAAAAAAACTTATTTCCCTGCCCGAGGTATGGCACCCAAATCCCGGCAATGTGAAAACGTCAGAAGAATTTGTCATCTCGGCCTTGCGGGGTTTGAAAGTAGATCGCTTTACCCCTAAAGAAATTGTCGAAAGCCTGTATGAAATGGGGCAAAGAACATTCGAGGCTCCCTCACCTGCGGGATGGCCCCACGAAGACGAATATTGGGCCGGGCCTGGCATACTCTTAAAGCGCATCGAATGGGCGCAGGCAGTGGCGGACAGAAGTCAGCTCACCCAATCACCTTTGGATTTGGCCCAAAATATTCTGGGACAGAACCTCAGCCAGCAAACCTATTCCGCCATCAAACGAGCCGATAGCGCAGGCCAGGCCATAACCCTTCTATTGGCAAGCCCCGAGTTTCAAAGGAGATAAATATGGTTACGCGCCGCCGCCTCATTAAAAATATCGCCGCCGCAAGTTTAACCGTGCCATTTTTGCCGGCGTTAAGTTTTGCCGCGACCGCCGGGGCACAAGATCGAAAATTCATCTTGATCATTCTGCGCGGCGCGCTCGACGGCTTGGCAGCGGTTCCGGCCATTGGTGATCCAGATTATGCCTCCCAAAGAGGCGAGCTTGCCTTTGCCCCCCATGAAACCCTAAAATTAAATGGGCTTTTTTCCCTCAATCCCGCGCTAAAGAATCTGCATCATATGTATCAGTCAGGCGATGCAAATATCATTCACGCCGTTGCCAGCCCATACCGGGACCGATCGCACTTTGATGGGCAGGATGTGCTGGAAAATGGTCAAGCAGCGTCCCTTACAGGACAGACCGGATGGCTGGGCCGGTTACTACCCGCGACCGAAAATATAGGTCAAAACGCCATCGCCCTATCAAATGGCGTCCCCCTCATCCTGCGCGGCAGTCAGAATAGCACAAGCTGGGCTCCATCCCGCCTTCCGCGCATAGATGATGACCTCATCGCAAGATTGAAATATCTTTACCAGAATGATGACACGCTGTTTCAAAGCCTTGAACAGGCCGTCATGGCCGACAGAATAGCCGCATCCGCCATGATGGGAGATAAAAACAGGGGGTTCCGCCAAAAACTTTCCATATCCGCCAATCATGCAGCGCAATTTTTAAAAACTAATCAAAGCCTCAATATTGCTGTTCTGGAAGGCTTTGGCTGGGATACACATGTGCGCCAGGGCACAGTCAACGGATCACTTGCCTATACCCTAAAAGATCTTGATGACAGCCTGGGCCTATTCAAGGAAAAGCTCGGCCCTATCTGGAAACAAACGGCGATCGCGGTCGTAACAGAATTTGGCCGTACGGTGCGCGCCAATGGTAACGGCGGCACCGATCACGGCACCGCAGGCGTTGCCTTTCTCTGCGGCGGCGCTATAGCGGGCGGGCGGGTTCTTACAGATTGGCCCGGACTTAAAACCACAAATCTGTATCAGGAAAGGGATATTTATCCCACCATGGACATCCGTGCTCTTTTTAAAGGAATACTTCGGGATCATCTGCAGATCAGTTCGGATATCATTGAGACAAAATTATTTAGCAATAGTTCAAATATCAGCCCTTTAAACGGAATAATATCCTGAGAGGTGAAAAAAACGAAATGGGCCTTTAATTTTCACTATAATTATTCATATAATGGTATCTATAATGATAATTGAGTTAGAAACCATTCATGCCATCAGATATTTCTCTTTCGCCGGAAAAGATTTTAGCGCAGCTTAATCATATTCTGGCGAGTGAAACATTCAAAAACAAGAACCGTATTCACCGGTTTTTAAGCTATGTGGTGGAAGAATATCTTGCCGGACGCAGCCATCTGATCAAGGGCTATAGCCTCGGGCTTGAAGTTTTTGACAAGGATGAGACTTTCGACCCGCAAAGTGATGCTATCGTTCGCGTCGAGGCCGGAAGACTAAGAAGGCTTCTTGAGCATTACTATATGGAAGAAGGCTTTGCCCGGCCCATCAGTATCTCACTGCCCAAAGGAAGCTATGCGCCCAAAATTGAGCTGAGCGATATTTCTTCCCCGCCGCCGAAAAAAGATCCCATATTTTCCGCTGCCGCCGCGCCGCCCACCGGGCCTGCCATTGCCGTCCTGCCTTTTGAAAACCTCAGCGGCGCGCCATCACAGGATATTTTCTGCGATGGCATTACAGTGGAAATCATCAATCATCTATCGCTCAGCCCGTCATTATATGTGATATCGCGCCGCACCACATCCCAATATAAGGGCAAAGCCATTGACATCCGGCGGCTCGCCGAGGAATGGGAGGCCCATTATATTTTAGAAGGCAGCATTCGCACCGCCGGGGATAATTTGCGGGTATCCGCCCAATTGCTCAACGCCGCCACAGCCGCCGTGGTATGGTCAGAAAATTATGACCGCAAGCTAAATCCTGAAAATCTGATTGATGTTCAGGATGAAATAGCCGCCCATGTGGCCGCCACCATTGGCGATACATACGGCGCCGTCATGCGCCGCAGTGCCGTTGATATGAAACGCAGCAGCACAAAATATATGGAAGCTTACCAGAGCATGCTTCTGCTTCACGATTATCTATTCGAATTATCACCAAAAACCCATTTGAAGGCTCGGAATAGTCTGGAAGAAGCGGTTAAAATTGACCCCAATTATCCGGATGCCTGGGCCGGCCTTGCTTTTCTTGCCCTTGATGAATATCGATTCAGTTTTAATGTTCGCACCACTGATCCGCTGGAGCTTGCCCGCAAATATGCCGAAAAATCCATCGGGCTTAGCGCGAAATATTCCATCGCCTGGTATGCCATGACCATCATCAATTTTCACAAGGGCGATATTGAAAAATTCGAAGATAATATCAAAATGGGCTTAAGTATTGCGCCCAATAGTCCCGCAATCCTTGCCGACAGCGGGGTATATCTCTGCCTGCTTGGC
>JAJRQU010000046.1 GCA_024280095.1 Alphaproteobacteria bacterium | reverse complement strand
TTACGTCCCATATTTCATGTGTCTTTCAATGATCAGTCTATTATTCGCAAATTTCATTTTATATGTTAACCCCATAAATAAGGCTTTTTTACTCCCAAACAAGTTAACAATGGCTTTTTATCGCATTATTTTCACTTATCTCGCCTATTTTTAGCATTTACCCATCATTATGCCCCGCTTCCCTCATATTCGCCAAGGAAAATAGCCTTAAACCCTTTTTCTTCAAAACCCGGTATGAAACTTGGCAATATCACATCACCGTCCATCAAAATCATACAAGGCAAACTATAAAGAATTTTTTTCGGCAGTTTCAGTTTTTTCAAATCAGGGTAATCTGAACATAACCGGCGCCATTCTGCCAGTTCAAGTTTCTTCACGAGTCTGGCCCCGCCAATATTATCTATTTCAAAACGCTGATCCCATAAATATGGGACGCAATTTTCAAGATCTATTTTATGCTCAATAGCCGCAATTTCCCGGCTAATAATAATATGATCAGTCCCTGATGTTGCCTTGATAGAGGACACAAGGCATCCGCCCAATGTCTGACCAGAAAAATCTGCCTGTTTCAAATTATTGTATAAGGCTTCCACACGGGAAAATCGCGGGATATATCTACTACCACTGATTTTCTTAACCAATGAGGATAGGCAACGCAGCGCTATTTCTTCGTGGGCAGACATAAGCCTGACCATATTCACCTGCATATAGCCTTCAGGATAAACCGTCACGGCTTCCTGCGTTAAACCCGCCGTCATGCTCTGCAACAAAGATTGCACGCGGCCCATTCTTGCGGCAGTTTGCGCCATGCGTTGTGCATTCAGCCCCTCAATTTCGCTATCCCGCAGCAGTTTGCGCACTTTGATACGCGTATAGCTTTCATTCTGATTGCTGGGGTCTTCTATCCAGGGCCGGTTCATCTGTCGCAAAGTTGCTTCCAAACGCTTTTTGGTCACCGTAAGTAAAGGGCGACATAAATGAACATTGCCGCCCCGCGCCAAGGGAACGGGAAAATCCGATATTCCCCGCATGGCAGACAGGCCATCAACGCCGCTGCCTCTGAACAACCGAATGAGAAATGTTTCCGCCTGATCCCCCTCATGATGCGCCAGAAACAGATTATTCACATCATTATTCTGGCACCATTCTCCCATCAGTTGATACCGCGCTATACGGGCCCGGTCCTGAATATTTCGAATTGGCTTGGCCCCTTGCCAGTTCAACACCACATGGCGAATATCATATTTTTTTAACCATCGTCCTACTTGCAAGGCCTCGTCTTTTGCTTCGGGCCTTAATCCATGATCAACGGTTAAGGCGGTCAGGGCGATGCCGTTTGATTTGCACCATTGCCCAAGCAACAAAGTCAGTGCCAGACTATCTGCACCGCCAGAAACCGCCGCCGCAATCCCATTCCGATATTTTGGCCCATATTTTGGCCCATATTTCGGGCCATATTTCGGGCCAAATTCCGGGCCGGATTTCGGTGATGATACCGGAAAAACGGTATGAACCAGATTCGAAAATTCAGAAGATGTAATGGCATCATGCATATTTATAAAATTCTGTATTAATTACATCCTGCGCGCCTTGCTTCGGCGGGGCGCGTTTTTTTGCTTTCAAGGCTATCCGGGAATCGGCTGTTCAATTCACGGTAAGCATCGCAGGCATCTTTCTTTTCCCCCATGGCATTCAGAGACATGCCGATTTTCAATAAAAATGCCGGTGCTTTCACGCTTTTTGGATATTTATTATAGCCTTCCAGGAAAGCGCGGGTGGCCTTGGTATGCATTTTACGGACATAATAAGTCTGGCCCAGCCAATATTGGGCATTACCGGCCAATGAGGCCTCTGGATAATTTTTAATGAATTCGCTCAGCGCAGCTTCGGCTTTGGCATATTGTCCCGTGGTGACCAGCTTTTGGGCATAGCTATATTTTTGCTGCACCGTACCTGCGGGCAGAATATCCGCCGTTTTACTTATTGCCGTATCTTCAGCGACAGCGGGTTGTCCTGCGCCGGATTTTTCAGATTTTCCAGATTTTAATATTTCCAATTCTTTAAACCGAAACTCATAATCGCGCGACATGATTTCCAATTGTTGCTTCAAGTTATCCAACTGAAAATTACCTTCCTCAACACGGCCTGTAAGCTGGCGAAGCTGGGTTTCCATTTGAGAGAGCCGCCCTTCAATATCAGCGAATTTGATATTACTGCGAGGGGTCATTGATCCTGAATCGCCCGTTTGTTCACCTGATTGCTGCGGAAATTTACTGCCCGGCGTAAAAACTTTTCTCTGAACAGCCTTTAACTGCTTTTCAATAATTTCAAGCCGTTTTGACACGGTCTGCGCCTGTGCAATATCAGGCAGGCTCGCTGATGTGAAGACCACCATAACCCCCATCAAGCAAAACCGTTTAAATTCTTTGAAACGTAAAAAAGTAATTTTATTCATCAATTGCTCCAGATCATAAAGACATAAAAATACCCGCGCAGCCATTATAGGCGCGCGGGTATAGTTTAAATATTAGACTATTAATTTACGCGCGTATAACTGCGGCGATTTTTTGACCATGATGCCTCACCGGAACCGGTTACAACGGGACGTTCTTTGCCATAGCTCACCGTGTGAATACGGGAGGGATCAACACCCAGCGCCACCAGATAATTCTTCACAGAATTTGCCCGGCGATCACCAAGAGCCAGATTATATTCCCGCGTTCCGCGCTCATCACAATGGCCTTCTACGGTAATTTTTACCGCAGCATGCGTTTGCAACCAAGCGGCCTGCGCCTGCAAAGCGGCGCGGGCATCGGAAGAAAGATCATAACGGTCATATCCGAAATAAGCCACTGAATTACCAGATGCCGTATCAAGTGATGACTGCGTTGCAGGGTCTTCCATCACGGTTTCAACATCAACTGTTTCCGGCGGACTTGCCACCACGGGGTCTTCTGTTTCGACGGCAACGGGTTCCGTTGGCGTTACAGGAACAGTACCTGTATTTGTATTTGCGCAAGCACTTAATAATAAAGCAGAGCCAATCAGGGCCCAGTATTTTACGCTATTCATTTTTTCCAGCATTTAGTGGTCCTTCCACGTAACTTAATATTTTTTCTAACCGATGAAATGCCATTCCCCTCAAGAACTGGCGAATGCATATTCCAAATAAATCGTAACTTATAATGCAATCCTGCGAAACTATAACAGAATCATTTATCTAATCAAGGGGGACCATGCAGGATCTGACGCATCTAACGGCGTTATCATCTGTCTTTCGTTGTAACCCGTTAAATCCACCGTCCATAATTGTGTCTCGCCGCCGCGCCCTTTATCATCATAAGGCTGCTGCCGAAAGAACATAATCACGCGGCCATTGGGCGACCAGGTTGGCCCCTCATCAAGGAAACTCTCAGATAAAAGCCGCTCCCCGCTGCCATCCGGCCGCATAACGCCGATATAAAACTTGCCCTTATATTGACGTGTGAAAGCAATCAGGTCCCCTCTGGGTGACCAAACCGGCGTACTGTATCGGCCTTTTCCAAAACTGATGCGTTTGATGTTTTTGCCGCTGGACTCCATAACATAGATCTGCTGGCTACCGCCCCTGTCCGAATTAAAGGTAACAAAGCGCGAATCAGGTGAATAGCTGGGCGAGGTATCGATGGCCGTATGGCTGGTCAACCTCTGAATTTTTCGGGTTCTCAGCTCCATGACATAAATATCGGAATTCCCCTTATAGGCCTGTGACATAATCACTTTATTGCCATCCGGCGAGAAACGCGGGGCAAAAGTCATGCCCGGAAAATCCCCAAGAATTTCCTGCTTGCCGCTGTCTATATTATACAGATATACGCGCGGGTCATCATTATGATAGGACAGATACGTGATTTCCTGCGCGGTTGGTGAAAAACGCGGGGTCAGCACCAGATTTTTGCCATTGGTCAGGAAAATATGATTATGGCCATCCTGATCCATAATGGCGAGCCGCTTCACTCTTTGCGTGGCGATTCCGCTTTCCGAAATATAAACCACCCGAGTATCAAAATAACCGCTTTCCCCCGTCATACGCTTATAAATGGCATCTGAGATTAAATGCGCAATGCGCCGCCAGTTTTTCGGCGATGTAAAATATCGCAGGCCCGTCATCTGGTTCGTACCAAGAACATCCCATAACCTGAATTCCACCTTCAGCCGACCATCTTCCTGCAAAGAGATGGATCCGTTCATCAAGGCATGGGCACCAATGGCTTTCCAGTTATTAAAATTCGGATTGCGAAGATTTTCCTCAATTGTTCCGGATTTGATAAAGGCTTCGGGATCAATCGAACGAAACAGACCGGACCGGGTCAAATTCGCCTTAATCACAAGGGCGATGCGCTGGCCATAATTCTTAACGGAACCGCCAGAGACAATGTCACTTTCGCTGCCCACCAAGTCCGTAATCGCAATGGGCAACGGATCTGCATGCCCCCGATTAACATCAACCACAATCCTTGCCGCTGCGGGCGATGTTGCCATAAATGTCAATAGCGCAAAGCCAGCCGTCACCAACTTCAATATTTTTAATAACCTCACGTGCAACTCCATCTATATTTTATAATAATCACCCCCACTGCCAAGAGCTGAGGTATCCATTCTCCTTGAATTCCGCTCAAGCGCCGCTAAAGGCTGCGCTCCCGCCCTTCACTAAGTCGTCGCTTCACTCCTTCAATCTCGCCCTTAAGGGCGGGGAATAATTCCCCTGCGAGACTTAACATTTATCCACTTATGGCATATTCCGGATCAAATACGATATCCAGTTCCCGCCATAAATTATATTGCTCCTTAGGCAAAAAATCATACGGGGCACATTTTCGGACAGCTCTGAGGGCGCTTTCTGCCGCTGTCCTGAAAAATTCCTGACCCGGCATGGTCATGCGCCGGCTTTCAAGCACCTTTGGCGATCCAATCAATTTACCATCCGGGCTGAGACGGGCCTGAATAGTCACGACAAGTCCCTCGGCACCCTTGGCCCCTGCGGGAATATTCCAACATTGATTATTGAAAATATGCTGGCCCACGGCATCAATGATGCTCAGGGTCTGCTGGCGCACATCAACTGTACTGATCACTTTTTCCTCGCCAAACTTCTTATCCTTTAGCAGTTCGATAATATTTGGTTGTGCCTCTTCGCGTTTATCCAGAAGTGCGGATAATTTCCCGCTGTTAAATCGGCTAGGTTTTTTTTTCGGCGTGACTTTTGGCGCACGATTTGCCATTTTCGGAGCCGTTTTTTTAGGCTCAACTTTCTTTTTTACCTTCTTTGGCTTTGTGGCCATATCCGGCAAGGGCATGTTTGAGGCCAATTTAGGCGGCGGCGGCGGCATTTCGACTTTTCGCTCTGGCGTTTTCTTCTTTGGTGGCGTTTTTTTTGTCACAGGGTCAGGTTTTTTTTGCTGAGCCGCAAGTTTCGTCACCTCACCGATGCTGATCATTTCAACGGGAATGACCCTCATCTGTGTCGGCTTCTCTCGGCTGAACATAGGCAGGCCAAGCATGCCTACCGTGATAATCACCACATGAAAAACCAGAGATATAATAAGCGCATCACGCAATTTACCTTAATTCTCCGTATCTGTTACGAGGGCAACGCGGGAAAAACCGGCCCCATTCATCTGGCCCATCACTTTCATAACGACTCCGTAATCCACGGCGCTGTCCCCGTGAATGTAAATTCTGTCATCTTTGCGGCCCGAGAAAATTACCGTTAGCCGCGGCACCAGCTCACTAAGTTCAATGGCCTCGTCCTGAAGATATATCTTGCCGTTCCTGTCAATGGTCAGGGACAGCGGTTTGGTATTTTCCGGCAGGGCCTTGGCCGCTGAATTGGGTAAATCCACAGGCACCCCAACGGTAAGTAAGGGCGCGGCCACCATAAAGACCACCAATAATACAAGCATCACATCCACAAAGGGCGTCACATTAATCTCGCTCATGGGCTTATGCCTGCGGCGAAAGGTCGAAGGTTTATTTCCGCCGTGACCTTGCATCAATGTTGCTCCTCATCCAATTGGCGGGACAGGATGGTGCCAAATTCATCAACGAAGCCTTCCAACCTATTGGCATAGCGGCCCAAATCGTTACTGATTTTATTGTAGGCCACAACGGCAGGAATAGCGGCAACCAGACCCAGAGCGGTGGCAAATAGAGCTTCCGCGATGCCGGGCGCGACAACGGCCAGCGAGGAATTTTGGCTGATGGCAATACTCTCAAAACTGTTCATAATTCCCCACACCGTGCCAAATAATCCCACAAAAGGGGCCGTAGAGCCAACCGTCGCAAGAAAACTCAAATAACCTTCAAGCCGTTCCATTTCACGGTTCACGGTCACCCGCATAACGCGGTAAATTCTATCCTGAAGCCCTGTACCCAGCTTAACATCATTCCCCGTCCCAACAGAACGCTGCCATTCCCGCATGGCGGCAACGAATACGGCGGCCAAGGGGTGGTCTGGATTTTTTTTTATCCGGCCATAAAGGTCTTCCAGAGAATTTCCAGACCAGAATTCCGCATCAAAGGTATCGGCCTGCGACAGGACGCGCCGAATACGTTTGATTTTGTCAAAAATTATGGCCCAGCACCATAATGACGATCCCAATAATACCAGAATCACCGATTGCACAATCCAGTCAGCCTGCATAAACATGCCCCACATGGAAAAGTCCGGTATATTTGACCCTAAATCCACTATATCAACGGCATTTCCAACATTTTCCTGTTGCATTCTTGTCCCTATTCCTTGATCACTTCATTTATTTTTTCTAGTATTTTCTTCGGAAGCCTTGCTGGTTTATTCTCTTCATTCAGGGCAGCAACCTTTATGATGCCTTTAGCCAACACCTCATCTGACCTGCGTATTTCCTGTTCCATCACAAGGCTCGCTTTGCCCAATTTGGACACATTAGTATGAACAGTAATCTCATCATCCAGTTTGGCCGGTTTGACATAATCAACTTCCGACCGGATCACCACAAATTTAATGTCACCCGGTTCTAAAAATTTTAACATTTCTTCTTGGCTTATTCCAAGGCTTCTTATCATATCTGACCGTCCACGTTCCATATATTTTAAATAGTTCGCATGATAGACAACCCCGCCAGCATCCGTGTCCTCGTAATAAACACGTAGGGGTAAAACATGCTGTCCATTCTTGATAACGCCAGAATGTGGCGAAAATTCAGCCATTTTACTCCTCAAGCAAATTCATTTGCGATTTTTGCTGTTTTTTGGTTGAATCCTGGGTTAAATTTTGCGGCATCGTCACCTTAATATGATCAAAACCCTGGGGCGACAGCATGCGCCCGCGCGGAGTGCGCTGAACCAGACCCGTCTGAATGAGGTAAGGCTCGATAATTTCCTCAATCGCGTCCCTTGGCTCAGACAAGGCCGCCGCCAGTGTTTCTATGCCCACCGGCCCACCATTATAATTTATCCCGATACATTTCAAATATTTATGATCCATGGCATCAAGGCCGCGCTTGTCAACTTCGAGCATCTCAAGAGCCATATCCGCCACTTCCCGATTAACGCCCCCATCGGCCCGCACCAGCGCGAAATCCGCAACCCGCCGCAGAAGCCGCCCGGCAATACGCGGCGTTCCCCGCGCCCGCCGCGCAATTTCCAAAGCCCCGTCACTGGTCATTTCCACCTTAAGCACCCTTGCGGCGCGGCGGACAATGGTTTCCAAATCCTCGGCAGAATAAAATTCCAGTCTGGTCGGAATGCCAAAACGATCCCGAAGCGGCGTGGTCAGCAAGCCAGATCTTGTGGTGGCCCCAATCAGGGTGAAAGGCGGCAGATCAATGCGCACCGAACGTGCGGCCGGCCCCTCGCCTATGATCAGATCCAGATGATAATCCTCCATAGCGGGATAGAGGATTTCCTCTACGGCCGGACTAAGCCGGTGAATCTCATCAATGAATAATATGTCATTTTCTTCAAGGTTGGTCAAAAGAGCCGCCAGATCGCCCGCCTTGGAAATGACCGGCCCGGCGGTGGCCCGAAAATTCACGCCCAGTTCCCGCGCCATAATCTGTGCCAATGTGGTCTTGCCTAGTCCAGGCGGGCCGTAAAACAGCACATGATCCAAGGCATCGCCCCTTGTGCGCGCGGCCTCGATAAAAATTTGCAGGTTATCGCAAACTTTACGTTGTCCGATAAAATCATTCAGCCGCGTGGGCCGGATTGAGGTCTCGGCCTCATCACCGGCTTTCTGATTGCCGCTGACCATGCGGCCTTCTTCATTTTCGCTCATTGGCTCAATTCCTTAAGCCCAAGGCGGATCAGGTTGGGCACGCTGGCCCCCTCATGGCTGCGGGCGGCGTTTGACACGGCCATATAGGCCTCTGTCTGCCGGTACCCGAGATTAACCAACCCAGAGACAGCGTCCTGAATATCTGTTCCGCCTTCAGGTTTGCCCGTGGCATCGGCAGACTTAATGCCGGCTTTTGTCGGCGGCAGGGCGAATTTTGCCACTTTATCTTTTAATTCCGTAATGATCCTTGTGGCAAGTTTCGGCCCGACACCAGTGGCCCGGCCCACAACGGTTTTATCCTGCGCCGCGATGGAATTGGAAAGTTCATCAATGGCAATGGCCGATAATATGGCAAGCGCCACCTTGGCCCCAACGCCTTGCACGCTCTGCAGTAATTTAAACCAGTCTTTTTCAAGTTCAGTGGAGAAACCAAACAGATGAATATGGTCCTCCCGCACATGGGTTTCGATGATCAATATTGTCGCTTCGCCGGCCCCCGGTAAATTACCAAGCGTACGGCCCGAACAAAAAACAAGATAACCAACCCCGTTCACATCAATGATGCAGGAATTTTCTCCGATACTATCCACAAGGCCTTTTAATTTGGCAATCATCAGCGACTTCCCCGAAATATAATTTGCGCCCCGGGCTTAGCCGAAGGCTTACGATCTTTTTTTAGCGCTTCATGTAACAGGCCATGACCACCGCCATTATGGGCGTGACATATGGCCACCGCCAGGGCGTCCCCGGCATCCTCGCCGTTGATTACCGCCCTCGGCAATAATATTTTCAACATGGCGGCCACCTGTTCTTTCCCCGCATGGCCGGAACCGACAACCGTCTTTTTAATATGATTGGGGGAATATTCCGCCACTGGTATCCCCGCAAGAGACGGCACCAAAAGCGACATCCCCCTTGCCTGACCAAGCTTTAAAGTTGATGCGGGGTTTTTATTGACGAATGTTTCCTCGACAGCCGCCGAATGCGGCGCCCAATCGGTGATCACTTGGCTCAAACCATCAAAAAGCTGTACCAGACGTTCCGCCAGACTATTATTATCGTCGGTATGGACAATGCCGTTAGCAACATGAATTAGGCGGGAACCCTCCACATCGATAACCCCCCAGCCGGTTTTCCTGAGGCCCGGATCAAGCCCGATCAGTCGTTGCCTTTTATCTGTCACCCTAATGTCACTCGCTGAGCTGCTCCATAATTTCATCGGAAATTTCATAATTGCCGTAAATATTCTGGACATCATCAAGATCATCCAGAACATCAATCATTTTAAGCAATTTTCGCGCGGCTTCCAAATCCACCTCGATGGTATTTTCCGGTTTCCAGATAAGTTTTGCTGATTTTGGTTCCGCGCCAACCGCCTCTGTCAGGCTGGTTGTCACACCCTGAAGATCACCCATGGCACAATATATTTCGTGGGTTTCATCATCGGACAAGACATCCTCCGCGCCGGCTTCCAGCGCAATTTCGAACATATCGTCGGCTGATTTGGCAGAAGCGTCAAAAATAATTTCGCCGATTTTTTCAAATTGAAAAGCCACGCTGCCGGTTTCGCCAAGGTTGCCGCCATTCTTGGCAAAGGCCGTACGAATATCCGAGGCCGCCCGATTGCGGTTATCCGTCAGGCTTTCCACGATGAGAGCGGTGCCGCCCGGCCCATAACCTTCATAGCGGATTTCGTCATAATTTTCCGCGTCGCCGCCCTGTGACTTGTTCACAGCCCGCAGGATATTATCTTTTGGCATGGATTGACCGCGCGCCGTTTGCACCGCAAGACGAAGGCGCGGATTGCTATCCATATCCGGCCCGCCCATTTTGGCGGCCACGGTAATTTCCTTGGATAATTTACTGAAAAGAGACGACCGCTTTTTATCCTGCGCCCCCTTGCGATACATAATATTTTTAAATTTTGAATGGCCTGCCATCTGTTTTTTCCCGAAAAGCCCCCCGAAAAGCCCGCTGGCGGACTTTTACGCATAAAATAAAGGTTCAAGACTGTGATAATACACTGGCTGCCATTTGTGAACCGTGATTTGGTTATTTTCGGAAATAAGCCAAGAAAAAACGGTCAGCGATC
>JAJRQU010000045.1 GCA_024280095.1 Alphaproteobacteria bacterium | reverse complement strand
CCGGATACGGTTATCGCATCCCCCGATGGCCGCGCCGTGATAAATGAAAATGCGCCGCCAACACTTGCCACTGCCGGATCAGGGGATGTTTTGGCAGGCATCTGTCTGGGGCTTTTGGCGCAGGGCATGAATGGTTTTTCCGCAGCCTGCGCTGCTGTCTGGATTCATGCCGCCGCCGCCGATGCTTTTGGGCCCGGCCTTATTTCAGAAGATATAGAAGGAAAAATTCCTGAAGTCCTGAGGTATCTCGCCAGAAAACAACCTTGATTACAGATAAATACGACTTAAGGCCTGGAGATTTAATATGGCGCGTGAATAGGGTTGAGCCATACCTTTGTCAGCAGTGAAAAATTTTCCACATTTTTTCTTTTTTTTCTTTTTTTTTCTGTGGAATTTTAAATTTAAATGTCTATAAAGACCAACATATATATAGATTCGACCATATCATTGAAAATAATGCGGGTGTGGCGAAATTGGTAGACGCGCTAGATTTAGGTTCTAGTGTCTTATGACGTGGGGGTTCAAGTCCCTCCACCCGCACCAATCTGCAAAGCTTGAAAGAGCAGGCAGATATAGGTTATCTTCCATAATTTCTGGACATAATGCCGGAAATTATACGTCACAGTAATCGGGCCTAATTAGCCTCCCAGATAAAAACTAAAGAAGAAGCAGAGCAAACATGCAGGTAACGGAAACAAGTTCAGAAGGTTTGAAGCGCGGATTTAAAGTGATCATCTCCGCAAAGGATATTGACCTAAAAGTTGATGCCGAAGTGAAAAAAATTCAGGGTCAGATAAAAATGCCCGGTTTTCGCCCCGGCAAAGCGCCGCTCTCCCTGCTGAAAAAACTGCACGGCAAAAATCTTTTGGGTCAAGTGTTGGAAGAAACCATTAACACGACCTCTCAAGAAGCCTTGGCTGAACAAAATGTTCGTCCGGCCATGCAGCCCAAAATAGAAGTCATTTCTTTCGATGAAGGCAAAGACCTTGAATATTCCATCGACGTCGAAATGACACCTGAATTCGACATTCCGGATCTGTCAAAATTAAAATTGGATCGTTGGGTTGTTGAAGCCGATGCGGCTCAGGTCATGGAAGCGATCACGAAAATTTCTGCTCAGCAGAAGAATTTTAAAAAAGCCGCCAAAACCCGCAAAGCTCAAGATGGTGATGCCGTGTTGATGGACTTTCTGGGTAAAATAGACGGTGTGGCTTTCGATGGCGGGGCGGCAGAAGGCCACCAGTTGGAACTGGGCTCTAACAGCTTTATCCCGGGGTTTGAAAGCCAGCTTGTCGGCGTGCGCGCCGGTGATGAAAAGAATGTCGAGGTTTCTTTTCCCGCTGATTATCAAGCCGAAAACCTTGCTGGTAAGAAGGCCGTCTTCGAAGTGAAAATTCACGAAGTGCAAGTGCCTGCGGATGTGGAAATCAATGACGAAATGGCCAAAAAATTTGGTCTTGAAGATCTTGCCGCGTTAAAGAAGTTGGTGAAAGAACAGGTTGAAAAAGAAAATCAGGGCTTGGCGCGGACAAAAATGAAGCGTTCGCTTCTTGATCTGTTGGCAGAGAAAGTATCCTTTGAGGTGCCGGAAAGTATGGTTTCGTTGGAATTTGACCAAATTTGGCAGCAGTTGAAAATGGATATTCATCGGGAAGAACTGGTCACCAATCCCGAGGTCAAACCGGAAGATATTGAAGAGCCTGGCGATGATGTGAAAGAAGAATATCATGCTATTGCGGTGCGCCGCGTTCGTCTTGGCTTATTATTAGCCGAAATTGGCCAGAAAAACGAAATTGTGGTTTCTCAAGAAGAAGTGACACGTCAGATTTCAACGGAAGCCCAGCGCTATCCCGGTCAGGAAAAGGAAGTTTTCGAGTTCTATCAGAAAAACCCGCAAGCCATGGCACAAGTTCGCGCGCCATTATTTGAAGAAAAAGTGGTGGATTTCATTGTTGAATTGGCCGATGTTAAGGATAAGAAGGTTTCTCGCGATGAATTGATTGCCGCCATCGAAGCTGAAGAATCTGCTGATGCGGCCCAAAAGAAAACCGCAAAGAAAAAATCTGCCAAGAAGCCTGCGAAAAAGGCTGTTGCCAAAAAAACTGATGCTAAAAAACCGGCCTCTAAGAAAGCAGAACCTAAAAAGGCGGCTCCTAAGAAAGTTAAAGCTAAAAAATAATAGTAGGGTGCCAGAGGAACTTTGAAAAAATCTGGAAAAAATTAAGATTTTGGTGATGCTATTCACATAATGTGCCCTAAACCAACTTTATTATAGAGAGGCTGATATGACCGACGCGCGTGATACATATATGAATACATTGGTTCCCATGGTTGTGGAACAAACGAGTCGCGGAGAGCGTTCCTTCGATATTTTCTCTCGGTTACTTAAAGAAAATATTATTTTCCTGACCGGGCAAGTCAATGATCAGGTGGCGGGCCTTATAACGGCACAGCTTTTGTTTCTGGAAGCAGAAAATCCTAAAAAAGATATCGCTTTTTATATTAACTCACCGGGCGGAATTGTGACGGCTGGTTTGGGAATATATGATACCATGCAATATATCCGCAATAAAGTGAGCACAATTTGTATAGGGCAGGCCTGTTCTATGGGATCACTGCTTTTGGCCGCCGGTGAGCCGGGACAGCGGTATTCCTTGCCAAATTCCCGTATTATGGTGCATCAGCCTTCGGGCGGTGCGCAGGGGCAGGCGACAGATATTGAAATTCAGGCACGGGAAATTCTGGCTTTGCGGGAACGGTTGAACCTTATTTATGTCAAACATACAGGCAAAAAGCTTTCCGTCATCGAGGAAGCTCTGGAGCGGGATACCTTTATGTCACCAGCAGAAGCCATCAAATTTGGTTTGATTGACAAGGTCTTTGATAAACGGCCCGATGCGGCTAAAAAAGAAGCATAATCTGAAATTTTCTGGTTATTAATCATTTTTGTTAATCAATTATTTCCTAATTTTTTGATAAACTCATGTAAAGTTGCCGATATAAAATAATATGAGTTCACGCTCAAATTAGGATATTTAGGCGAATAGATTATGCCCTTATGGCTGTTTTTTGATCAACAGGATTAGGAAGATCAAAAAAATATGATATTCTGGCAAGAAATCCATTGAGGTTTGCTGCCTAGTCAGAGTAGCATACCATAGTGATAAATTAAGGGAACTGACAGGAATAGATACCTTATGACAAAAGCTAAGTCTGGCGAAAGCAAAAATACGCTCTATTGCTCTTTCTGCGGTAAAAGCCAACATGAAGTGAAAAAGCTTATTGCGGGGCCAACGGTCTTTATTTGCGATGAATGTGTTGAGCTTTGCATGGATATTATCCGTGAAGAGAATAAAACGTCAATGACGACATCTGGTGAAGGGGTGCCATCCCCTGGGGATATTCTCAAAGTTTTGGATGATTATGTCATTGGTCAGTCTCAGGCTAAAAAGGTGCTTTCTGTTGCGGTTCACAATCATTATAAAAGGTTGCAACATGCCACCGAAGGTGATGACGTGGAATTGGCGAAATCCAATATCCTGTTGCTCGGCCCGACGGGTTGCGGCAAAACGCTTCTTGCGCAGACATTGGCGCGTATATTGGATGTACCCTTCACCATGGCTGATGCGACCACATTGACCGAAGCTGGTTATGTGGGCGAAGATGTTGAAAATATTATTCTGAAATTACTTCAGGCAGCTGAATATAACGTTGAAGAGGCCCAGCGCGGTATTGTTTATATTGATGAGGTAGATAAAATTACCCGTAAATCGGACAATCCTTCTATTACGCGCGATGTCTCGGGGGAAGGCGTTCAGCAGGCTTTGCTTAAGATTATGGAAGGCACTGTGGCGAGCGTGCCGCCGCAGGGCGGACGCAAACATCCGCAACAGGAATTCCTGCAGGTTGATACGACAAATATTTTGTTTATCTGCGGCGGTGCTTTTGCCGGTCTGGATAAAATCATTGCCCACCGTCTGGAGGGGAAATCAATTGGATTCGGGGCTAATGTCGCGCCGGATGACGATCGTAAAGTCGGGGAAATTCTATCAGATCTGGAGCCAGCCGATTTGCTTCATTTTGGCTTGATACCAGAATTTGTTGGCAGGTTGCCTGTTCTTGCCACGTTGATGGATTTGGACGAAGGCGCTCTCATAGAGATTCTCAGCCGGCCTAAAAATGCTTTGATCAAACAATATCAACGGTTATTTTCCATGGAGGAAGTTGATTTGAACTTTACGGATGATGCCTTGGCAGAGATCGCTAAAAAGGCGATTATTCGCAAAACAGGCGCGCGGGGCCTGCGGTCAATAATGGAAGATATTTTGTTGGATACCATGTTCGAGCTGCCGGGCCTTGAAGGGGTCGCAGAAGTCATGGTAAATGCAGATGTGGTCAAGGGTAAAACCCAACCATTATATATCTACAGTAAAAATATAAAAGGGGAAGCAGGCGCCGTAGCAGGGGTCTGATTTCATTTTCATTCAGAAGGCAGTTGGGGTATCGGGCTTGAAGGCGATTGCTATGATATGAGATGCGCAATATTATATGCGCAAACCCTCTTGAATATTTAGCCTGTCATGCCCAAATAAATTGAAGTAAATTAAAATAAACAGTCAATGAATGGACGAACGAACCAATGAGCATCACATACCCCGTGCTTCCCTTAAGAGATATTGTGGTTTTTCCACATATGATCGTCCCGCTGTTTGTCGGCAGGGAGAAATCTGTCAAGGCCCTTGAGAATGTCATGGCCAATGACAAGAAAATCCTGCTCGTGTCACAAAAAGATGCCAATGATGATGATCCTGAACCGGATGATATTTTTGACGTCGGTACAATTGCCACCGTTATGCAGCTTTTAAAGCTGCCGGATGGCACGGTGAAGGTTCTGGTCGAAGGGGGCGCGCGGGCTAAAATCACGCGTTATCTTGATAACGAAGATTTTTTTGAAGCCGAAGCCGAAGCCGATACGCCTACTGTGGAACAGTCCAAGGAATTACAAGGATTGATCCGGTCTGTTATCAAGCAGTTTGAACAATATATCAAATTCAATAAAAAGATACCTTCTGAAGTACAGGCGTCGATTAGTCAAATCGAAGACCCGGAAAAGCTGTCGGACGTGGTGGCTTCTTACTTATCGCTGACCATCGCGGCCAAACAGGAACTTTTGGAAAATTTCGATCTTTTGTCTCGTCTTGAGAAAATTTACAGTGTCATGGAAGGTGAAATTGGTGTCATGCAGGTGGAAAAGAAAATCCGCCATCGTGTGAAGAACCAAATGGAAAAAACCCAGCGTGAATATTATCTTAATGAACAGATGAAAGCCATCCAGAAGGAACTGGGTGACGGGGATGAAGCCAAGGATGAAATCACTGAGCTGGAAGATAGAATTAAAGCTACCAAGTTGAGTAAAGAAGCCAGTGAAAAAGCCATGGCTGAGCTTAAAAAGCTTAAGAGTATGAGCCCGATGTCGGCGGAATCCACCGTGGTGCGTAACTATCTTGATTGGATGCTGTCAATTCCCTGGAATAAGAACAGCAAGACAAAATTGGATCTGGCTGCGGCTGAAAAAATCCTCAATGAGGATCATTTTGGGCTGGAAAAGGTCAAAGAGCGGATATTGGAATATCTTGCAGTTCAAAAAAGAACCAAAAAAATTAAAGGCCCGATTCTCTGTCTGGTTGGCCCTCCCGGTGTGGGTAAAACATCCCTTGGGAAATCCATTGCCCGGGCGACGGGGCGGAATTTCGTTCGCTTTTCTGTCGGCGGCGTTCGTGATGAAGCCGAGATCAGAGGACATCGGCGGACCTATATTGGCTCTATGCCGGGAAAAGTGATCCAGAGCATGAAAAAGGCGGGGACGAGCAACCCTATGTTCTTGCTTGATGAAATTGACAAGATGGGCGCCGATTTCAGGGGGGATCCTTCCTCGGCGTTGCTGGAGGTTCTGGATCCGGAACAAAATAACAAGTTCAACGACCATTATCTGGAGGTAGATTACGACCTGTCCAACGTGCTTTTTGTGACAACGGCCAATACGTTGAATATGCCGCAGCCGCTTTTGGACCGGATGGAGGTTATTAGTCTGTCGGGCTATACAGAAGACGAGAAAGTCGAAATTGCCAAGCGGCATTTGATATCAAAACAGATGTCTGACCACGGCCTTAAGGCTGAGGAATGGTCGATTTCTGATGGCGCCCTGATGGAGGTAATCCGTTGCTATACCCGCGAAGCCGGCGTGAGAAACCTTGAGCGTGAAATCGCAAAACTGGTGCGTAAAGCCGTTAAGGAAATTGTCTTGGGCAAAACCGCTTCGATAAAGGTAACCCGCAGGAATCTGGCAAAATATGCCGGTGTTAAACGCTTTAAATACGGCGAATTAGAAGACAAGGATATGGTCGGGGTCACAACGGGTCTGGCTTGGACAGAAGTTGGCGGCGTTATCCTGCAAATCGAGGCCATCACATCACCAGGTAAAGGCAAAGTTACCATTACCGGCAAATTGGGCGATGTGATGAAAGAATCAATTCAGGCCGCCATGAGCTATGTTCGTTCACGCGCCATGGAATTTGGTATTCAGCCGTCAATATTTGATAAAACGGACATACATATTCATCTGCCCGAGGGGGCAACCCCAAAAGACGGCCCTTCGGCCGGTGTTGGTATGATTACGTCAATTGTATCTGTTTTAACCCATAAGTCTGTCAAGCGTGACGTGGCGATGACCGGCGAAATTAGTCTTCGCGGGCGTGTTCTGCCTATCGGCGGCTTAAAAGAGAAATTATTGGCTGCCCTCAGAAGCGGAATCAAAACGGTTTTAATCCCGGAAGATAATGCTAAGGATTTGGTTGATATTCCGGATAATGTTATTCGGGGACTTGACATTGTGCCCGTCAGCAAAGTGGATGAGGTTCTGAAGATTGCCTTGGTAGAATCGCTCGTACCTTTGACGATTGAAGAGGTTGAGGCTGCGGCAAACCTTGCCAAAAAACAGTCCGAATCTGATTTCGGAACATCTATACGCCACTAAAATAATTTAAATTCTCTAGAAAAAAGCACCCTATGGTTTACTTGGGGTGCTTTTTTGTTGTTGAAAATCGTGTAAATTCAATGTCAAGCAAACTTTGTGCTAAAAACCGCAGTTTTGTGAGGTTTTCCCTTTGACGAAACAAAAAAGCGCGGCTAGACTGCACTCACTTTTAACCAGTTCAATGAAACTTAGATATAAGGGGAAGATAGTGAACAAAAATGATCTAGTCGCCGCCGTAGCCGCCGCAGCTGACCTTTCAAAAGTAGACGCAGCATCAGCAGTGGATGGTGTTTTTTCATCCATAACGAATGCTTTGTCTTCCGGTGATGATGTCCGCTTGGTAGGCTTTGGAACATTCAGTGTTGCACAGCGTGCAGCAAGCGAAGGACGTAACCCTCGCACAGGTGAAAAAATCCAAATTCCGGCTTCAAAGCAGCCTAAATTTAAAGCCGGCAAAGGCCTAAAAGACGCTGTAAATAAGTAATTTATAAATTTTTAAAAGACGGTTAGTAAAAAAATGACTAACCGTCTTTTTTTATGCTTTACATGTCTCCAAACAGTCTGTAGACATGCATCCACATGCTGTTAACCGCATCATGTGCTTTAAGAAATGGGGCGATTAGCTCAGTTGGTAGAGCGCTTCGTTTACACCGAAGATGTCGGGAGTTCGAGTCTCTCATCGCCCACCATTTTCTTAAATAATACAGTGACTTATCTGGTATGATTATGTTTGACGAATTATACAAAAGTTACTTGACTGGATTGGGTGAATGCCTTAAATCAGTCTCACACCTTCGGGGGGTGTAGCTCAGTTGGTTAGAGCGCTGGCCTGTCACGCCAGAGGTCGCGGGTTCGAGTCCCGTCACTCCCGCCATTTT
>JAJRQU010000044.1 GCA_024280095.1 Alphaproteobacteria bacterium | reverse complement strand
TTTTTGCCAGATCAGCGGGTGGTTGCGGCTCTTATTCTCGCGGCTTTGCGCGGGATTGATGTGAACTTGATTATTCCAGCCAAAACCAACCATCGTTATATTGATTTAGCGGCGTGGAGCCAATATCAGCAATTGTTAGAGGTTGGGTGCAAGGTTTATCATACGCCAAGCCCCTTTGATCATTCTAAATTGATGATTATTGATGAAAACTGGGCGTTGGTTGGCAGTACCAATTGGGATGCGCGCTCTATGCGGCTTAATTTTGAGTATAATATCGAGCTTTACGACCCTGAGTTTGTCCCGCAATTGGTAGATCTGGTTCAAGAGAAAATAAAAAGTTCCAAGGAAGTGACTTTAGAGGATGTGCATGGCCGCTCTTTTATGCGTAAAGTCCTAGATGGTGGCTTGCGTTTGATGCAGCCTTATTTATAATTTTAAGGAGATTTGAAATGGCGGAAAATGCGCAACGCGCTGTGTTGGCAGGTGGCTGTTTTTGGGGGATGCAAGACTTGATCCGTAAAAGGGCAGGGGTGTTAGAAACCCGCGTGGGCTATACGGGCGGAGATGTACCTAATGCCACTTACCCCAATCACGGCACACATGCCGAAGCGATCGAAATTATGTTTGACCCTGCGCTCACGAGCTACCGCGCTTTGCTAGAATTCTTCTTCCAAATTCACGACCCATCAACCCCTGACAGACAAGGCAATGACCTTGGCATGTCTTATCGCTCTGCAATTTATTACACTGACGAGGCGCAAAAAGCAGATGCTGAAAAAATTATCTCTGAAATAGACGCGTCGGGTCTGTGGCCGAATAAGGTCGTCACCCAAGTTGAACCCGTCAGTGACTTTTGGGAAGCAGAACCGATTCACCAAGATTATTTGGTACATAAACCCAACGGCTACACCTGTCACTATATTCGCCCTGATTGGGTGTTGCCTGAGGGGTGATTTGGAGCTTTTTACATAGATATCTTATGTGAATGCTGTCGGTGAGATACCATCCTAGGAATGTTTTGCGCCTTTAGATATTCTTAACCAGTGTTTTGATAAGTGCTGGATATTGCACCCAAAAGGGGATATTAAATGGACTGGCTTAACGCGTTGTTGAAGGGAAACAAAATGACACGATTGATCGCATGTTTTACTGCCATAGTAATAATCTTGGGTAGTTGGGCTTCGCCTGTGGCTGCGAAGGTGCATTTTGGTAAGAACGTGCGGATTGGTGGCCACGATGTTTCCAATCAGACATTCACTAAAAAGAGACGTGCTGTATATCATATTTATAAGGGTAAACCACGCCGCACTGGATGTCGCTGGAGAAAGAACCGCGATGGTTCTCGCACCAAAATTTGTCACTTCCAGCGTAAAAAACGGCGCAAATAGCGGCAGGGGAATTCAATTCTAACGAAGAAGACCAATTGTTCGTTTTTTTTAGCTGTGGGTTTAGGGCTTAAGTCCTAAACTGGAACGTTACGGATAAATCTCACAGTAACGTTCTGATCAAGGACAGAGCCCTTGACCGACATGATATTTTCCCCTCGTTGAGGTTTAAGACTGCCAGCACAATAAGAAAGTGAAACATCATACCTTTCATTATTCTTTCTAATATCCATAACATACCAGTTCGGTTCTAGTGACCACCAGACCTCCCCTCGCGCGAACGAGTATGTCACTCGTTTGCAACGTTCATGCAAAATATAACAATTGGGCAGGGCATGAACGTGAGAAATGGGTACATGCCTATTTTCCTGCAAGGGATTACAGCTAAATTTAATTGCATTTTATTCTAGAATGGCAATTGGAAACTTGCTTTAAGTCCCCCAAGTGAGGATTTTTCCAGTTTTAGGTCTTGTTTATAAACTTCGAGAACATCATTTACAATAGAAAGCCCTAGACCAGAACCTGTGATAGATTCATCCAGCCTTACACCACGTTTTTGCACAACGCCCCTGAGGCGGCCAGAAATACCGATACCATCATCTTCAACCTGAAATAGAATAGCTTTCCCTTTAGTCGAGGCACATACAATAATTTTATGGTCAGCATATTTGACGGAATTTTCTAGCAAGTTACCTAATATCTCTGCCAGATCGTCCTTGTCAACCTGCACATGAAGGTTAGGGGGACATTTGACCTGAAATTTTTTATCCTTTCCATCAGGAGTACGCTGCAAAGTATTCACAATACTTTGGATAAGAGGAAAAACTGCAATTAAAGGCATATAACCTATATTCCGTATTCTTGCTTTAGTGAGTTCCCTTTCTATTTGTCGGTGCATAAGCTGGGTTGTTGTTTCAATATCAGCTGCAATCTTGTTCTGCCCTTTTTTTCTCAAACGTCTTGCATCTGACTTGAGGGCTGTTAGGGGGGTTTTAAAACCGTGGGCAAGATTATCAGCACGGTTTCTGGCTTTTAAAATCACCTCTTCCTGCGCTGTTAACAGACTGTTAACCTCATCAACTAGGGGTATCACTTCGAGGGGCATGTCTGTATCTATACGTGCTGCCTGACCACTGCGAATAGCTAGAATTGATTTTTGGATTAAGGAGAGAGGTTTTAACCCAAGTATAACCTGTATCCAGCCAGCCAATAACAAAAAGAGTCCCAAAACCATTAGGGCAACCGAAACATCATAGGAAAATTCAGCACCCATTGCGCGTAATTCTGCGAGATCAATCGCGACAATGATGCGGCCAGTCTGGTCTCCAAGGGACGACTTGAAAATCAGCCTTCGCTCATGAACCAATATATCCGTTCCTTCGGGGCCTTTTGTTGTATGAATATGAACCTTTCCAAACCCGGGGGTATCAACAGGCAAGGCTAGGGAAATATCCCATAGTGAGCGGGAATGCGATGATTTATGGGATGTTTCATTATTCATTTGCCAATAGAGGCCGCTATAAATTTTTTCAAAACGTGGGTCAGCCAGTCTCCCCTTAAGCAATGGCTTTCCTGAGCTGTCAAAACTGAGACGGGCAGCAATCTGGGTGATATAGGTATCAAGTTCTGAGCTAATACGCCGCTCAACATGCCTTTCAAACAAATAGGTCAGGACAAACCCAGTCACCCCCAATGCAACAAGGACTGTAATTGCCTGAATGGCCAACAGCCTAATTTTGAGAGAATGCCTAGCCATAAGTTTTACCTTTATGAGTGCCCATTTATGATGGCATAGCCAAAGCCGCGGCGTGTCTCAATGAGGCCGCCCCCGAGCTTACGGCGCAACCTTCCGACCAACACTTCAACAGCATTGGATTCACGCATTTCATGATCACCCTGAAGATGTTCAGCTAGTTCTTGTTGAGGTATAACCCTGTCAGAATGGAGCATCATATAGGATAACAGTCGATATTCCTGGGGGGTGAGTGTTTTGGGCACACCCTTGACTGTGACACGCATTTGCCTGGGATCAAGCCTAATATCACCAATAACAAGTGTAGGGTTGGCATGTCCAGCAGAACGGCGAATAATGGCACGTAAACGCGCCAGCAACTCATCCATTTCAAAAGGTTTGGGAAGGTAGTCATCTGCGCCTGCATCAATACCCTCAACCCGTTCACTCCAGCTGCCACGGGCAGACAGCACGAGCACAGGAAAAAGGCAGTTCGCCTCACGCCATTTTTTCAGAATAGTCAGGCCGTCCATGCCAGGCAAGCCAAGGTCAAGGACAACAGCACCATAATCTTCTGTATCACCCCGAAACCAAGCATCTTCCCCATTACTTTCATGGTCAACAATATATCCTGCAC
Source organism: Alphaproteobacteria bacterium (assembly GCA_024280095.1). GTDB lineage: Bacteria > Pseudomonadota > Alphaproteobacteria > Sphingomonadales > Emcibacteraceae > Paremcibacter. Next base: position 3,185 of record JAJRQU010000044.1, on the reverse strand, counting down.
TTTTCAGGGTTTCTGTAACATCACGCACAATACGGGAATCGTCTTCGACAAACAAGATACGCATTAGTCCCGCTCCACCTTGATAACTCTTCCTGTCCGTGCATCAACTTCCATTTCCATGACATGCCCCTTTTTATTGATATATTTAAACTCGTAAATGGGGATACCGTCCTCCATTTCAAATTCAGTCTCAATGATCTCGCCCTTGATAAGTGGGCGAACCTTTTTCAGTATCGTCAATAGCGGAAGAACCTTTAGTGATTTTCGCAATTGGGAGAGGTTCTTATATTTTTTTTTCTTATGGTCGGCATATGTGACTGTACTTCCCAAAACCACCACCCCCATGATGAGGGTCATTGAAAAATAAACTTGGCAGGTGAGAATTTTTGTCATGCCTTTACCCTATAGCACAGAACATGACAGAATCCTGAAAATACCTATCAGCACTCTGTCACAGCACCTAGTTTAGGATGGCTTTACCGTCATCAGAGCTGATGACACATTCTAACAGGAGATAAACGATGAAAAAACTGATTATTCTGGCCGCTTCCACAGCAATGTTGGCACTTTCAACGCCTGCCATGGCCAGCTCGGATAAAGCTGGCTGCATGGCAGTTAAAGGTGAATGGATGAGTGAAGATGCCATTAAGGCCAAGGCCACTGAACTTGGCTATGAAGTCCGGCGCGTCAAGAAAGAGGATGGCTGTTATGAAGTCTACGGCATTACCAAAGACAAGTCCCTGGTTGAGATTTATATGAACCCTGTGACCGGTGAAGTCGTCAAGATCGAAAAGAAATCCTAGGGCGATGGAAACACATGACAAATCATCTGCTGCTGGCTGCGATATGCGGCCAGCAAAGATTAAGGTCTGGGATATTCTTGTTCGTTTTTTCCACTGGTCGCTGGTGATGGCTTATATCATTGTCTGGATCACGTCTGAAGAATGGGAAAGCGCACATAATTATGTCGGATATTTTATTGGTGGCCTACTCGCAATCCGTATCATCTGGGGGATTTTTGGGACAAAATACGCTAGGTTCAGCCAATTTATCTACCGCCCATCAACTGTTCTGACCTATATCAAGGAAAGCTTGTCTCGTAAATCCAAACGCTATATCGGGCATAACCCCGCTGGTGGTGCAATGGTCATTGCCCTCCTGTTATCCCTTGTCGGCGTAACAGTGACAGGTATCATGATGACCATGAATGCTTTTTGGGGTGTGGAATGGGTTGAGGATATTCATGAAGCCGCTGCTATCTTTACGCTGATACTGGTTGTGATGCACATTATAGGTGTCATTCTTGCCAGTCTTGAGCATAAGGAAAACTTGGTCAAAGCCATGCTGACAGGATGGAAACGTTCTTGATTTTTACTCAACTTGCCCCCGTATGGGGGCTTTTTTAGAAGGCATCAAAAATTTTAAGTTCAACAAACCTTGCAGGAATTATACCACCCATTCCTCATGTTCATACCCTGCCCAATTTAGATTTTTGCATGAAGGTTGCAAACGAGTGAGATACCTACGGCATCTACACAAGTTTTGATTAACGCACAAAACCTTTGTAACCTCAATCTTGCTTAAGAGAAAATATTAATACCCTTAAGTTTGTGCAATAACTCTCGTGTCATTGCAGGCTTGCCCCACCTATACCTGATAGACGGCTTAAAATCCCAAACGATCAGGTATAGAGACCGCGTCGGCGTGCGACATGACACGAAAATAGATAATGATATCAAAGGGTTATCTGCTCCTTATCCGCGACTGGGGTTTTGTAGGGGCGGATCTATGTATTCGCCCTCTCTCGTATCGGGTGAGGGTTATGTGGCTATCGTAATCGGCGCAAATCATTGTTTTATATAAGTAAATTTGTAATTTTTAGCAACCAGGGTGGATACACAGATCCGCCCCTACATTTATTGTGCCATCACGGCTAAAGGGTGAATAAGATTGTTATTTATCAGTATCTTATATAGATGTGTGAATGCCGTAGGTGACATACGCGTTCGCGCAAGGGACATCAAGTTCAATATCTTTTCCCTTGATTGTAACAGCCAGTCATGCTCTGGGATGCTGAAATATATTTTCATAACACCTTCACAGCTTTAAAACAAAACAACTCCGTTGGCCTAAAAGTCGCGGATATCGACGAAGTGGCCAGCTATGGCGGCGGCGGCGGCCATGGCGGGAGAGACGAGGTGGGTGCGGCCATGACGGCCTTGGCGGCCTTCAAAGTTACGGTTTGAGGTCGAGGCGCAGCGTTCATGTGGCTCTAATTTATCGGCGTTCATCGCAAGGCACATCGAACAACCAGGATCGCGCCACTCAAAGCCTGCGTCTGTGAATATTTTATCAAGTCCTTCAGATTCGGCTTGTTCTTTAACGAGACCAGAACCAGGCACGACCATGGCTTGCACCGTTTCATGAACATGGCGGCCTTTGATGATGGCAGCGGCATCGCGCATATCTTCAATGCGGCCATTGGTGCAAGACCCAATAAACATACGGTCAATTTTAATATCTGTCATTTTCGTACCCGCTTCAAGCCCCATATAATCAAGGGCGCGCTGCACGGATTCTTGCTTTGCTTCGCCTTCAAAGTCGGTTGGACTTGGCACAATACCATCAATCACACTGACATCTTCAGGGCTTGTGCCCCATGTCATAACGGGGGGGAGTTCATCTACTTCTAACACGATCTCTTTATCAAAATGCGCGTCTTCATCTGTAAAGAGGGTCTGCCAATAGGCGAGAGCCTTATCCCATTGTGCGCCCGTTGGTGACATGGCGCGGCCTTTAAAATATGCGAATGTTTTTTCGTCTGGCGCAATAAGTCCAGCGCGTGCGCCGCCTTCAATCGTCATATTACAAACGGTCATTCGGCCTTCCATAGAAAGTGCCGTAATGGCTTCGCCCGCAAATTCAATCACATAACCTGTACCGCCCGCCGTGCCGATTTCGCCAATAATTGCGAGTACAATGTCTTTTGCAGAAATATGATCTGGAATTGTACCATTCACGACAACACGCATATTCTTGGCTTTTTTCTGGATAAGCGTTTGCGTTGCCAATACATGCTCAACCTCAGACGTACCAATTCCGTGAGCTAACGCCCCAAAAGCGCCGTGGGTCGAAGTATGACTATCACCGCAAACAATGGTTGAGCCTGGCAAAGTAAAGCCCTG
>JAJRQU010000043.1 GCA_024280095.1 Alphaproteobacteria bacterium | reverse complement strand
GACGTGTCTGATCCTGAATATTATCCCCTGCCAGCTTCCCGGTTTCCGGGTTTATAGCAATGACACCTGATGCAAAAAGAAAGCCATTGGCAATGATTGCCTGGGAATAAGGCCCCAAGGTTTTTTGACTAGGGTCCTTAATTATCTGGATCTCCACAGCATTGCTCACCATGCAGAAATTACTGAATGTAATCATGAATAAAGTAAAAAGAGTTATTATTTTCATATTTCACCTATGGTGCAATTTCAAAAACAGCTTGAATTTCAACAGCAATATTAAACGGCAGTGTCTTGACGCCGATGGCCGCACGTGCATGCCGGCCTTTATCCCCCAATATTTCCACCAATAGGTCTGAGGCACCATTTATAACACTGGGATGATCCGTATATCCTTCAACTGCCTGCACAAATCCCGTCAGTTGTACAAATTGTACAATACGATCCAAATCACCATCACAAGCCGCTTTTGCCTGTGCCAGAACATTCAACCCGACAAGCCGGGCCGTCTGATACCCTTCCTGTGTCGTCATATCATCTCCAACAATACCAGTGGTTTTAACCGTATCGCTTCTTGCTGGTCCTTGCCCTGATATAAACACCAAATTTCCCACCCGGCGAAAAGGGGCATAAGTCGCTACTGCCTTTGGAGCATCCGGAAGGATAATGCCCAGTTCTTTCATCCGCGCTTCAATTTTTGATATATTGCCTGTGCCACCAGCAAAAGACTGCGGGGCATTAAAAGCCACCAATAAAAACATAAAGACCCCGGCAACGGCTGCATATTTCAAAGGCATTCGTCTTTTCACTATTTTTCTCCAAATTCACCCAAATGATACCTTAATGGTCTCTGTAAGCCTCTACTTTCTGCTGTTGCTCCCCAAGGCCATCTATACCAAGCCGTACAGTATCACCCACGTCCAGGAACCGTTCCGGTATTTGTCCGACACCCACTCCCTCAGGCGTTCCAGTGCTAACCACATCGCCCGGTTCTAATGTCATGAAATGGCTAAGATGACTGATGATATAGGGCAGGTTGAAAATAAGATCATTGGTATTGCTATCCTGCATCTTCTGCCCATTAACCTCAAGCCAAAGGCCCAATTGATGTGGATCGGGGATTTCATCCGGGGTCACAAGCCACGGGCCTAACGGTGCAAAGGTATCCGCACTTTTACCCTTGGTCCATTGTCCGGAGCGTTCAATTTGAAAGCTTCTTTCGGAGACATCATGCAGGATACAAAAACCCGCCACATATTCCATGGCATGGGCCTCATCCACGTAAGATGCCTTTTTCCCTATGACCATTGCCAGCTCCACTTCCCAATCCAGTTTAGTAGCTCCCTTGGGGGAAGTTATCGGATCATTTGGGCCACTGATTGCCGATGTTGCCTTCATGAAAATGAGCGGTTCTTTTGGCTCCGCCATACCCGTTTCCGCTGCATGCTTACGGTAATTAAGCCCCAAACATACAATTTTCCCCACCCTGGTCACTGGCGCACCAATACGCACATCATTATCCACCAAGGGCAATGTTTCCAGATCACAAGTAGCCAATTCACCCATTTTTTCTGATAATACATCTGGTGAAATATCGCTGACCAGTCCGGAAATATCCCTGATATTGCCTTCTTTATCAAGAATGCCGGGCTTCTCAAAACCTATTGGTCCATAGCGTAATAGTTTCATCTTTTTACCTTATAATTAAATCAATATGTACATCGACCACCAGATGTGTCAAAAACCGCACCGGTTGTGAAAGAGCAGTCGGGAGAACACATAAAAGCAATCATTGCCGCATTTTCTTCTGTTGTACCAAGCCGTCCAATAGGAATACGTGACCGCATATAATCAATCTGTTCCACACTTAATTGCTTGAGAATATCCGTTTCAGCCGTCGCAGGGGTCAGGGCATTGACCCTAATATCCGTATGGGCGAGTTCTTTTGCCAGTGATTTGGTTAATCCAATCACACCTGCCTTGGCGGCACTATAAGCAGCCGCATTGGGATTGCCTTCTTTACCGGCAACCGAAGCCACATTTACAATTCGCCCGGTTTTCTTTCTGAGCATGACGGGAACAACGCTCCGACAACATAAGAAAACACCATTCAAATCAATATCAACAATTTGCCGCCATGTATCTATGGGGAATTCCCATACAGGCATGTTGGGGCCAGCAATTCCCGCGTTATTAACGAGAATATCAATGCCGTCAAATTTATCTGTCGTCTCAGCCGTTGCCTGCTCGACCTGCTCCCACACCGAAATATCAACACCAACAGCAAATACGCGGTCTGTATTCCCCAACATGGCGGCAGCTTTTTCGGCCACTTGCCTGTCCACGTCCCAAATTGCCACAAAGGCCCCCGATGCCAGCAGTCTCTCAGCCGCAGCATATCCAATTCCTCGCGCAGCGCCGGTTATGACAGCAATCTGCCCTTTTAGATCATATTGATTCATTATATTTCTTCCCTGTAAGGACGATGTAACGTAACCTCTTCGCGGTTCAGGTTAAGGCCCCAGCCCGGCAAGTCAGGTGGTCGGACTGTGCCATTTTCGGGCAGGACCTCATTGGTGAATAATTTTCCGAAAACAGGCAATATTTCATCTGACTTAGGGCTTGTATTGATATATTCCACGAAGGGAGAGTGAGGTTGCGAAATGACAAAATGATAGCTGTATACCCCACTACCATGCGGGATTACCGGAATGTCATAAGCCGCTGCCATAGCGGAAATCCGCAGTAATTCTGTCAATCCACCAACCCACATTACATCAGGCTGCAATATGTCTATGGCACGGTCGGTAATCAGCTGTCGAAATCCGTAGCGGGAATATTCATGTTCACCCGTGGTCCAGCGCATGGTTGGCATCCGTTCTCTCAACAGACGATGCCCATCAATGTCATCGGGCGGCAGGCATTCTTCCAGCCAGTAAATACCGAGCGGTTCGATAGCCTGCGCCAATTCAACTGCATAAGTCACATCCAGTGACATATAACAGTCAACCATCAGCGGAAAATTCGGACCAATGCTGTCCCGGTGCGCCGCCAGGAATTCCACATTTTTCTTAAGCCCCGCCGGACCATCCGCAGGACCATGAGGCAAAGGCACTTTCCCGCCCATAAATCCTAGTTTCTGTGCAAGATCTGGTCTACTGCTGGT
>JAJRQU010000042.1 GCA_024280095.1 Alphaproteobacteria bacterium | reverse complement strand
GGCGTTTCGATCAATTCCTCAATCCGGCGGATATATTTTATCGCCGTTGCCGGCAGATCCACCCAGCTGCGCGCGCCGTAGGTGCTGTCAGACCAGCCTTCCAAAGTTTCATAAATCGGCGTTACCTTTGCCTGTTCTTCTGTTGACGCCGGAAAATAATCAATGCGCGTGCCATCCAGGTCATAGGCCACGCAGACCTTCAATTCATCCATACCATCCAGAACATCAAGTTTGGTCAACGCAATCCCCGTAATGCCGCCAATTTTGGTGGCCTGACGCACCATCACGGCATCAAAATAACCGCATCTGCGGCGACGCCCTGTAACAGTGCCAAACTCATGACCGCGCTCGCCCAGCCCTTGCCCAACATCATCTGTCAGCTCCGTCGGAAATGGGCCTTCGCCCACACGCGTGGTATAGGCCTTGGTAATGCCCAGCACATAATCAAGTGTTCTGGCGCCGGTTCCGCTGCCGCCGGCAGCTTGCGCGGCAATGGTATTTGACGATGTCACAAAAGGATAAGTGCCATGATCCACGTCTAGCATAATGCCCTGCGCGCCCTCAAACAGGATACGTTTACGGTCATGGCGCATTTCATCCAGAACGCGCCAGCTATCCCCAAGGAAAGGAATAATTTTCGGGGCGATTTCCTTAATTTCAGCAATCATTCCGTCCCGGTCAATTTCCGCGACCCCAAGACCGCGCCGCAGGGCATTATGATGGCCAAGCAATACATCAACGCGATTTTCAATTGCCCTGTCAGATCGAAGATCACAGGCCCTGAGCGCCCTTCGGGCAACTTTATCTTCATAAGCCGGGCCGATACCCCGGCGGGTCGTGCCAATTTTTGGGCCGCCCTTGGTGCATACATTCGCCGCATCTTCGCGGATGCCATCAAGAGCGCCGTGCAAGGGCAATATCAACGCGCAATTTTCCGCGACCATCAGGTTATCTGAATTAACATCAACACCCTGTGATTTTAAAAGATCAATTTCCTTGAGCAATGCCCAAGGGTCAACCACAACGCCGTTACCAATCACAGAATATTTTCCACCGCGAACGATACCGGACGGCAGCAGGCTTAATTTATAGACTTTCCCGTCAATAACAAGGGTATGACCCGCGTTATGCCCGCCCTGAAACCGCACCACCACATCGGCCCGCTCCGACAGCCAATCTACAATTTTACCTTTTCCTTCGTCGCCCCATTGGGAACCGACTACGACCACATTTGCCACACTATCGCCCTTTCAAAAACTATCACTTTAAATCTTAATCATTTTATCATCCTGCCAGATATACTGACAATTCAACCTTTTGGCTTCCGCCGTATCATTCTTTGTCGGCTCAAGGCCACATATGGTTCGATATCCTTCAAGGCGAACTTTGTTCACATCCGACATATTCATATTATAGGGACAATAGATATATTTAATTTCTGTCATCTTTGGCACAGCCCGCATCAAGCTGTCCAGATAGAGTGAAAAACCTGTCGCCGGTTCGCTGACTGCATCCTTGCTTTTTCCGTTACCTTCGACCAGATATCGTCCCCCCCGGCCAAGTTCACCGCGCACGCCTTTGACAAAAAGCGAAAAACCAATGCCGGTTTGAAATTCAAATCCGCTATATTCGCCGGGATCAACCGTCACATTAAGTTCCGGCGCCACATCTTTCAGGCGGGTCAGAATTTCTTTTAATTCGTCGCAGATTTTCTGCGCCTCTGCCGGTAATGACAGCTTGCCAATTATGGCCATTGCCTTGCCGGCAGCGCCGCAAGCCGAGAGCAATTGGCGGCTGATTTCGCCAATTTCACCATCCAACTTGTCTAATTCACCGATATCTTTGGTATTTAACGCATGACGCACAGCCTTTGATATTTTATCATCAAGGCCAAGCCCCCGGCAGATGGCCGGCACAAGCAAAGGCATGGTCAGGTCAATACTCGCATTTCTAATGCCAACGGTGCCAAGAACATCCCGCGCAAGCAATATTATCTCCACATATGCTTCACTGCTATCGCTACCAATTAATTCAATTCCCGCCTGTTGAAATTCACGTTCAGGACGCAGATGACTGCCGCGCACCCTAAGAACACTTCCGGAATAACTCAGCCGCAAGGGGCGCGGGGCATTTTGCAGGCGCGTGCGGGCAATCCGCGCCACCTGCCCCGTCATATCGTTGCGCACGGCCATCATACGCATGCTGACCGGATCCATCACCCGAAACATATTTCTGGATTGGGCTTTGCCGGGACCGCAGAGCAGACTTTCCTCGAATTCAAGCAACGGCGGCACCACACGTTCATAACCATAACTGGCAAAACACTGGCGTAATTTCTCGACAATATCGGCTTGATATTCCGCGTCATTGGCCAATGTATCATGAAGCCCTTCGGGCAGGAGAGCTGTCTCGTTTGGTTCATCTTCCGGTCTGGGCATATCGCGTCCATTTGCCTATTGTTTCTATCGCCGCCGTGCTTATATCCCAGCTCTTCTATCCAGTCAATTAAGACACATGCTGATAGACAAAAAAAGAGGCCATTAAAACTCATGGCCTCTTTATATTTTTATTCTGGAAGCATATTAAAAAGTCAACGCCTTTACCTGCTTGACATGCGGCAGATTTTCCACGGCAGATATGGTTGCCGCATCTGCCTGTGCATCAATGGCAACCAGCGCGATGGCCTCGCCGCCTTCTTCTGCGCGGCCCAGACTGAATGTGGCAATATTCAATCCCGCCTGCCCGAGCGCCGTGCCCAGCGCCCCGATAAATCCTGGGGTGTCCTCATTGGAAACATACAGCATATTTGGAGTCAGTTCAGTCTCCAGGGCAATATCCTTAATGCTGACGATGCGCGGACGCTTATCCGCAAATAAAGTCCCGGCCACGCTGCGCGTTTGCTTATCAGTCGTTACAGTGACCTTGATATAGGTATTATAGTCACCCTCTGCATCATGGCGCGTTTCAATAATATCAATATCGCGCTCCTTGGCAACGGCCAGAGCATTGACCATATTGACGCAATCCATCAAGGGCTGAAGCAACCCCTGAACCACGATGGCCGTCAGGGGCCGCGTGTTAAGTTCTGTCACATCCCCTTGATATTCAATTTGAATGGTTTTCAAGGCATGTTCTGTCAATTGCCCCGCAAAGCTGCCCAACTGTTTGGCAAGGGACATATAAGGGCTCAGGCGCACAGATTCTTCCGCCGTAACCGACGGCATATTCAAGGCATTGGTCACTGCCCCGTCCAGCAGATAATCGGCCATCTGCTCTGCCACCTGAACCGCAACATTCACTTGTGCTTCGGATGTGGACGCGCCAAGATGGGGCGTTACCACAACATTCTCATGACCAAAAAGAATATTTTCTTTTGCCGGCTCCTCGGCAAATACATCAAGGGCCGCACCGGCAACCTTGCCGCTGTTAAGGGCGGCAAGCAAGGCTTCCTCGTCAATAAGGCCGCCGCGCGCGCAGTTAACGATTCGCACGCCGTCTTTCATTTTTGCAAAAGCTTCCGCGTTCAAAATACCCCGCGTCGTATCGGTTAACGGCGTATGAAGCGTAATGAAATCAACACGTTCCAGCAATTCGTCCAGTTCAACCTTCTCAACGCCCAATTCTTCGGCGCGTTCCACAGATAAATAAGGATCAAAGGCAATGACCTTCATTTTCAGGCCCAAAGCCCGGTCTGCGGCAATCGCCCCAATATTACCGCACCCGATAACACCAAGGGTTTTAGAGGTTAGCTCAACCCCCATAAAACGGGATTTTTCCCATTTACCCGCGTGGGTACTTTCATTGGCCAGCGGGATCTGGCGTGCCAGCGCGAACATCATGGCAATGGCATGTTCCGCCGTTGTTATGCTGTTGCCGAACGGCGTATTCATCACCACAACACCGTTGCTGGTCGCCGCAGGAATATCCACATTATCCACCCCGATCCCGGCACGGCCAATAACCTTAAGGTTGGTTGCCGCGTCAAGAACCGCTTTGGTAGCCTTGGTTGCTGACCGGATGGCCAGCCCGTCATAACGGGGAATTGCTTCGATCAACTGTTCAGGGGTAAGACCAACAATCTGGTCAACTTCGATGCCGCGCTGTTCAAATATTTGTTTTGCAAGCGGACTTAACTTATCAGAAATCAGTATTTTTACCATTTCAGAATACCTTTAAAAAAAACGAGAATTATTTTGTATAAGACGCTTCGACTTGACCATAGGCCCAATCGAGCACCATCATCGGGTTTTCCATCGCACTTTCAAGTGCAGCATCTCAATCTGTTTCATTTCTGGATTTTGCGATTTGGGCAGTTGTTGCACTTATTGCCCAGCTTATCG
>JAJRQU010000041.1 GCA_024280095.1 Alphaproteobacteria bacterium | reverse complement strand
CTCTAGCACGGCCCGTAAGATGGCCCAGCACTTGACGATCCATCCCCCGCCGCTGGCGGCTAAGAAGGCCTCTCGTCGCCAGCGGCCCTTTATGTCATAAAGGGCCGGATTAATCATAAGACAAGCGCTCTGCGCTTAGATTGGAAAGAACTTATATAAAGGCCTCTTTTTGTCATTTTGCCAAAAACTACATGATTCATTTCATAATATATTTCATAATCAGGGCGTCTTTATCGCTATAATAATTTTTCCGCTGGCCCATAGCTTTAAAGGCGTTTTTTTCATAGAGCCTGATCGCGGGGGCATTATTTTCTCTGACCTCAAGAAAAATTTCCGCGATTTTATTCTTTGCGGCCAAAAGATAAAATTCTTGCAATATCTGACTTCCCATGCCCTGCGTGCGCCATGCCGGCAAAATACAAAGCGTGAGTATCTCAGCCTCTTCCCTCGCCTGACGCCACATCAGAAATCCAATGGCTTGGGCCTCCTGCCATATGGTCATGACCTGCGTATCCGGATTAAGCAACAGGGATGATATTTCCGCTGGCGTCCAGACCTGTTCAACCGACCCCTGAAAGGATAGCTTGTGTATTTCGGACAGTTTCTCGGCGGTTATGCCTTTGGCAAGACCGTCATATACGGCGAAAGAAATCGTCATTGATTCTGAAAAGCATAGGTTACGGGTTTGGCCGCCACCGCATCCGGCGCCCGCAGATATAAAGGCGTAATATTATCCGGAATTTCTCCCGCCTTAAGTCTCTTTGCGGCAATAAGACCAACCCTGCCCGCATTTGGCTGATTTGGCACTGCGGGAAACGCAATCTTCTGTATGAATTCCCGGGCAAGATACGGCTTTACGAAATCCGCGCCAGTGCCCACTAAATGCGTGACTTTTTCATCCAGATGGTCAGATATTTTCGTTAAAGGCACCGCTGCCGGTTCCGATACAGGCCCCAATATTGGCATATCATCGCCGGCCATTATATCAAAAATCTGCAAATAAACTTCCGATCTTCGGGCATCAATCGCAATCGCCGCGCGAACTATAGGTACCTTTTTCTGACGTTTCCCTATTGCTTCGGCCACATTCTGTGCCACGGCCTCCAGAGTTGTCACAGCCACAAGCGGCAAACCGAGGGCAAGGGCAAGCCCCTTGGCCGTTGCAAGACCAATACGCACGCCGGTAAAGGCCCCCGGGCCGCGCGTTACGGCTATGGCGGTTAAATCCTCAAAGATTACATCGGCTTTATCGCAAACTTCCAGGCACATTGGCACCAGACGTTCTGCCTGCCCGCGCATTCTATCTTCAAACAATTCGGAGATTATTTTGCCGTCTTTTATCACCGCTGCGGAGCAGGAAGACAGGGCAGAATCTAGGGCAAGTATTATCAAACTATTTCACACGCCTCATCAAAAGACAGGCGATAATCATGGGCGGTCATACCAGCCGCGTCACCGTATCCCATGCTACAGATAAAATTCACCCGGCACGAAGTATCCTTGAAATAAGCTTCATTCACCTTATCCTGATCAATCTGCGGGATGAGGCAGCAATCAAGCCCCAGCGCGCGGGCCGCAATGATTAAATAGCCTCCTTGAATACTACTGCCGCGAAAGGCTTCTTCCTGTGCCAGAGCCTCATTTTGCTCAAATAAACGCTTTGCCGAAGGATAATGGGCAAATAAATCATCCTGTTTTTCGTAAAAATTCGCCTCAAGGCCGACAATAACGCTGAAGGGAGCCGCGCTGACCAGATCCTTTCCGGTAGATGTGACACAATCGGCCAGTTTTTTCTTGGCGTCCTTACTTCTGACAATCACAAACCGGGCCGGTGAACAATTAAAGCTGGTCGGCCCCAACCGTAAAAGATCATACATGGCCCGAATGGTAATTTCTGAAACGGGCATATCCTGCCATCCTGTGAAAGAATGGGCTTCCCTGAAAATCACGTTCAAATCCCGGTCGGAAAGTATATCTTGCGTCATCTGTTATCCTCGCCTTTAACAATGGATCTCTTTTATATATCTCATATCTTAACATATTTCTAAACCATTATTGCGGTTAACCCATTATTGCACTTAACAAAGAAGATTTTCTTTTAAAAATATTCTGCTATAGTTAGCCCGTTACAAAATTATAAAATGATCCAATTGCAATATTCTAATTTCAGGGAATGTAATGTTTAACCTTGTCAATCGTAGCTTATCATTTATATTTTATACGGCCATAATTATGGCCTCATCCTTTGCCATTCCCGAATTTTCGAAAGCTGAACAAGCTGAAGATTCCGCGATCATTCTTATGTATCACAGGTTCGGCGAAGAAAAATTCCCCACCACCAATATCACCTTACAACAATTTGACGCCCATCTGGAAGAACTGAAAAAAGAAAAATACAATATTGTCCCCCTTGATGACATCGTCACGGCCCTTAAAAATAAAGTAAAATTACCGCCCCGCACAATTGCCATCACCATTGATGATGCCTATCTGTCCATATTTCAACATGCCTGGCCAAAGTTAAAAGCCGCAAATCTGCCTTTTACCATATTCGTCTCAACCGAGCCTGTAAGTCAAAATAATGCCAATTATATGACCTGGCAGCAGTTACGGGATATGGCAAACGATCCCTTGGTCAGCATTGGCCATCATGGCCATACCCATGACCCTCTGTCTTATATGACCAAGGAACAAGCCAGAAAAGATATCGCAACGGCAACGGCTATTTATAAAAAGGAACTCGGCAGTTTCCCGGATATTTTCGCTTATCCTTACGGCGAATTCAGCCCAATACTGCAAAATATTTTGAATGAAATGCACATCAAAGCCGCCTTTGGTCAATTTTCCAGCGGTGCCAGCAGTCATAACAATCTCTTTGGCTTGCCGCGTTTTGCGCTAAATGAGAAATATTCCAATATGGACAGGTTTCGTTTAATCGTGAACGCGAGAGCCTTGCCGGCCTATGACATTCTGCCCATCAGTCCGGTCATCAAAGAAAACCCGCCGCAAATAGGCTTTACCGTTAAGAAAAATATACGCGGCCTATCCGCCATGAGCTGCTACCCCTCCCACTTGGGCAAGGCTGCCAAGCTCACCCGTATTGGCAAAACAGAATAGAGGTGAGATTTGATCCGCCCCTGCCCAAGGGCCGCAGCAGAATTAACTGCACCATGCCCGGCCCGGAGAAAAGATGGTATTGGTTCGGACTGCCGTTTTTCGTTAAATAAAGAAATAACCATCCCCGCTGGTCGCGGGGCTCTTGGTTTTTTGGATTACGCTCAGGCGCCGCTAAAGGCTGCGCTCCTGCTTGGTCGCTAAGTCGCGAGGGCTCCTGTTTCTTGGATTACGCTCAGGCGCCGCTAGGGGCTGCGCTCCCGCTTGGTCGCTAAGTCGCGAGGGCTCCTGTTTCTTGGATTACGCTCAAGCGCCGCTAGGGGCTGCACTCCCGCTTGGTCGTTAAGTCGCGAGGGCTCCTGTTTT
>JAJRQU010000040.1 GCA_024280095.1 Alphaproteobacteria bacterium | reverse complement strand
GAATAAATCCATGGGCAAAGCCACGGCGGGGGTGCCGCCCAAGAACAGCCGCATCGCCTTTGCGCTCGGGCTCACGCCGGAATTGCCGTCGACGTCGCATTTTTCCATCATAGATCAATGGGGCCATATGGTGAGCATGACCGCGACCGTGGAAAGCGCCTTTGGCAGCCGGCTTATGGCGGGCGGATTTTTTCTGAATAACGAAATGACAGATTTTTCCCTGATTTCAGAACAGAACGGCCTTCCTGTTGCCAACAGCATTGAGCCGGGGAAACGCCCGCGCAGCTCCATGTCACCGACCATTGTGCTAGACGATTACGGACGGGCGATTATGGCCATTGGCTCTCCTGGCGGCAATAGCATTATCGCCTATGTCGTCCAAACCATTATTAATGTTCTGGACTGGAATATGGGTATGCAGGAGGCCATAGATCAGCCGCATTTTTTAACGCGGGGCGGCATGGTTTATCTGGAAAAGGATACCGATATCGCGGAGCTTGAGGCACCCTTGACCAAAAAAGGACATCAGGTTCAGGTCCGGCGCATCAATAGCGGCCTTCATGGTATCATCGTCCATTATGATAAGGATGGGCCAAGATACGAGGGCGGGGCCGATAAAAGGCGCGAAGGCGTTGTGGTGCAATAGAATCTTGTTCTAAACTTTCATTATAATCCTGAAATGGCTGCCACTTTTATCTGATTTTACCAGTTCCAGAGACCCGCCGTGGGCTTCGATGATCTCTTTTGATATGGCAAGGCCAAGCCCCGAGCCGCCGTTGCTGCTGCCGTGGAAGGGCTGAAATAATTTTGCCTTGATTTGTTCTGGAATTCCCGGGCCATTGTCGCAAATATCTATGATATTTCTGCTGTTATCCTTATGGGCGGTAATGGTAATTTGCCCTTCTCCTTGTAAGGCCTGCAAGGCGTTGCGGCACAGATTGAGCAGCGCCCGGAATATCTGGTCTTCATCAGCGTTTAAGGAGAAACCATCAGGAATATAGGTGATTAAATTTATTTCTTTGGAGTCGGAAATGCCAAGGGAGACGATCACTTCGGACACCAGCCTCTCCAGATCAACGGTGGTGAGCGTTGGGATTTCAATATCGGCGTTGCCATAGCTCAATGTGGTCTCACATAATCTTATGGCCCGGGCCACGGCGGTGACAAAACGGGGGGTCAATTTCTGGACAAGGGGATTATCAATGCTGTTCAGATGATCGGAAACCATCTGGGCACTGGCGAGTATATTGCGCAAATCATGGTTGATTTTACTGACACTTTCCCCCAATTGGGCCAGATGTTTTTTTTCTACCAAGGCTTTGCGGATTTCATTTTGCATGATGCCAAGCTCGCGCATAACGATGCCAATTTCATCTTGACGCCTTGCGGTGGCCAAGTCCTCCGTTGTGATCAAGGGCGTTGTTTCCGGCGCAGCGCGGAAGGCCACCACACTTCGTGTCATTGATTTAATAGGCCGAATCAAAAGCAGAGAAAGACTAAAATACACCAGCCCCGCTGTAATGAGGGAAATTATGATCGACAGCAGCATGACATTGATGGAAAAGTCATGCATATCTTCACATAACAAATCTTCATGGAAGATAATTTCGAGAAATGTATCGTCATTGGGTTCCATAAAATCAGCATAGCCGGTGACCTGTATAAGGCTGCCATGAGGATGGTCATGAAACAGTATTTTCATGGTATCAACAATCATTTGCCAAGAGGAGGCGTCTCGAATATCGTAGCGCGCGCTTAATACCAATGGTTGATCAGTATTAAGTACCAGTTGTCTTTTATCTTTTTGTTTTAGGCTGATGGCCACGACCTGTGCATTATCCAATAATCGCTTTGCCAGCTTCTCACTGACCATATGGTCAGGGGCTTCCTCGATGGCTAAAATGGCAATATTCGCGGCGGCCAGTCTTTCCTCGAGCCATGTATTGCGAAAATTCACGACCGAAGGCACATATATCAATATTTCCGCCAATAAGACAAAAAGCATGGTCAGCAACAGAAGCTGCAGGGACAGGTTGGACCTAATGGATAGATTATTTAGTTTCTTACCCATGAATATTATAATAGCCTTGAATTGTTTTTTTTATTATAGCAACAGATCGTTCTTAATGGAAAGCCTACTTTTTTGCCTATCCAAAAATCGAAATGTTTTTTCTGTTTTATCTGTAAAAACGGCTGAAACAATGCTGAAATACAGCCTCATAAAAAAACGAAATATTGATGGCTTTACGCGTTGACTTGTCTGGGGAATGGCTATATACACCCTTTTTGTAATTGAGCGTCAGACTATAGTGGTTTGGCGATAACTGTTTTATGCGAATGCATAAATTTTAATAGCGCCAAAGGGAGTATTCCTGTGAAACGTACTTTTCAACCAAGTGTTCTGGTTCGTAAACGTCGACATGGTTTTCGGTCACGGTCTGCCACAGTAGGCGGTCGCCGGATTTTGTCTGCACGTCGTGCAAAAGGACGCAAACGTCTTTCCGCATAAATCCTGAAATCAGGGTATAGATATTTTCAGAAACCGGCCCTGTATTCCAGCGGTCGGTTTTATTTTGTTTGTCATAAATATTTTGGGAAAAATATGGTTCAATCGGAGGGTAATGCTACGCAGAATGAAATTGTGAAAATTTCAATGCTCCGCAAGAGGCAGGATTTTTTGCGAATTGCTTCGGGGCGAATAAAATGGGTCGCCGGCAGCATGATTGTGCAGATGGCAAATAGACCGGAGAATGATAAGCCAGAGAATAATGCGAGCATCAGAGTAGGCTATACCGCCAGCAAAAAAGTTGGCAATGCCGTCCGCCGAAATCGGGCGAAAAGGCGTTTGCGCGAAGTGGTGCGGCGCGTGCTGAAAGCGGGCGGCAAGGGCGGCCATGATTATGTCGTGATCGCAAGATCCGCCGTACTGGATATTCCCTTTGATCAACTGATTCGTGATTTTAGCTGGTGCCTTAAACGGTTAGATCCGTCAAATGATAAGAATAAAAGGGCGGCTCACCTTAAGAAAAGTCACGGAAAAGCTGAGAAGCCGACGTCAGGCGGGGTGAAAAGATGAATATCCTCATCTGGCTCTTGAAAGGCTTGATCACAGTCTATAGATATACTCTTTCGCCGTTGCTCGGGAAGAACTGTCGTTTTCTGCCAACATGTTCGGAATATGCTTATGGCGCGATTGACCGTTTTGGACCTTTTAAAGGCGGCCTTTTGGCTTTGCGGCGTATGTCTCGATGCCATCCTTGGGGCGGCAGTGGGTATGATCCGGTTCCTGATAGTAAAAAATCAGGGGAATGCCAGAGTTAATGCCAGAGAAAAAATGTAATTGCGGGGCCAATGTAATCGGCTCCTTAAAAAAGTAACTAGAGAAGAAGTCCATGCAAGACAACCGTAATTTTATGATCGCTATTGCGCTGACGATGGCGATTTTACTTGGGTATACTTATTTTTATGATGCGCCGCTACAACAAGAAGCAGAGCAAACTCGTCAAGAGCAGCGCATCGCAGAAGCCGAACAAAAAGGCGAAGAGCTTCCAGACTTTGGCTCTGCGGAAAATATTTCAGGCGGGGCTTCAAACCAAGGTCAGGGCATGTCCATTGCGATAAACCGCGATGACGCCCTGTATAACAGTCCCCGGATTTCTATCGTAAGCAAACATCTGAAAGGTTCCATTGCCCTGAAGGGCGGGCGGATTGATGACCTGACCCTGTCAGATTACAAGGAAACACTGGATGAGGATTCAAAGGACGTGGCCCTGCTTAATCCATCAGGCACGGATCAGGCGTATTTTGTTGATTTCAATTGGGGCATTAACGGGGCAAAGGGGCCGGATGCCGATTCTGTCTGGACGGCGGATAATAGTGTTTTGGAAGCGGGCGGTGAAGTCACTTTGACTTGGGATAACGGCGAGGGCCTGCTGTTCAACCGGACGATCGGACTTGATCAGGATTATATGTTCTCTATCACTCAAAAAGTAACCAATAGAATGGACGTGCCGATCAAGGTTGCGCAATATGGCCGTATCGTGAGGAAAGGCCGCCCGGGGGGTATGTCACTTTATATTCTGCATGAAGGGCCCATGTGGTCACTGGATGAAGGCATCGAGGAATTCACCTATTCAAACCTTGAGGATCTGGGGCGGGCCGAGAAGAATACGGCGAAATCCACGGATGGCGGCTGGGTTGGTATTACCGATAAATACTGGCTGGTGGCATTGATCCCCGATAGCAAGAAAGATTTCAGCGCGGAAATATATCGCCGGGGTGATGGGGCGAATGAAACATTTTATGCCAATTATTTCCACAATTGGACGGCCTTGCTTGCCGGGGATAGTTATGAGGAAAAATCCCGCCTGTTTGCGGGGGCAAAAAGAGTCTCTCTGCTGGATCATTATACGGAAACGCAGGATGTGAAGCTGTTGAACTACGCCATTGACTGGGGCATGTTTGATTTCCTGACCAAACCGATTTTTTACCTTTTGGAGTTTTTATATAAGTTCTCCGGCAATTTCGGTGTGGCTATTCTCTTGCTGACCGCGATCGTAAAGCTGGCGTTATTTCCTATAGCCAACAAAGGCTATAAATCCATGAACAAGATGAAGATCCTGCAACCAAAGATGAAAGCTCTGAAGGAAAAATGCGGGGACGATAAGGCTAAACTGCAAAAAGCCACCATGGAGTTATATAAAAAGGAAAAGGTCAATCCGGTTACCGGCTGTTTGCCGATATTTTTGCAATTCCCCATATTCTTCGCCCTTTACAAGGTGCTTTATGTGACCATTGATATGCGTCATGCGCCTTTCTTTGGCTGGATAAAGGATCTGTCTGCGCCGGACACCATGTTGGTGACGAATTTATTTGGTCTGATCCCGTGGGAGCCTACGGGTTTCCTGGCCTTGGGTATTCTGCCGATCTTTATGGGCTTTACCATGTGGCTGCAAATGCAGATGAATCCCTCATCAGGTGATCCATTGCAGCGTAAAATTATGTTGTTCATGCCTATTATCTTTACCTTCATGCTGTCACAATTCTCGGTCGGACTGGTGATTTACTGGACCTTCAGTAATATTTTGGGCATCCTGCAGCAATGGGTATTGATGCGGCGGCAGGAACAGGTTCCTGCCATTGAGAAAGCCGATTAGATTGTGACATTGGAAAATATGACAGAAGCAGAAAAGGCGGCCCGCATCGAACGGGGCCGTCTTTTGTTTGCCAAGCGGGCAGACTTTATGCTGGGCGTTGTTGCCTTGGATCAATTGCCGCCGGGCGATATGGTGGAGGTCTCTTTTGCAGGCCGCTCCAACGTGGGTAAATCGAGTCTTTTGAATGCGCTCACCGGTCAAAATGGTCTGGCGCGAACCTCTAATACGCCCGGCAGGACGCAGGAAGTAAATTTCTTCACGCTTGGCACCAAGGGTGAAGATGGACTTTATCTTTCCGATCTTCCGGGCTATGGTTATGCCAAGGTTTCGCGCAGTCTGGTCAAGGAATGGACCAAGCTTTTGAAAAGTTATCTTCGGGGGCGGCCTAATCTGCGGCGGGCCTTTGTTCTGGTGGATAGCCGGCATGGTATCAAGGACAGCGATGGCGAAATTATGGATATGCTGGATGAATGTGCGGTTTCATACCAGATTGTCTTAACAAAAGTTGACAAAATTAAAAAAACGGCGCAGGAAGAAGTCTTGAAAAAAACGCAGATCGCCATTGCGAAAAGAGTGGCCGCGCATCCCGATATAATAATCACCAGTTCAGAAAAGGGTGACGGGATTGCGGAGCTTCGGGCCGTTGTCGCTGATCTGGTTTATGGGGGTTAACTGATGAGAATTGAATATTTATGACCGATAAAGCCACATTAAATCTGGACAAACAAAAAGCCAGCTGGATTAAAAAAGCCAGCATATTGTCTGAGGCTTTGCCTTATATGCGGCGTTATAGCGGCAAGACCATTGTCATAAAATATGGCGGCCATGCTATGGGGGATGAAGATCTGGCCCTAAGCTTTGCCCATGATGTGGTTTTGATGAAACAAGTGGGGATGAATCCTATTGTTGTCCATGGCGGCGGGCCGCAAATTGGCCGTATGCTGGAACGGTTGAAAATTGAAAGCTCCTTTATTGACGGGCTTCGTGTGACCGATAAAGCCACGGTAGAAGTGGTTGAAATGGTGCTGTCAGGCAATATTAACAAATCTATTGTCGGGGCGATTAACAGCGTGGGCGGCCATGCCATTGGCTTAAGCGGCAAGGATAATAATCTTGTGGTTGCAGAGCCGCTGCGCCGGACAAGAAAAGACCCGAATTCCCAGATTGAACGGGTTCTGGATCTCGGTTTTGTCGGCTATCCAAAAAACGTCAATGCGGGATTTCTGGAAATGTTTCAGGATACCAATATCATTCCTGTGATTGCTCCCATAGGGCTTGGCGAAAAGGGGGAAACCTATAATATCAATGCGGATACAATGGCTGGTGCGCTTGCCGGATCTGTAAAGGCAGAGCGGCTTTTATTACTGACCGATGTGGCGGGCGTATTGGACAAAAATAAAAAACTTATGCCCGAGCTGACCGAAGGACAAACGCGCGAATTGATTGAGGACGGCACCATACATGGCGGCATGATTCCCAAAGTGGATACCTGCGTTCATGCGGTGGAAAAAGGCGTGGGCGGGGCCGTGATTATTGATGGGCGGGTCGAACATGCCCTGTTGCTCGAATTATTCACCGAGCATGGTGTGGGAACATTGATCCGTAAAGATGCCTGAAAAGATACCGGAGAAAATATTACGCCCCGCCATCATAGAGCGCCAAATCATAACTCATATCTGCTTCTGACAAGGGATAATCCTGACCGCCCTTGGCATTCAGGACTTGACCGCTTGGGATGCAGGCTATTTCCAGTTGAATTTTGATGGCGGTTCTCATGTTAAGTTCGCAGCGCCAGGCCAAGGCGACAACGCGCCGCGCTTTTTTAGAGCCAATGATTTTACGCACTGAAGCCGGGGGCATTTTTGACATTTGTGACAGGCAATGAAATAAGAGCTCCCGCTGGCGATTTTTAACAGTATTTTCGATGAAGGCATCATCAAGCAGGCCTTTTTCATAGAAACTTATGGCTTGTTCCTCCAAAGTCCGATCATCTGCATCCCCCACATTCGCGTCTTTGATCCGTTCTCGTACGCGGGACAAAAGATCTTCGGCGATGTCCGGGTTCAGGTCATAAGAGCTTATCATCTGGCTGACCAGAGATGATGCGACGAAGCCTGCAATACGTTTGATGGCCCGCATGGACAGATTGGCACAGCTAACCAGAGGGCGATGCAATGTTTCAATTTCAGTGGCCTGTTCAATGATGGCATCCAGCGTATCTTCTCTGATCTGTGCGTTTTTATTTGCGAGCAGGGCCGCGACCGCCGGAATGTCCAGAGATGAGGTAATCGCCTCTGAGGTGTCTTCATCCACGTGGCTTCTTTTGGCAATGGCGACCAGCGCCCCATCGACCGTTGTCGCCGCGATGATTTCTTTTAAATCTTCTGTGCTGAGCAGCGGGGAATATTCCAATATGGGCGCGCAAACCTCAAGCATGTCATCAGAGGCAAGGCGCATGACGATATGTTTGGGAACGCAGTCGAATGTTTTAAGTTCTTCGGATAGGATACGGCGCACCTCAGGCAGTTGATCACTGGCCAATGTCTCCAGGATTTTAATGGCCTGCTCACGGATTTTCGTAACTTCTTCTTCCCCCAGATCAGGCAGCATGCGGGCTATTTTTCGCGCCAGTTCCTGCCGAACCTCCCCATCTTCGTCACTCACCAAAAGATCGTCGGCCTGATGGGGCGTATTTTTATTAATGGCAATTTTCCGGCGGACTTCGGGGGATTGGTCTGACGCCAGATAATACAGGATTTCAGGCTTGGTATCCTCATGTCCGGCAAGTTTTGTCTTATCCGATTTATTCTGTTCTTCTAAGGCATCGCGGGCTTCTTCATAGGAATATTTTTTATTATTTGTGCCCCGCAGGCGTTGGAAAATATTTTTAAGCATTGGGTTCTTCTTTTTGTTGGCCTGTTATTGGATCAGTTGTCAGAGATGCATTCGGATCATACATTACGCAAGTTGCCTTGCCGGCTGATTTTGCCTGATACAGGGCATCGTCGGAATTCTTCATCAGGTCATCAAAGGTTTGTGGGTTATCCGGCCGACAGAGCGCAAGCCCCACGGAAATGGATAGCTGAGGCCCTGTGACGCCTGCAATTTGGGCCAATTGTGATCCGGCAGCAATAAATTTCCTGGATTTAAGCATGGCGTCTTCTGCTGAAACATCATCTAACCAGATGGCAAATTCATCACCGCCAAGGCGGGCAGAATAATCACCGATACGGATATTTTCATTGATGATACGGGCCAGTTCCTGCAATATTCGGTCCCCATGGGCATGGCCCTTGGTGTCATTGACATTTTTAAAATTATCAAGATCGATATAGAGCAGGGCACCGGTGGTGCGGTTTCTGACTTGGCTCTTGATGCGTTTAGTAACCTCTGTGGTGAAGGCTCGCCGGTTTAACAGGCCTGTCAGGTCATCGGTAAAGGCGCGTCGTTCAAGTTCTTTATGGGTGATCACCTGTTCGATGGCGATGCCAAGGTGGGTCGTTATCCCATTAAAAAGATGTATTTCGGCATCTTGCCAATCGTTTTTTTGCCTGATGAGAAAAATCGCGCCGTTATCTTTGGCGTGATGACTGGTGATGCCCATCATGACCTGCAGTGTTCCCAATTGAAATATCTGGGTTTTACCTATGTTTTTTCCGCAATTTTGCCATACTTCTCTGGCTTTCAGGCACAGGGTATAAATCAGGTCCTGATCTGGTAATGTGCCTTGTTCCTGCCTTACGGCTGCCGTGAAATCTCCGCCGCCGCCAGATGTTTTCTCCAAGATACAAGCGTAGTCCGCCTTAATGCCCTCCATGGCGGCCTTGAGGGCATTTTCCATCATATCTGCGGGGCTTGTAATATTACGTATTGTTGAAATGATTTTGTTAAGTATATGTTCACGTTTATTGGTACGGCGCAGCAGCGCTTCTTTTTCTCTGATATGGGTAATGTCACGGCATACGCCGCGCGCACCCTGCCATGTTGCGTGACTGTCCAGCACAGGAACCGCAGAGACAAGAAGACATGCCATACTACCGTCTGCCCGTTTGAGCCATAGTTCCATTTCAGTGACTTTATCCAAGGTGTCAAAAGGGTTTCTTGTCTCCGCGCCGATGATCATTTCCTGAGCATTTCTGCCATTTAACTCAAAGGCTGTATAGCCCAGAATACCTTTGGGGGAGACATAGATAAAATTGCCATTATTGTCTGTTTCCCAGGCAAAATCAGTGGAGCAGCTCACCAGATCCTTGAACATCTGACGCGAGTCAACCAAGGCATTGGTCAGGTTATGCTCAACGGTTGTTTCGCGGCCAAATAAAAACACTAATGGGGCCGCAGTTGCCGGATTTTGGGCCTGATTTGGAATCTGATCCTGTTTTATGGGAAAGGCATAAAGATCATAATGGCGTAATCCGCTGCTGTCGTCCAAGGTTGTTTTTTGCGTATCAGGACAAATATTGGACAGACATCTGGAAATCATGCTTTTAAGAAAGGCTTCCTGATCACGAATAGGCCCAAGTAAGCCTTTGGCGAAGATATTATGATGTTTAACATTCATATCACCATCAACCAAAAGCGCAGGCCCGGGAAACATGTCCACCATCATAGATGGTTCGAACTGACAACTGGGGAAGGAAGTTTTATCCAGTTTCTTATCTTCATTATTGGTATTTAATAAAACTCGTGCGATATTAGGTTCCATATAAAAGATACTCAGTTTAATCGAATTGCAGAATGCGTTTTTTGACCTATTATGGGATGAAAACTCATAAGGGACATGTTACCTGATGACCCTTAACAAGAAGTTTATGACGACGTAATCTTTAAGAAAGCTTTACTTTATGAATGATGGCCATATGAGGCATATTGAACATTGGGTTTTCGATCTGGACAACACGCTTTACCCAGCGAAAAACAACCTTTTTTCCCAAGTGGATAGGCGTATGGGCGAATTTATTTCCCAGCGGTTCGACCTGCCTTTTGAGCAGGCGCGCGTGCGCCAGAAAAAATATTTTAAGACCTATGGTACGACACTTCGGGGCCTGATGACGGAAGATGACGTCGCGCCGCAAGATTTTCTCAGCTTTGTTCATGATATTGACTTTGACGTCCTGCAGGAAAATACAGAATTGAATGAGGCCATAAATAATCTGCGGGGCGATAAAGTCATCTATACCAATGCGTCCTGTGATTATGCGGTTAAAGTCCTCGAAAAACTGGGCCTGTCAGGCGTTTTCAGGGAAATTTTTGATATAAATTCAGCCAGCTTTAAACCCAAACCTGATCCGGCTAGCTACCTTAAAATGATTGGCGATTTGGGCATTGACCCCCAAAAATCCGTCATGATAGAGGATATGGCCCACAATCTTATCCCGGCGCGTGATCTGGGGATGAAAACGGTATGGGTGCCGACGGAACTTGAATATTCCGGCCATAAAGATTCCGGCCATAAAGATTCCGGCCATAAAGATTCCGGGGAGGGATATGGTTCGGATCATATTGATTATACCGCGCCCAACTTGGCGGAATGGCTGAAAAGGGCGGTAAAAGATTGACAGTTTACGGCTAATCACTATTGTCTGGAAAAAAAGCGAGCCATAACATATTACAGGAAAAATTTATGACCGATCTGTCATTGGAAAATACAATTGATCTGGCCTGGGAAAATCAGTCAGAAATCAATGCGTCAACCACTGGAGAAGTAAGGGATGCTGTAGAGCATGCCCTTAATCTTCTGGATAATGGTACGGCCCGTGTGGCCGCTAAAGAAGACGGAAAATGGGTCGTTCATCAATGGCTTAAAAAGGCCGTTTTATTATCTTTCCGGTTAAATAAAATGGAAATTATCAAGGGCGCACCGGGGGATAATGCCAATTGGTATGACAAGGTGCCGTCAAAATTCGAAGGGTGGGATCAGGCGAAATTTGATCAGGCTGGTTTTCGCGCTGTGCCCAGTGCGGTTGTTCGCCGTTCGGCTTATATTGCGCCGGGCGCGGTTTTGATGCCGTCCTTTGTTAACCTTGGGGCTTATGTGGATGAGGGAACCATGGTCGATACATGGACGACTGTTGGATCCTGCGCGCAGATCGGTAAAAATGTTCACCTGTCCGGCGGCGTTGGTATCGGCGGCGTTCTGGAGCCAATACAGGCCGGCCCTGTGATTATCGAAGATAATTGTTTCATTGGCGCAAGGTCCGAAGTGGCCGAAGGCGTGATCGTCGAAGAAGGCGCGGTGCTGAGTATGGGCGTTTATATCGGGGCATCAACCAAGATCATTGATCGGGCGACCGGCGAAATTTTCATGGGCCGCGTGCCAAGCTATAGCGTGGTCGTTCCGGGTGCCTTGCCCGGCAAACCATTGCCTGATGGCTCGCCCGGCCCAAGCCTTTATGCGGCCGTGATTGTCAAGCGGGTGGACGCGCGAACCCGTTCCAAAACGTCAATCAATGAACTGTTGAGGGATTAATGACGATTGATCCGGTAAAACTCACGCAGGATTTAATTCGCTGCCCTAGCGTTACGCCGAAGGACGCGGGTGCGTTGGATGTTTTGCAGGCGGCCTTGGAGCCGCTTGGTTTTACCTGCTACCGGCTGCCTTTCTCAGAAGAAGGCGAAGCGACTATTGATAATCTTTACGCGCGCATAGGGACGGCGGCCCCGAATTTCTGTTTTGCGGGCCATACGGATGTGGTGCCGGCGGGGCAGGCGGATCAATGGCACCATGGCCCTTTTGCGGGCAATATTCAGGACGGCGTATTATATGGTCGCGGGGCATCGGATATGAAGGGGGCCATTGCGGCCTTTGCCTCTGCAGCCTCGGATTTTCTTGAAAATAAAGATGATTTTGGTGGCTCGATCAGTTTTCTCATTACCGGAGACGAAGAAGGGCCGGCGGTTAACGGCACCATCAAGATGCTCGACTGGCTGGATAGAAATGGGGAAAAACTGGACTATTGTCTGGTGGGGGAACCAACCAATCCGGCCCAAATCGGGGATATGGCCAAGATTGGGCGGCGCGGCAGCCTGAATGGCAAGCTGACAGTGAAGGGCACTCAGGGCCATGTGGCCTATCCCCATCTGGCCGATAATCCCATCCCCCGTCTGGTGAAAATTCTGGAAGGACTTTTGGCGCGTGAGTCTGAGGATGGCAATGATCATTTTCAGGCCACAAATCTGGAAATAGTCTCTGTGGATGTGGGCAATAGCGCCAGCAACGTCATTCCGGCAGAGGCCGAGGCGCGGTTTAATATCCGTTTTAATAATCAGCAAACGGATGCCGGCCTGCAAAGCTGGATCACATCCGTATGTGAGGATATTGGCGGGGCGTATGACCTGAACATGAAGGCTTCCGGCGATGCATTTTTGACTCCGCCCGGAAGGTTAAGCAGCCTGATCACGGATGCCGTCCAAAAAATCACCGGAAGAAAAGTGGAACTTAGCACATCCGGCGGCACGTCCGATGCGCGGTTCATTAAAGACCATTGCCCTGTGTCCGAATTTGGCCTTGTCAATAAAACCATGCATAAAGTGGATGAATGCGTCCCTCTTGACGACCTTGCCCAATTGACCAAAATTTATTATGAAATATTAACCGCTTTTTTTAAGAGTTGACCTCATGGAACAAAAACCGTCGCTGATAAATTATTTTGCCCGCTCGCTCGCTGGTGCGTGGCAATTGATAAAATTAAACCCACAGGCCATGGATTATTTCGATAAATCGGTTGATGGGTTCTGGAAATCATTCTGGGCGATTATTCTGGTCGCGCCGTTATTTTTTCTGGGACTGGGCGTCAGCTTTGATGCGGCGGTGGAACAGGGGCATCAAGTCTCTTTCACGGCCCATGTCATTGAATTTCTCCTGAGACTGCCGCTGATTGCTTTGGTGATGGTTTATTTCACAAAATTCTTGAGAATTGATACTCATTATTCAGAAATGATCGTTGCGTTCAACTGGTTATGGGTTCTTTCCAATTATATCATTCTGCCGCTTTCCATGCTGATAAGCACGGGTATCATTCCCATCGAGGTCGGCACGCTGTTGGTCGTGGTGGTGGCGGTCTATCTTGAGCTTTATGTTACATGGTTCTTGTTTAAAACGTCCTTAAAAATCAGCGGCTGGCTCGCCTTTGGTGTCATGATATTCAAGGCCCTATTCACCCTTTCCGTCATGCAGGTGATTATTCGAATTTTCTGAACGCCAAGAAGTTTTTACGGATAATCCACATTCATGAAATATAACCCTTCAGGCGGGGCATTATAGGCCAGAGCTTTGCGGTCGCGGGCTTCCAGAGAATCTTTGAGATCTTGCTTGGTCCATTTCCCGCGTCCCACGTAATAAAGTGAGCCGACCATGGAGCGCACTTGATGATGCAGGAATGACCGGGCGGAAGTATCAATATAGATATTATCGCCCTCGCGCCGCACATCCAGTTGTTCAAGGGTTTTGAGCGGCGATTTTGACTGACAGTCGACGCTGCGGAAGGTGGTGAAATCATGGTGGCCGACCAAAATCTGTGCCGCCTCATGCATTAAATCTGCCTCCAGCGGAAATTTCACATGCCATGCCCGGTCCCTCTGAAAAGTCAGGGGCGCGCGGCGGTTGATGATATGATAGCGGTAATAGCGTTTTGTCGCCGAAAAGCGGGCTTGAAATTCTTCTGTCACCCGTTCTGATTTGAGGATAGAGACCGGTTGCCGTTTCAAATGAAAATTAAGCGCATCCATGACCTTAAAGGCCGGATAATCCTGGGGCAAGTCCACTTGGCAGACCATGGCAGCGGCATGAACGCCCGCATCGGTACGCCCGGCCGCGTAAAAAATCACTTGCTTGTGGCAGAATTTTTGCGCCGCCTCGGCCAGAATGCTCTGTACGGAACGGCCTTCATTCTGCCTTTGCCAGCCGACAAGGCCGGCACCGAAAAACTCCAGCGTTAATTTAAACCGGAATATGGCTTTTTCTTCCGTCATGAGAAAATTGTCCCGAGCGGTAATGGCAAACCCCGAAGGAGATCATCCGCACTCATCGGCCCTTTTCCGGCCCGCTGGGCTTTTAAAATACGCAAAGCTTCGCCATCACCGCAGGCAATGGTCATGGGGGCTTTGATGAGATGTCCTGCGGGCCCGCGACCCTCTGTCACTTCGGCCTGCAGCATTTTTATGCGTTCACCCCCTGCCATGCTATAGGCCCCGGGGAAGGGGCTGAGGCCGTGAATATGATTGCGCAATTCTTCGGCGGGCCTCTGCCAGTCTATGCGCGCTTCCTGCTTATCAATTTTATGGGCATAGCTTACGCCTTCATCATCCTGAGGCTTTGGGATTAATGCGCCGGTGACATAGCCTTCGATTGCGGGAAGGATCGCTTTTGCGCCCAAGGCTTTTAATTTATCATGCAGACTGCCTGTGGTGTCGGTCGGCAGAATGGCCATGCGCCGTTCTAATATGACGGGGCCGGTATCAAGCCCGGCCTCCATAACCATAATATTAACGCCGGTCACCTTGTCACCGGCCATGATCGCCCGATGGATCGGGGCGGCCCCCCGCCAACGGGGCAGGAGGGAGGCATGGATATTCAGGCAGCCATATTTTGGCGCGTCCAGAATTTCTTTGGGTAGAATTAGGCCGTAAGCCACCACAACCGCAATATCCAGATTGAGGCTTCTGAATTTTTTCTGTTCCTGCGGCGATTTCAGGCTTTGGGGGATAAAGACTGGAATATTCAAGTCTTCTGCGCGCCTTTGGACAGGCGCGGGCCGTTCTTTTTTGCCGCGCCCAGACCGGCTGGGCGGCTGGCTATAGACGGCGGCAATATCATGGCCCGCATCATATAGCGCCTGCAATATATCAACGGAAAATTCAGGCGTACCCATGAAGGCTATGCGCAAGACCTAATCCTCCTCTTTAACCAGTTTTTTGACCTTGCGTACGGCAATGCCTCTTTTCAAGGTGGAAATATAATCTATGAAAACGATCCCATTCAGATGATCTATCTCATGTTGGATACAGGTGGCAAGAAGGCCCGTTGCATGAATTTCCTGTTCTGCGCCGTGATAGTCAAGGTAAGTGACCTTGCATTCTGCCGGACGTTCAATGTCCGCATATTGTTCCGGTACGCTCAGGCAGCCTTCATTATAGACGGCCATGTCCTCTGATGTCCAGATGACCACCGGATTGATATAATATTTCGGGTCGGGGGAGGTCTGTTCGTCCGATAAATCCATGACCAGAACGCGGATTGGCCGCCCCACTTGAATAGCCGCCAGACCAATGCCCGGCGCGTTATACATGGTGTTCAGCATGTCATTCATAAAGGCACGCAAAGCATCATCCACCATTTCTACCGGGGTAGAGACAGTCTTTAAAAGCGGGTCCGGTACGGTTACAATTGGTAATATGGCCATAATTTCCTGATCTATCCTTTGTACTTTCAACTTGTAGGTAATATGATACGTCTCAATCGTCAAGTAGAAGGCGTAAATTAGTAAGAGACAACATAGGGGACTTATAATATGGATCAGATGACTTTCATCGCAATAGGGGGCGCTGCCGCCTTGGGACTTGGGTTGGTGATCATCATTATGCTGGTTCGGGGCATGGCGCGTGATAACCGGGGAATGGCCATGAGATTGGAAGAAAACCGCAGCAACGCCAATAACCAAATGCAACATATGATGCAGGTCACCGCCTCTCTTGAAGGCCGCCTGAGCCAGATGTCTGATCAGGCCACAAAAGAGGCCGCAGAAATGAACCGTACTTTGGCAGAGCGGCTCGACAAGGTCAGTCAGCGTATGGGAGAAAGTCTGGAGAAGACCAATAAAAACACCACGGACAGCCTTGGTGACCTGAAAAGCAGACTGGCGATTATTGATGAGGCACAGAAAAATATCACCGCCCTGAGTGGTCAGATGGTGGGCTTGCAGGATATCCTGTCCAACAAGCAGGCGCGCGGGGCTTTCGGGGAGATTCAGCTGCAGGATCTGGTGAGCCAGATTTTGCCGCCCAATGCTTACGGCTTTCAGGTTCAGATGGGCAATGGCAAGCGGGCCGATTGCCTGATTAAACTGCCCAACCCGCCCGGCTCCATTGTGGTGGATGCCAAATTCCCGCTGGAAAGTTATCACAGGCTGCGCAATGCGACAAATGAGGCGGAGACCAAACTGGCCATCAGTAATTTCAAAACAGATATTCTGAAACATGTGAAAGATATTTCAGAAAAATATATCATCAATGGCGAAACGGCAGAATCAGCCCTGATGTTTTTACCCAGTGAGGCTGTCTATGCGGAATTGCATGCAAATTTTTCAGATGTGGTGGAGAAATCATATCGCGCCAGAGTCTGGATTGTCAGCCCGACGACCTTGATGGCGACGTTAAATACGGTCAGGGCCGTCCTGAAAGATGCCCGCATGCGCGAGCAGGCCGGCGTTATTCAAACGGAAGTCGGCATATTGATGGAAGATGTATCGCGATTGGATGAACGGGTCGGGAAATTACGCACCCATTTTCATCTGGCAGAAAAAGACATCGGCATGATTGAAACATCGGCCCGAAAAATCACCAGCCGGGGCGAGAGAATCGAAGGCCTGCAACTTGAAGAAAGCGAAAGTCCTGAAGCCGCCCTGACCCCTGAAAAAATACTTTGAAGGCGCAATAGACGACTGGCGGGAATAAAAAAACCTGACCATATTTCTGGGGTCAGGTTTTTTGTATCTTAACTTATTTTGACAATAAATTCATTTAAATCATCCTGGAGGGAAGAGCTTTTTTCCGACATGATCTTCACTGTCTTGAGCATTTCAATAGCTGCCGCCTCGGTTTCATCCGTACCGCCATTCACCTCGTCAATACGCCGGCTGGCCTCTTCGGTACTGCCGGCGGCCATTTGGGCGCTTTGACTGATTTCGTTGGTCGCTGCAGATTGCTCAATCATGGCGTTATTGATGCTGTGGGAGATGTCATTCACCTGATCTATTTTCTTGCCAATATGCGTTACGGTGCCAATGGCTATTTTAGTCACACTCTGAATTTTCTGGAGCTGGCTGGTGATTTGATTGGTCGCCTCAGCGGTTTTCTGGGCGAGGCTTTTTACTTCGTTGGCAACCACGGCAAACCCCTTGCCCGCATCACCGGCCCGCGCCGCTTCAATTGTGGCATTCAGGGCGAGAAGGTTGGTCTGGCCGGAAATTTCCGTGATAATATCCAGAATTGTTGAAATTCGCTCCACCTCCTTGGAGAGTTCTGAAATAGCCTCATTGGTTTTGCCAACATCGGTTACTGTTTCGGTAATCAGGCCGCTTGAACGTTCAACCTGATGGGTGATTTCGCCGATGGAACTGCTGAGTTCCTCTGCGGCGCTTGCCACGGTTTGTACGCTCGACTGTGTTTCATTGGACGACTTTACAGCATGATCACAGAATTGTTTGGTATGATTGGCGGTATCAGACATGGCGGCGGCTTTTGGGGCTAATTCCGTTGATGAAGTGATCATATCTTTGACGTTGGTGATAAATTTTTCCGTCATGCTTTTGACTATACGGTCTTTATCCTGAATTTTAGTGATGACGTCGTTGATCGCTTTGCTGTGACGTAGGAATTCCCCGCCCATGCCTTCTGGCAGTATTCGGCGGTAATATTCACCGTCCCGAACCGCATGCATGACTTCGCCGGATTCTGACATGAAGCATTGAACCACATTTAGGAAATTATTAAGTTCTTCGGCAATTTTCCCTGTTTCCGAATTGCTATCATGATCGGTAATTCTGGCTTCCAAATCACCTTTAAGCAGGCGATCGAAAACATCCAGAAGAGTAGAGCTATCTGAATTAACATCTGTGCTGGTTTCATTTTTCTGCCCAATGGCGCTAATGGCGGCCACAAGTTCCTGCAGGTCTGGATTGCCGGAAAATTCTTGCAGGGAATTGGGGTTGTTGCCTGAGGCAACCTCATGACAAATAGCGGTTAGATACTGGATATCTGCCGGATTGATGTGATTATGGTTGCTTTTTTCTCTTGAAAAGATACTCATTTACTTTTGCCTTTATTGTTTTTAATGGTGTTTTATGTGATCAAGCAGCGGCACTTAACGAGAATATATATTCCGCGTAGGATAGCTCTTTCTGACTTAGAAAATCATTAAAACTGTCAAGAGCGGCCTGCATGCCGGCCTTCGGATTGGAATGGCTTTTTTCAATGGTGATCAGCTCTTTGTAATAAGACTGCAATTGCTGGACAATTTGTCTGTTCGGACTTCTGCGGCTGGAATGATAGCCAACATGATTGCCCATCAGGTCATAGGTTGGCACCACATGGGCCAGAACCCAATAATGATCGCCGCTTTTATGCATATTAAAGACATAGGCAAAAATTTCTTTGCGTTGCTGCAGCGTCTCCCAAAAAAGTTTGAAAATACAATGGGGCATGTCCGGGTGCCGGATAAGGTTATGGGGTTGCCCCAGAATTTCGTCCCGGTTGTAGCCGCTCATTTCTTCAAATAGTTTATTGGCGTAGGTGATTTTCCCCTTGAGATCAGTTTTACTGACGATTAATTCATCTTCAGGAAAATATATTTCATTGCCTGTTGGCGTGATATTTTCTTTAGACATTTTAAGCCCTTTTTTGTAATAAGTTTTTATATAATACGACTTTATACGAAGGCTTAATTTATATTAAACCTCTTAATCAATGATTAAAATGATTAAAATAATGAATATGATGATGAATGCGCACAGAAGATGTGGGATGAAGCTGTCGTAACCTGAATGAGAGTGGGGAATGTAAAATATTTTCACGCCGCACCCGTGTGAAGGACGTACAGTCTAGTGCGCTCTAAAAGGGGCGGCGGGATTTGAGGGCGGCGGTTAAGGTGCCGTCATCCAGATAATCCAGTTCCCCGCCAACAGGCACGCCGTGGGCAAGCCGGCTGACCATGACCGCCGTATCTTTCAATCTGTCTGTAATATAATGGGCCGTGGTTTGGCCATCAACGGTGGCATTGGTGGCAATGATGACTTCGGTGATATTGCCGGCGCGCACTCTTTCGACGAGGGATGATATGTTTAAATCATCCGGGCCAACGCCGTCCAATGCGGATAATGTGCCGCCAATGACGTGGTAGGCGCCGCGGTATGATCCGGATCTTTCCAAGGCCCATAAATCAGCCACATCCTCGATGACGCAAATGCTGCTGTGATCGCGGGCGGGGTTATCACAGATATGACAAGGGTCTGATGTGTCCAGATTTCCGCAGGTGCTGCATGGGTTCACATGCTCTGCCACCTCAGCCAATGCGGTGGACAGGGGGCGCATAAGCGTGTCTTTTTTTTTGATCAATTGCAAGGCCGCTCTTCGGGCCGAACGGGGGCCAAACCCGGGCAGTTTTGACAGGAGCTGGATCAGCTGGTCAAGTTCGGATCCATAAGAAGCTTTGCGATACAAATGATTTACCTTTGGGTATGAACATTGTTAAAAAGGCAACTTAAAACCTTCGGGTAATTGCATGCCGCCGGTGATTTTTGCCATCTCGTTCTGGGCGTATTCTTCCACTTTGCGTTTTGCCTCATTAAAAGCCGCTATGACCAAATCCTCAACTATTTCTGCATCATCGCTGTTGAACAGGGACGGATCGATTGTTAAGCCTTTCATGTTGCCCTTGCCATTAAGGGTTACAGAAACAAGCCCGCCGCCGGATTGGCCGGTGCATTCGGCTTTTTCCAATGCCTCTTGCATCTCGGACATTTTGCCCTGCATTTCCTGAGCCTGTTTCATCATTTTACCAAGGTTTGTCATGTTTTCTCCATATGGGGGGCTTTTGGGCTTTAATTATCTCTAATCAAGGCCAAATTCATCTTCGTCAATTAAGAAATTCTCGGCAATAAAATCAGCCGAGCCATCATCCAGAATCGCAAAATCATCAAGTTTCTTTCGAATATCAGAAATTTTAGCCCCGGGGAACCGTTCCAGCAGGCTTTTGATAATGGGGGTGGTCAGGAGGCGGGCTTTAAGCCGCCGATCATTTTCCAGTTCCTGCTCATGCAGCGTGTCATTCCCCTGTTCGGTGGTGAGGGAAATGACCCAATGGGTATTGGTCCATTGTTTCAGCAAACTGACCATACGTCCGGTCAGGTCTTTTGGGGCCTGTTGTTTCAGGCGGATATCAAGGCGGCTCGGCGCAAAGCTTTCCAAATGGGCATTGTCATTAAGCTGAAAGGCGATAGTGGCTTCATTATGGCGTTCAAAAAGAGCCACAAAATCTTCGAAACTATTCGGACTCGCCTCATAATCCTGTTGAACATCAGGCAAAATATCAGGCAAAATATCAGATAGAATATTTGAGGCAAGGACACGGGCCTGTCCATTGCTGCGGATCACATGGAAGGCTTTTGGCGCATTTCCATCAGTGTTGCTTTGGGACGGCTGCTGCGCTGGTTGCTTTCCAGTATTCTGTTCCGATACTGCCGTGCCGCCAGTTTGCGGAGATTTTTTCAGCCCAGAATCTTTCAACTGTTTGATCATATCGCCCGGTGTGGGCAGTTTGGCCGCATATGTCATGCGCACGAGCACCATTTCTGTGGCGGCAAGTGGGGAGGGGGCCAATCGAACCTCATCAAGTCCTTTCAGCAGCATTTGCCAGCTTCGGGTCAGAATGGGCATGCTAAGGGCGTTTGCCATCACAAGCCCTTCCGTGCGTTCGGCTTCGGATGTGACAACATCTTCCCCGGCATCCGGCACGACTTTCAGGCGGGTAAGCCAATGGGTTAATTCCAGCATATCGCTCAAAATAACTTCCGGATCCGCACCGTGATTATACTGGTGACGCAATTGGGTAAGGGCCTCTG
>JAJRQU010000039.1 GCA_024280095.1 Alphaproteobacteria bacterium | reverse complement strand
TTAATGGGGCAGTTGACGGACGGCGACTGGGTAGTGACCGAGATATTGCAAATTGACGAGGCCGCAGGAGAATTATATTTCTCCGGCCATGCGGATACACCAATTGAGCATCATTTATATAGGGTAAAATTATCAGATGAAAAAGTGACGCGGCCCCTGCGCCTGTCCAAAGCCAAAGGATGGCACAAGTTTGTTTTTTCAGAAGGCGCGAATGATTATATAGATTATTTTTCTGATCCCGGCACACCGGAGCAGGTTTCAATCCGTAACAGCGCGGGCGAGTTTTTGTCATGGGTTGACGAGAATATCTTGACGGAAAGTCATCCTTATTTTCCCTATATGGCAGATCATATTGTGCCGGAATTTGGGCATTTCAAAGGCCCGAGCGGTGACGACCTTCATTACCGTATGTATAAGCCGTCTCAAATGACGGAGGGGCAAAAATATCCGGTGATATTTGCGTTATATAGCGGCCCTCTTGCCCAGCGGGTCAAGCGGGCCTGGGGGGATCCTTTCCACCAGATTCTGGCCCAAAGCGGCTATATCGTTTTCACCCTTGATAATCGGGGCAGCGCAAAACGCGGCACGGAATTTGAAGGCGCATTATATCGTCAATTGGGCAGGGTAGAGGTAGAAGATCAGGTCGCCGGCGTTGAATTCCTGAAGAAATTTGATTATGTGGACCCGGATCGTATCGGGGTGCAGGGCCATAGTTACGGCGGCTATGTCGTGCTCATGTCGCTGTTTCAGGCCCCTGAAATATTTAAAGTCGGGGTATCCAGTGCGCCGGTAACCGAATGGCGTCTGTATGACACGGCCTATACCGAACGTTATCTTGGCATGCCGGATGAGAACAAGGCGGGCTATGATAACAGCAGTGTCTTTCCTTTTGTGAAAAGTCTTAAAGGTAAATTGCTGCTCATACATGGGATGGCGGATGATAATGTGATCTTTAATAACAGCAGTATGTTGCTGGATGAGTTGCAGAAAAATGCCCTGCAATTCGATTTTATGGCCTATCCCGGACAGACCCATAGAATTGGGAGCGATAAAATGCGCAAACGTCATTTTTTGACGTTAATTAAACGTTATTTTGATGAGAATCTATAGCGTTATTATGGTCTGCTTATGTGCGGGAACTTCCTTTAGGCTTTGTTAAGATTAATGGGTTAATTTGGCAAAGGCAGGATAAAATGCTATAAAGCTATCCCCCTGAGAAATGTGAATAAATGTAAATGACCAAAGATGATATGATGAACAAAGGTGTGAGGGCTGTCATAAACTCCATGCGCAAGCATAACAGGAGAACTGTTGTTCAGCCAGTAACATTGGGTGTTGGAAGTTTCGTTTTTGATTGCACGGCCTATGATGTTTCTCTCGGTGGTATTCGGCTGAAAGTTGATATTCCCATTGAAAGAGGGGCGGGCGTCTATGTACAGCTTAAAAGCAAGCTGAAACAAACAGCCAAAGTCATTTGGTCTGCAGATGGTTTTATGGGGCTTCGATTTATGGACAATCCTGAAAAAGTGAAAGTTGGTCTGGGTAATCTTTCAAACGGGTTAAGCTAGGCAAACGGGTTAAGTTAAAAAATTGTTTTTGAGTATGGAGTATGTATGAGTAACTTAAACAAAGACATTGAATCAGAAACGGACATCGTCCGCAGACGTTTTTCAAGGCAACCGGTATTGTTGAAGGCCGTTCTGGATACGGGGCATTATGAGTTTGAATGCATCGCCTATGATTTATCTTTAAAAGGTATAAAAATAAAACTGGATCTTCCGTTAGAGACGAAATGCGAGGTTTGGTTGCTGGTGAAGGATTGCCCAAAAATTCCGGCCCATGTTGTATGGTCGAAAGACGGTTATATCGGCCTTGAATTTTCTCTTTCATCCCAGCAAGTCTCAGGCATATTGGGCAGTATCGGCGCGCGTCTGCCTAAAGTATAATTCTTTTAAATGAATTTATATTGAATTAAGTCATATTGGTTAGATATGGCTCTTCTCTTCCCGTGGGCGGTTGCCTCAAATGGTGATGGCGCGCTATATATTTCTATATATTTTTGGGCAAATTTTTACGCTAATCCTTGGGGTGCTTTCTACTTTCAAAAATGATGTGGGTTTTCCGAGTCTTTTCAGAAGATATTTCCATTTTCCCGAGAATCCTGTTCTCTTTCACGGCATTTTACGTCGCGGGGTCGTTTTTTTGATGCTTAAAAATGAGCAAAATAGCCGGATACGGCTAATCTATCCCATTGTAATATAAGACATAACTTATCATAGATGGGTGTATTAACCTCTTTTTAACCAGCTTCTCGTGCCATGTAAATCCATTGACTATCCATCTAGTACCATGTTATTCCATGATAGATTAACAGGGTGGTGCATAGGGTCACTCAAAACACTGATAATTATAATATAATACGTCATATAATGCGGGGCAGAAAATGCCATTATTTTCGTCGACATACACCAATAAGGTGGACAAGAAGGGCCGGGTTTCTGTGCCGGCCTCCTTCCGTTCGACATTGCCCAGTGATGATCAGTCCATTTCTGTTGTGCCGTCCCTTGTAAGTAAGGCCATTGAGGGTTTCGATTGTTCCTATTTGGTGCAAATCAGTGAGCGGCTGGATAATTATGATATGTTGACAGTGTCCGGTCAGCCCTCGAACCCGGCGGTTAAAATCCTGTCCAGAAGTATGACCCTCTCCATCGACAGTGATGGCCGGATCGTCTTGCCCCAAGAATTTATGAAACATGCCGGGATTTCCGACCGCGCGGTTTTTGTCGGGCTGGGAAAAACTTTTCAAATCTGGAGCCCCGAAGAACATAAAGCTGTGATGGGGCAGGGCGAAGGGGAATTGATGTGATGGCGGATACCGTATGTGACCCCCGTCATTTCCCTGTCATGCGGGATGAAATCATCGCCATGGCCGCCCCCAAAGACGGCGAAATATTTATTGATGGTACTTTTGGGGCCGGGGGCTATAGCCGCGCGCTTTTGGAAAGTGCCAATTGTACCGTTTATGCCATTGACCGTGATCCACATGTTCAAGAAACGGCGGATAAGCTGGCGGAAGAATATCCGGAACGTTTTCACCTGTTGCCGGGATGTTTCTCGCAAATGGATATCCTGATGGAAGATCATGGCGTGGGGGCAGTGGACGGTGTCTTGCTTGATATTGGCGTATCTTCTATGCAGTTTGACGATGCGCAGCGGGGCTTTTCTTTTCAGAATGACGGCCCGCTCAGTATGCGCATGAGCGATGAGGGGTTAAGCGCCGAAGATGTGGTGAATAATACCGGGGAAAATGAACTTGCAGATATTATTTATCAATATGGTGAAGAAAGAAAATCCCGCCGTATTGCCAAGGCCATCATAGAGGCCCGCGCCATTTCCCCA
Source organism: Alphaproteobacteria bacterium (assembly GCA_024280095.1). Lineage (GTDB taxonomy): Bacteria > Pseudomonadota > Alphaproteobacteria > Sphingomonadales > Emcibacteraceae > Paremcibacter. The sequence continues at coordinate 7,926 of JAJRQU010000039.1, read as the reverse complement.
ATCACCCGCACTGCGCAGCTTGCCGCTATCATTGAAAAGGCGGTGGGTTATAAACGGTATATTAAAGGCAAGCGACAAATTCATCCGGCAACCAGAACATTTCAGGCATTACGTATTTATGTCAATGATGAGCTGGGCGAGCTTGCCAAGGGCCTCTGCGCTGCGGAACGTATTTTAGCGCCGGGCGGGCGTTTGTGTGTGGTGTCTTTTCACTCACTGGAAGACAGGATAATAAAGCAATTTTTTAAGCAAAGAAGCGGCGGTATTTCGCAGGGTTCCCGTCATATGCCGCAAGCATTGTCAGCAGTAGGCGAAGAGACTCTTCCCGCCTTTACGATGATTGCACGCGGCGCTGTCAAGCCGACGAAGACGGAAATAGGACAGAATATACGCTCGCGGTCTGCAAAGCTTCGCGGGGCCTGCAGAACATCAGCCGCCGTTTACCCAAGAGATAAATCTGGAGATGAAAAATGATCAAAGTCGTTGTGAGTTTTTTTGTACTTATGGTGGTGATATCCGCAGGGACGGTATATAGCCTGAAAGAAACAACAGAACGGCTTGAGGCTCGCAAACACCAGCTTTCTGCGCAGATTTTAAAAGACCGTGTGGCCATCAAGGTGCTTCGTGCCGAAATGGCCTATTTGTCACAGCCGGAACGATTGCAAAAATTAAGTGCAAGGTTTCTTGCATTGACCCCTGCTCATTCAACCCAGATGGCCGGCGCTATAAACGCGATTGCTACACGCGAAGAGGCCATAGGTGAAGAGGACGGGCAGAGCAGGTATAAGCTGGTCTCATTTCCTGTGGATGAATTCCCGGTGCTATTGCCCCAAAACAAGCCCCAAAACAAGCCCCAAATCAGAACTCAAGTCAGCTTCCAAAATAAGAAGATGAATAAAATTAAAGATAAGAAGGTGAAACCCGCAAGCTTCTACGATCGAATTTCTCTTACCATAGGAGATGATGAATGAGGTCTGCTGACCTCCATATTGAAGGCGTTAAACACGAAGCCATCGAGGTGGCGCGAAACCGTTTGATGGTGCCGGCCTTTCTTTTTGTGCTTGGCTTTGGCATATTGGTCGTTCGCCTGGTGTCCATTGGCATATTTGAGGATATATCGGATCAGGTCACCTATAGCCAGCCCGTAACAACAGAAATTATGCAGGAACGCGTCGATATTCTGGATCGAAACGGGGTCGTTCTGGCAACTAATCTGTCCGCGCCATCGCTGGCTGTCCGCCCGAGGCTGATTACGGAGCCAGAGGAAACAGCAGACAGGATCGTCGCCGTTTTGCCAGATTTAAACAGGACACGCGTGCTCAACAAGCTTAAGTCGTCTCATCACTTTCTTTATATCAAGCGTAATTTAACCCCGAAACAGGTATGGCATATAAATGCCCTTGGCTATCCGGGATTAATTTTAGAGCAGGCGGAAAAAAGAATATATCCTCAGGGAAATCTGGCGTCGCACGTTCTGGGTTATGTGGATGTGGAAAACAAGCCGCAGGCCGGGGTCGAAAAATTCTTTAATGACCATCTGTCTAATACGGTGCGTTCAAACGAGCCGCTATATCTGTCACTGGACATCAGGGTTCAGCATATCGTGCGGCAGGAACTTGCCTTTGCCATGAATAAATTTTCTGCAATAGGGGGGGCAGGAATGGTCATGGATATTAATACCGGCGAAGTTTTGGCCATGACGTCTCTGCCGGATTTTGATGGTAATGGTTCGGTGCAGCCCGCGTCTTCGGAAATGAAAAACCGCAATATTCTGGAGCCTTATGAAATGGGTTCTGGCTTTAAAGTCTTCACCATTGCCATGGCGCTGGACAGCGGAACGGTCACGTTAAATGATGCATTTGATGCAACGGAACCCTTAAAAGTTGGTCGCCGTACGATCAATGACGACCATGCGAAAGAGCGCATATTAAATGTGCCGGAGATTTTTACTTTTTCTTCAAACATCGGCTCATCTCTTATTATTCGGGAGGTGGGCGTGGAGCGGCAGAAAAATTATCTGCAAAAATTCGGCCTGTTTGAAAAGCCCGTTGTCGAGCTTACGGGTTTGTCGCGCCCGATTTTGCCGGCGCACTGGGGGGAAATTCAGTCCATGACCGTATCTTATGGCCATGGGATCGCGGTAACGCCGCTGCATTTGGTTGCAGGAATCTCAGCCATGATCAATGGTGGACGCCTTATTCCTGCCACCTTGATCCGCAAAGATACAGCCGTTGAAAATGCCTCGCTTGATTTGCCAAAATCTTTTGAAGATGAATATTATCCGCAAGTGATCTCGCCTGAAACCAGTCAAAAAATGCGTCATTTGATGCGTCTGGCCGTTGAATATGGCAGCGGCGGCAGGGCCCGTGTAAAAGGGTATCTTGTTGGCGGAAAGACGGGCACAGCAGAGAAGGTGGTGAATGGAAAATACAGCCGGCAGGATAAAATCACGTCCTTTGTTGGTGCCTTTCCCATGGATAACCCAAAATATGTGGTTTTTGCCATGCTTGATGAGCCCAAGGGCATAGAGGAAACTTTTTACAAGGCAACAGGGGGATGGGTGGCGGCCCCTGTGGTTGGAGAGATTATTAAAAGAATTGGCCCTCTGCTTGGGGTTTTGCCAAGAGAATATATTGAAACAAAATACCATAATTTGATTCTGGTTGATGCCGGGAAATAATTAAAATGAGACTGGATGAGAATGAAACTTTCTGAGCTGTTAACGGGTAAGGCGCTTTGCCGTGATGTAGACATCACGGGCATTACGGCTGATAGCCGGGCAGTACAAAAAGGCTTCCTTTTTGCCGCGATCCCCGGAACTCAGGTTGATGGATCACAATATATTGAGCAGGCGATAAAGGCGGGCGCGGTGGCTATCCTTTGCCGCCCTGATGCCATACCGGAAAATAACGGGGGGCAGGATAATGATGACGTCATATGGATCAGTGACCAGATCCCGGCGCGGCTTTTTGCCCATATTGTGGCCCGTTATTTTGACAAGCAGCCAGATACAATCGCGGCCGTAACCGGTACGAACGGCAAAACATCCGTGGCCTCCTTTACCCGCCAAATTTGGGAATATATGGGTCATAAGGCGGGGGCTATTGGGACACTTGGGATTAGTGCGCCGGGAATGCCGGATGCGGCGGCACAGGCAACCGGCATGACGACTCCGGATCCTGTCACGCTGCAATCCGCCATGAGTGATCTTTGCCGGGCCGGTGTTGACCATGTGGTTTTCGAGGCCTCCAGCCACGGCCTCGCGCAATACAGGCTGGATGGTATCAATGTCTCTGTGGCGGCCTTTACCAACCTGACCCGTGATCATTATGATTATCACGGCAGTAAGGAAAATTATTTTTATGCCAAAGCCCGCCTGTTTGGCGAGGTGATGAAGCCGGGCAGCATCGCGGTGTTGAATGCGGATTGTCCGATCGTTATGGAAGTGGCCGATATCTGTTGGGCGCGGGGCCATAAGGTGATTACTGTGGGGCAATATTCCGGCGATATTCGCCTGCTTCGTCAAAGAACTTCAGACGTCGGACAGGAAATTACCATAAGTTACAAGTCTGAAATATATGACCTTATGCTGCCGTTAATTGGGTCTTTTCAGGCGATGAACGCCTTGATGGCGGCTGGTCTGGTGATCGGCAGCGGCGGTGATGCGATAGAGGCCTTCAAGGCATTGTCATATTTAAAAGCAGTGCCGGGCCGAATGGAGCAGGCGGGGCGGCATGAAACCGGTGCCAGAGTTTATGTGGATTATGCTCATACGCCGGAAGCTCTTAAAACCGTTCTGGAGTCTATCCGGCCCCATACTAAAAACAAGTTATCCGTTGTTTTTGGTTGCGGCGGCGACAGGGATAAAGGCAAGCGCAAGATTATGGGTGATATTGCCGCGAGATTTGCCGATAAAGTTTATATCACAGATGATAACCCCAGAAGTGAAAGGCCCGAAGTTATCCGCGCCGAGATAATTTCAGAATGCCCAAAGGCCATTGAAGTTGGCGACAGGTCAGAAGCGATTGCAGCGGCCGTAAACGCCCTGCAAAAAGGCGATATTCTACTGGTCGCCGGCAAGGGGCATGAGCAAGGCCAGATTATTGGCGGCACGGTTCGGCCTTTTGATGATATGTCGGAAGTCCGCTCTGCCTTGGCGGTGAATAATTGTGGAAATTCTTTGAATAGGAGTGCCTGCTCATGACGTTGATACCCCTTTGGAGCGGGCAGGAGGTCGCCCAAATATTTTCTGTAAAAATTACGGCATCGTGGCAATGCCAAGGCATCTCCATTGACAGCCGAACGACACAAGAGGGCGATCTTTTCTTTGCCCTGATTGGCCCAAATTCCGATGGCCATGATTATGTTAAAATGGCCATTGCACAGGGCGCTGTTGCCGCCATTGTCAGCAAGCCTGTGGACGGACTTGATCCAAAATTCCTTGTGAGGGTTGATGACGTGAAGGGCGCATTGGATCAATTGGGGCAGGCGGCGCGGGCGCGGGTGGATATTCCCATCATTGCCATAACGGGCAGTGTGGGCAAGACCGGCACCAAGGAAGCCTTAAAAAAAGCCCTGAGCCGGAATAAAAAGGTTCATGCAAGTGTCTTGAGCTATAATAATGATATTGGTGTCCCCTTGTCTTTGGCCCGTATGCCGCGAGATGTTGATTTTGGCATCTTTGAGCTGGGCATGAACCATGCGGGCGAAATGCGGGAATTGTCCAAAATGGTCAAGCCCCATGTGGCCATTATCACGACGGTTGAGCTGGCCCATAGTGAATTTTTTAAAGATGTGACCGGGATCGCCGATGCCAAGGCTGAAATTTTCGAAGGGTTGTTGCCGGGCGGCAGCGTGATTTTAAATCATGACAACCACCAATATGAACGGTTAAGCGACAGAGCCAAGGCATTAGGCATTAAAAACATTATATCCTTTGGTACGGGTGAGAGCGCCCATGTCCATATTCTCCGGCAGGTTTTCCATGACACCTGCAGCTGCGTCATTGCCAATATCAAAGGCCGGATAATGACCTTCAAGGTTGGGATGCTCGGGCATCATTGGGTCATGAATAGTCTGGCCATTCTCTCGGCTGTTGATGCGGTGGGCGGCGATTTGGGCCTTGCGGGCCTTGGCCTTGCTGAAATGAAATCCCTCAAGGGACGAGGCCGCCGGCATCAGGTGTTTCTGGATCAGGCCGGGGAGGCCTCAATTCTATTGATTGACGAAAGTTATAATGCTAACCCCGCTTCTATGAGGGCGGCTCTGGAAACATTAGAGCAAACGTCAATCAAGAAGCCTGCGAGTCGGATCGCCGTTTTGGGCGATATGGCGGAACTGGGCACGCAAAGCGAAATATTGCACGCAGAATTGGCCAAGGTCATTGAAGATAAAAATATTGACCGGGTTTACACGGTTGGCCCCCATATGAAATATCTGTCCGACAGGTTGGCAGGATTTCGCAATGCGGGACATTTTGGAACGAGACAGGCACTTGAAGATAAATTAACCCGGGATTTACGCCACGGTGATGTGATAATGGTCAAGGGATCTAATGCCAGCGGCATGGCACTTGTTGTCGAAAGAATTTTAGAAATGGAAGCATTGGACATTAAGCAGGCCATGTGAAGGAAGTAGATTAATGCTCTATCATTTATTATATCCGTTAAGTGAAGATTATGGGATATTCAACCTGTTCAGATATTTGACATTCCGAACGGGCGGCGCGTTGATGACGGCCTTTCTTATCAGTTTTTTATGTGGCCCCAGGATCATTGGGTGGTTAAAGCGCAAGCAGACGAATGGCCAGCCCATAAGGCTTGATGGGCCGGAAAGTCATATTCTTACCAAGCAGGGAACCCCGACAATGGGCGGGTTTTTGATCCTGCTCGGCCTTACGGTAGGGACGCTTTTATGGACAGATCTATCCAATCAGTATGTCTGGGCCTGCCTTGTTGTTACCACGGGTTTTGGTCTCATTGGCTTTTTTGATGATTATAAAAAAATCACCAAATCAAGTTCGGCCGGCGTGTCGGGAAAGTTGAAATTATTTCTTGAAATTCTTGTATCCGTCATTGCGGTGCTGATGATTATGGATAAAGCGGGGGGAGGCATAAATAGTCAGCTCGCGGTGCCGATGTTTAAAAATATGCTGATTGACCTTGGTTGGTTTATGATACCCTTCGCGGTATTCATTCTGGTGGGGGCCTCCAATAGTGTCAACTTGACGGATGGGCTTGATGGTTTGGCCATCATGCCGGTGATCATTGCGGCGGGGACATTTGCCCTGATCTCTTACCTTGTGGGTAATGTCGTATTTTCAGGCTACTTGCAGTTGACCTATGTGGCGGGTGCGGGCGAACTTGCCGTATTTTGTGCGGCGATCATCGGGGCGGGCCTTGGTTTTTTATGGTTCAATGCACCGCCTGCCATGATTTTTATGGGTGATACGGGAAGTCTGGCCCTTGGCGGCGCTTTGGGCGCGATAAGCGTGGTAACCAAACATGAAATTGTCCTTGGTATTGTCGGCGGGCTTTTTGTGCTTGAGACGGTATCCGTAATTGTTCAGGTGGTTTCCTTCAAATTGACGGGCAAGCGGGTATTTCGCATGGCCCCTATCCATCACCATTTTGAGAAAAAGGGCTGGGCGGAGCCGACAATCGTCATTCGTTTCTGGATCATTGCCGTATTGCTGGCACTGGTCGGGCTTGCCACATTAAAATTGAGATAAGGGAAATTAGGGTAAGGCATGACAGTATTTTCAAGAACTGATACCAGTCTGCTCAGTGGTTGGTGGTGGACTGTAGACCGCTGGCTCCTCATGACGCTTGCCCTGTTAATCGGTTTTGGCATTGTGATGACATTCAGCGCAAGCCCTGCTATCGCGGAAAAGCTGGGTCTGGGCTCTTTTCATTTTGTCAAACGCCAAATTCTTTTCGTCATTGCCGCGATGATCACCATGTTTGGCGTGTCATTATTGCCTGTCCAGTGGGTAAGGCGTCTTGGTGCCGTCCTGTTTTTGGCCGCTGTGATCTTGATGGTTCTGACGATGGTGATCGGCTTTGAGGCCAAAGGCTCTCGCCGTTGGTTATCAATCGGCAGTTTCACCCTGCAAGCGTCTGAATTCTTAAAGCCTGCCTTCATTATATTTTCAGCATGGATGTTTTCAGAAGTCCACAAAACACCTGAATTCAGAGGCTGGTCCATTGCCATTTTTTCCTACATCATTGTGGTGGCTTTGCTGATTTCTCAGCCGGACTTTGGCCAGACAATATTGGTTTCTCTGGTCTGGGGCGCACAGTTTTTTATGGCCGGATTGTCGATGATATGGGTTCTGGGCCTTGCGGGTCTTGGTATGGCAGGGGTGTTTCTCGCCTATATGCTTATTCCGCATGTATCGGACAGAATTGATCGCTTTTTATATCCAGAGATCAGCGATACCTATCAGGTGGATACCGCCTTGAATGCCCTGCGAAGCGGCGGAATGTTTGGCCGTGGCCCGGGGGAGGGCGCGGTGAAGAAAATTCTGCCTGATGCTCATACCGACTTTATCTTTGCTGTCACGGGAGAAGAGTTTGGCGTTCTTCCGTGTTCGATTCTGATTGGGCTGTTTGCCGTCATTGTGGTGCGCAGTTTGATCAAGAATATGAAAGAAACAGATATGTTCGTCTTTCTTGCGGTATCTGGCCTGATCATTCAATTTGGTTTGCAAACCTTTATCAACCTTGGGGTTAATCTTGCGCTCCTGCCCAGCAAAGGCATGACCCTGCCGTTCATTAGTTACGGCGGATCGTCCATGCTGTCGATGGCCATTGCCATGGGTATGGTTTTGGCGCTGACGCGGCGCGGCGCGGGGAATAATCTGGAGAATCTTAATTCCGGATGGAGAAAGTCATGAAGCGGCGGCGCACGAGCCATATCGTATTG
>JAJRQU010000038.1 GCA_024280095.1 Alphaproteobacteria bacterium | reverse complement strand
GCGGCGGCATGGCCACAGCAACCATCATAGAGCGCGTATAAGAAGGAATATAAAAATGACTGAAATTATTAAATATGAACTTGATCAAGATGGTGTTGCGCTTCTGACGATTGATCTTCCGGGCAAATCCATGAATATCATCTCGGCACAGTTGCTGGACGAGCTGGAAAGCCTGGTGGCAGAAATTGCCAAAAATGACGATATTAAAGGGGCCGTGATTACCTCTGGTAAAAAGGGGTCTTTCGTAGCCGGAGCTGATCTGGATATGCTGCTCGGCATGACCGACAATATTGCCGACAAGCCGCCTGAGGAAATCTATGCCGCGGCTTATCGCATGAACGGCATCCTGCGTGCCATGGAAACCAGCGGCAAACCCTTTGCGGCGGCCATCAATGGCTTGGCCCTTGGCGGCGGGCTGGAAATCTGCCTTGCCTGTCATTACAGGGTCGTTGCCGACAATCCAAAAATCAATCTTGGCTTTCCTGAGGTTATGGTTGGCTTGCTGCCCGGCGCGGGCGGCACGCAGCGTCTGCCGCGCCTGATGGGCGTGCAGCCTGCCCTGCCTTTCCTGCTTCAGGGCAAAAATATGAACCCGAAAAATGCCTTGGCCAACAATGTTGTCCATGAAATTGCGCCCTTGGAAGATATTATCGCCAAAGCCCGCGCATGGATTACGGGCGGCGGCAAGGCCGTTCAGCCCTGGGATGAAAAACGCTTCAAAGTTCCGGGCGGTCAGGGGGCCTTTAACCCCGGCATTTCGCAGACTTTCATGGGCGCGCAGGCCATGGTTCAAAAAGAAACCAAAGGCAATTATCCTGCCGCCGTGGCCATACTTTCCTGCGTTTATGAGGGCCATCAACTGCCCATGGACACTGCCATAAGAATTGAAAGCAAATATTTTGCCACATTATTAAAAGGCGACGTCGCCCCCAATATGATCCGCACCCTGTTTGTGAATAAACAGGCCGCAGAAAAAGGCATTCGCCGTCCAAAAGATGTCCCGCCCATGAAGACCAAAAAACTGGGCATGCTCGGCGCAGGCATGATGGGGGCCGGTATTGCCTTTGTTTCTGCCATGGCCGGCATTGAAGTTATTCTGCTCGACCGGGAACAGGAATATGCCGAAAAGGGCAAATCCTATTCCGAAGGTCTTCTGGCCAAGCGGGTGAAACGCAAAAAAATGACCGAGGAGAAAGCCGATGGTATTTTATCATTGATCACACCCACCACCGATTATGCGGATCTTGCTGGTTGCGATCTGATCATTGAGGCCGTATTGGAAGACGTCAAGGTCAAGGCTGATGTGACCGCAAAGGTCGAAGCGGTGGTTGGAACAGACTGTATTTATGCCTCCAATACCTCGACCCTGCCCATCACAGGCCTTGCCAAAGCCTCTCGCGATGAGAGCCAGTTTATCGGCATTCATTTCTTCTCGCCTGTGGATAAAATGCCATTGGTTGAGATTATCATGGGCGAGAAAACCGGCGATCTTGCCTTGGCCAAAGCGCTTGATTATGTGGCCCAGATCAGAAAAACCCCTATCGTCGTCAATGACAGCCGCGGCTTTTACACCAGCCGCTGTTTTGGCACCTATATCACCGAAGCCGTTAATATGCTGGCCGAAGGTGTCTCCCCTGCGCTCATCGAAAATTGCGGCATCTTCTCCGGCATGGCCGTCGGGCCGTTTGCGGTCGGGGACGAAGTCAGTATCGAACTGAGCTATCATGTGGGACAGGCCACCAAAAAGGGTATGGGCGATGCCTATATGGCCCAGCCCGCAGATGCGGTCATTGAAAAGATGTATCTGGAACTGGGCCGCAAGGGTAAGAAAAACGGTAAAGGCTGGTATGAATATCCCGAAGGCGGCACCAAACATCTATGGCCCGGGCTTGGCGATCATTTCCCGCTTGCCGACACTCAACCCACCGCAGAAGAAGTCACGAACCGGCTCTTGTATCGTCAGGCCATCGAAGTTATTCGCTGCTATGAAGAAGGCGTGCTGACGGCCCCCGAGGACGCCGATATCGGCGCCATATTCGGTTGGGGCTTTGCGCCCTGGACCGGCGGGCCGCTCAGTATGGTTGATACCATCGGCGTGAAGAAATTCGCCGCCGAATGCGATAGCCTTGCCCAGAAATACGGCGCCGGATTTTCCGTCCCCAAAATGCTGCGCGATAAGGCCGCCAAGGATGAAAAATTCTATGGCTAAGCTATGAAACCAACAAGGCCCGCAAAGGCGGGCCTTGTAAAGCATTGAAGAATAATAGATAAGCCGATTATTTTACAAAACGGCGTCTCAGAGCAAAGCCTGCCAGCCCAAGGAACATCAGGCCCAGTGACGCAGGCGCATCTACACTGACCGTCCGGGTTGTGATCTGATAGGTTGCCGTACCGCCGTCAACAAAATTGAATATGTCTTGTCCCGGAATATCATTAACGAAAAAATTCAGGATAATGGAATTATTCGTGAATAATATCTCTTCTGTATAGGGATCCGATCCAGAAAAATCGATAATTGAATCGGTAATTAAAGTAACATCGATAATCATCTCCCCAACAAGATCAAACAATATATCCATCAGCGTAATTGAGGCCGTTTGATAATCTGTGGCATCCTCCATATGAGTAATTGTGAGTAGATATCCGGACATATCAACATCCAGATAGCCGTTCCAGCCACTTGGATTAGCCGTTTGATCGGCAATGGTCAGCTCTGAACCGGCGCCAATAGCCCGATCATCGGCAAAAAACACACGGGGGCCAGAACCAAACACCTCAAGATCCAGCTCCTCGCCAAAATCCGCCTGAACAATAGCGGCAGAAGCCACCTGGGCTGAAAATATAAAAAAGCATGCTACCAACGCATGTCGAACGTAATTATACATCTTTAAATCTCCTTATTAATTATTTTATCTAATTTACAACTGTTTACTCTGATGATTCATATTGCAAGTTACGCGCCAATAAAAAACTTTCCTTTTATTACAATATGTTAATAAATCTTCCCAATATTTCTTAACGCATATTCTCTGATTATTGTAAAATATCCTGACAATGTGTAAAATATTCCGACAGTATTTAGGCCCTATCGACATTCGATATTGTTGCACTGGTTTATCTTTGTGTTTCGTTCTGCTATCTATTTATTCTAAGAAAATCACTCAGGGAAAAAACAATGACCGTCAAAAAATCAAGTACCATCTTTGCTTTCCTTCTTCTGACCATGGGACTGATCATAAATCCGGCGCGGGCAGACTGGATACTGGATATGGGAAATTCCAGCCTGTCTTTTGGGTCAATCAAGAAAAATTCTGTTGGGGAAAGTAACAGCTTTTACCGTCTGGATGGCCGGATCACGGCGGGGGGGGATATCACCCTGCTCATTGACCTGACCAGTGTGGAAACATGGGTTGATATTCGCAATGCCCGCATGAAAGAATTTTTCTTTGAAACAGATAAATTTCCCATGGCTGAATTAAACGGTCAAATTGATATGGCGCAATTTGAAAGCCTCGAAATCGGCGGGCAGAAATCCGTTGAGGTAAGCTTTGACCTTGATCTTCACGGCTTTCAGCAAACATTTGATGCCCAGCTTGTGGTTTTGCGGTTAAGTGACAAGGCCGTCATGATAATCCCCGATGAAATTATTTTCCTTGATGTGGAAAAATTTAATTTACTTCCCGGTCTGGAGACGTTAAAAAAATTAGCAAATCTGCCGTCAATCAGCAGCAGTGTTCCGATTATCTTTCGCCTGAGTTTCAACCAGACACCATAATTAAAGAGCCTATCTCATGTCTTTCACTTTTAAAACAGCCCTTACGGCGATTATATTCGCCGGGATAACATTCGTCTCGCCCCATGCTGCCGGCCGGGTATCACCGGATATTATGAATTTACTTATCATTGCATCAGAAAAAGACGGCGGCAAAAACCTTGATATGGTGGCGGAACTTGCCATTTCAGCCAATCCGGAGGCTGAAAAAGATATTAGAGACCTTGTTTTGAACCTGAAACAAAATATGACGGAGCCTGAAGCCCCGGAAAACGTTGTTGCAAAACCCGAAGCTGAAGCAGGCCCGAAAATCATCGCCAAAGAAGTCCCGGATGTGGTTGAGGAAGAACCCGCCGTCAGCGCGGTAATTATTGAGGAAGAACCCGGTTTCTTCAGTTTTCGCGGCTGGAAAGGTGAGGTTGAACTTAACTTCCTGCGGTCCAGCGGTAATACAAGTCAAGAATCATTAGGTCTGGGCGGAACATTAAAACGCGATACAGAAAAACTTCATCATACAATCGATAGCTTTTTCGACTTGAATAAAAACACGGGCATCAAAGACAAGCAACGTTGGGGGCTGTCTTACAAACTGGATTATGATTTATCTGAAAAAATCTACCTCGTCAGCTTCGCCGGTTATGAGAATGATCAATTCGGCACATTTCGGGAACGGATTACAACCTCCCTCGGTATAGGTTATCCGGTGATTGACAATGACAGCTATAGTTGGAAAATTGAAGGCGGCCCAAGCATGCTATTTACCAGAGACCTGCCCGGGGAGGGGTATAACAGCAGTTTCAATGTCTTTGCCAGCAGCATTTTCGACTGGACAATTAATGACCGTAGCAACCTGACCAATACCACCGTTCTCTTTTTTGGTAATAAAAATATCATTGAGAGCAAAACGGCCCTTAAGGTCAGAATCAATGGGTCGTTGAGCAGCAAATTTTCATATGATATCTTGTATGATCAGGATGCCCCGCTCGGGCGCCTCAAAACAGATACCGTGGCCCGTGCGGGCCTGCTCTATGATTTTTAAAACTGTTCTCTAGTGCCCTGTGTCACCTTATTTGCATGGTTTGGACGGTTTTACAAGTCTGCCGAGCAGGCGCGCGGCGTGTCGTCATGCCCCGCATAACAAGCGTCGGGCAACGCACGCGGCAGGCTTGCAAAGCCGCCCGAAGGGTCACCTGTCCCATTCACTGGAAGGGCGTCACCGCTGCTTGCCGATGCTAAAGCATCGCCCGCGCAACGCTTCCTACCCAGAAAACGGGACAGGTGATCCAAACCATGCAAATAAGGTGACACAGGGCACTAGCCATTCCGTTTCCGGTCCATGCGCCATAATGAATCAAAATTGCTCCCCGACGCCAGATGTAAAATGCTGGCGTCAAGCCAGTTCTTACCGAGCCATTCTTTCAATGTCTTCCCGTCCAGATCATCAAATTTTGGTCGGCTGATGGTTTTGAAGCCATCCACATTGGCTTTCACGTCCTCGCCCTCTTTGAAGGATACGCGCTGGCCTTCCAATATATCTTTTTCAGTCAGGGCTTGACTAAACTCATTTGCCCACGCTGATTGTTGCTCATAGTTGCGCGTAAAATCCATAATACGGCTCAACTCATCCGTGGGGTTTTCATCTTTAAAAAGCGCGACATCACCATCCGGGGACAAGAGTGATGATGTGTCATCAATGCAAATGATCGGTTCAGATTTTTCATCCGGTTTGGCAATAAAAAAAGGATAGCGCCTGATGTAACTCGGAATATAACTATTTTCCTGCCAAACCCCATTTTCATCTACAAAGAGATTTTGCCCATTTCGAATGCCCAGCACCGCCAACATAACATTTGGCGCATCAGCAGCGAAAACGATCGGGAAGAATTTCGCGGCCATTGGCAGTTCCTGCATGACAATCGGCACCGCATTTATATTGGCGGCAAAATCAAATTTCTGATTATTCTGTAATTTCAGATCTTTGTGTACCGTTTTCAATAATGGCACGATCTGATTGTATAAAGCCGGAAGCTTTTGTTCCTGTTGGCCTGTCTCATGCTTTACCTTTTTAGGGGCCCCATTGTCTTTTTTTGTCATATGATTTTCCTTTAATTTCTGATTTTAATTTTACAGATTTTCTTTATCCCCTAAAGAATATAACTGATTTATTTTCTGGTAATAACATACATGCCTTGTGTTGCCATAAAATTTGCCAGAAACAAATTATGAAACGGCATCCTGTATCCCTTGGCATTAATCGCCATAGATTGTTCCAGATGAATATTCTGCTGTCCGCAAAGATTTACAAAATCCCGAATGGTACAAAAATGAATATTCGGCGTGGAATACCACGGGTGTTCCAAAGTATTATTCACCGGCATGGTGCCGCGCAGCCCAAGACTTAACCGCACTTTCCAATGACCGAAATTGGGAAAAGACACAATCGCCTTACGCCCGACACGCAGCAATTGTTCGAGTATTTTATCGGGCCTTCTCATGGCCTGTAACGTCTGACTTAAGATCACATAATCAAAACAATCGTCTGGAAAAAAAGTTATATCTTCTTCCGCATTGCCCTGAATAACGGAAAGTCCCTTGGCAATAGATTGATTGACCCCTTCGGAACTCAGCTCAATACCCCGGCCATCAACCTGTTTCTGCCGCACCAGATAATCCAAAAGACTACCATCCCCGCAGCCCACATCAAGCACAGTCGCGCGAGGTTCAATAAGCCGCGCAATTTCCAGAAGATCGACCCGAATATCTGATGCTCTTGATCCTTGTTCTGTCATTATGTCACTATCCCCGCAGCATCTGCTTCCGATCTAAGGAACCCCCGTACGATGTTGAACATCTCCGGGCAATCAAGCAGAAAACTGTCATGGCCCTTGCTCATGTCTATATCGGCGAAACTAACCCTTGCGCCGACCGCATTAAGCGCCCGCGCAATATGACGGCTTTCCGATGTCGGATATAGCCAGTCGGACGTGAATGACAAGATGCAAAATCTGGTTTTCGTGCCGCGAAAGGCCTCTGCCAGGACGCCGTCATGACCCGCGCCCAGATCATAATAATCCATGGCGCGGGTGATATACAGATAACTATTGGCATCAAATCTGTCGACAAAAGATAAACCCTGATGACGCAGATAGCTTTCAATCTGAAAATCCGCATCGAAACCAAACGCCAGCTTGTCCCGATCCTGAAGTGCGCGGCCAAAACGATTGGTCAGGCCGGCTTCAGACATATAGGTTATATGCGCCGCCATACGGGCCACCGCAAGGCCGGACTGCGGCCTTTGATCATGGTCAAGATAACGCCCGCCCGCCCAGTTGGGGTCAGCCATGATCGCCTGACGCCCCACTTCGTGAAAGGCAATATTCTGGGCCGAATGGCGCCATGTTGCAGCAATAGGAATAACCGTTTTCGCCCTATCCGGGTAATCCACGGCCCATTGCAAAGCCTGCATGCCGCCCATGGAACCACCAATGATCGAGAAAAGTTTTTCAATTTTTAAATGATCCAGAAGCATGGCCTGCGCCCGAACCATATCCCCTATGGTAATGACCGGAAAATCTATGCCATATGTTTTTCCCGTGATTGCATTTACCGATGCCGGCCCCGTCGTGCCGGCGCAAGACCCCAGAACATTGATGCAAATCACATAATAAGCGTCCGTATCAACAGGCTTGCCGGGGCCAACCATATTTTCCCACCAGCCCTGCTTGCCTGTGATCGGATTAAGACCTCTGACATATTGGTCGCCCGTTAACGCATGGCAAATAAGAACCACATTACTTTTATCACTATTTAATTTTCCCCAGGATTTATAAGCCATATCAAATGAAGCAATCTGTTCCCCGGAATCAAGCAGGAGCGGACGGTTCTGCCCGAGCGTCACCACTTCTGCATAGCCATCAGCGTCAATTTTCTCTATTGTATCCTTCGTCATAAAAAACAACATAATCATTATCTGGCAAAAGAACAGTTGAATTTTGCGCCAGATGAATATAATCCAATTGACGTGTCATAATAAAATAATATCAGGAAACCCGATGACTGGACCGGAACCACGTCCGTGGATAAAGCAGCTTGACGTCTATGTGGGGGGGAAATCCCATGCAGAAGGCGCGGAAACGACCGTAAAATTATCATCCAATGAAAGCGCGCTGGGCGCAAGCCCAAAGGCCATCACAGCTTATCTTGAAGAAGCGGAAAAACTACATCGTTACCCGGATGCCTCTTACCATGACCTGCGCGCCGCATTGGCGAAAAAATATTCTATCCAAGCCGGCCAGATCATCTGCGGTGTCGGCTCGGACGAAATTCTGAAACTTGCCTGCCGGGCGTATATTGCCCCGGGGGATGAGGTCATCTTTCCCAAACATAGTTTCATGATGTATCCCATCGCCGCCGCAAGCTTTGGCGGGGTGCCCATCGAAGTGCAAGATACAGACTATACCGCCAATGTGGATAATATTCTGGCCGCTGTCACGGATCGCACCCGCATCATCTTTCTGGCCAATCCCAATAACCCGACAGGCACCTATATTTCGGCCCGGGAGGTTGAGCGGATTTGGAAAAACATCCCGGATAATATTCTGTTGGTTCTGGATAGTGCCTACGCCGATTTTGTCGAAAAAGACGATTATCAGGCGGGCATTGAACTGGTTCGAAAATCCAAGAATGTTTTAATGACCCGTACTTTTTCGAAATTATACGGGTTGGCCGCCCTCAGGCTCGGCTGGGGTTATGCCTGCCCGGAAGTGGCCTCTGTATTAGACCGTATTCGTGATCCGTTCAATGTGCCCTCGCCAACGCAAGTCGCCGGAATTGCCGCCTTGGCGGATACCGATTTTGAAAATAAAGCCCGCGCTCATAATACCAAATGGCTCGGCATTTTAAGGGACGCGCTGATCGCAATGGGCCTTTCCCCCATACCGAGCGTGACCAATTTTATCTTGATAAAATTCCCGGACAAAACGGAAAAAACAGCAGAGAAAGCCAATGAATATCTCCTGAAACACGGGTTTATTCTGCGTTGGCTGCCGGGCCAGAAGTTGCGACATTGTCTGCGCCTGACCATTGGAACAGAGCCGCAAAACCGCGCTGTGATCCAGCGGCTTAAAGAATTTATGGAGCATTAAACATGGCCTTATTCTCTCAAATCACCATTATTGGTATGGGCCTGATTGGTTCCTCTATGGCGCGGGCCATCGTGAAAGCGGGCGCGACAGACCGATTGATCGCCTGTGACAATAACCCAGAACATTGCCAAATATCCCGTAATTTAAAACTGGCCGATCACATCACCTCCGACCCACAAGAGGCCGTTCAGGGCAGTGATCTTGTTATATTGGCGAGCCCTGTTGGCACTTACGGTGATCTGGGCAGGCTCATCTGCCCTGAAATGAAAAGCGGGGCCATCCTGACCGATGTGGGTTCCGTAAAAGGCAGCGTGGTAAAAGCCTTATCGCCGCTCATGAGGGCGGATTGCCACCTCATCCCCGGACATCCTGTGGCGGGAACCGAACAATCCGGGCCGGATGCGGGCTTTGCCGCCCTGTTTGAAGGGCGTTGGTGCATATTGACCCCCCTTGAGAATACCCCTGATGACATGGTGAAAAAGCTAGAGAAATTCTGGCAGGCTTTGGGCAGCAAGGTCGAACTTATGACACCGGATCATCATGATATGGTTCTGGCCATTACCAGCCATCTTCCCCATTTGATCGCTTATAATATCGTGGGTACGGCCCGTCACCTCGAAGAGGTCACCAAATCAGAAGTTATCAAATATTCCGCTGGCGGTTTTAGAGACTTTACCCGCATCGCCGCGTCAGACCCGACCATGTGGCGCGATGTTTTCCTGCATAATAAAGAGGCGGTTCTGGAAATGCTGGGGCGTTTTAGTGAAGATCTGACCGCATTGCAACGGGCCATCCGTTATGATGAAGGCGATAAATTATTTAAATTATTTGACCGTACCCGCCGCATTCGCAAGGAAATAATTGATGCGGGGCAAGAACAAGATATCGCCGACTTTGGCCGTCACAAAGATGAAAAATAGATTGTCAATCCACCACAGGACCCAGTTCATAAACCGGAATCGGGCCTAAAAACAATAATCCCCCCTGCAAGCTGATGGCTAAATCGAGAGTATCTTTCCCTTGCCCCGATTCTGGATTAGATTTTGGGTTCGCACCTTCTTTTTTGCTCATCCGGCGCAATTCCTGCAAAATCATGGCCCCTGGCACCTGCTGAAAGGCCGAATGACCAGAAAGAACAGTCACGATATGGTCAATGCCATGAATTTTGGCGGCAAAAGCGCCGAGCGGCTTCAAATCCTGATCCAAGGTGGCCTCTCCATCAAGAATCATATCCATATCTCCCGATAAAATAGAAAAATTCTTCACCTGGACGGTACCGCCGGCATCCCGCCAGGCACTTAAACTTTCCTTGGAAAAATTCGGGAATTCTTCGCCGTGAAGCTGAAGATCAATTTTAACCTGATCCGCTTTCTTGCCAAAAATACCCACGGGGATTTCCTGAGCGACCACATCACTGGCCTCCAGATAAATCTTCATCAAAATAGGAAGTTCCATATCATTGGATGGCACAGGTACCTTAAGGGCTTCTGGCCGCATGATATGGAACTTTACCTCCTCAGCAGACGATCGTTTTACGGATTTTCCACCGCCCCAAGATACGTCCGCCATGACAAAAGAAGCCCTTTGAAAACGCCGGTTCAAAATATCAATATTCGCCGAAGCTCGGGTTTTTCCAATATTCAGGGACAAAGCGGGGTTTCTACGGCTGCCAATACGTACGGTTGCCCCATCACTGAAAATAACGCCATGATTGATATTCCACGGGAATGCCACCAGCATGACATGAGGGGATATTAAGGATATTGGGGTTTTTTCCGGGCCTGTTTTGACAATCCTCAGATCATTTAACGACAGCTCCATCCGATAAGGAAACCCTGAGATTTCAAGGTCTTTATAGTTTACGCTTATCCCTTTTGATTTCTGCTGACTGGCCCAATGGCCGAATTTTTCTTCTATTTCCCCCGCCATATAATGCCAGAAAAAAACATAGCCCAAGACCAATATAAGAACGGCAGATGCCAAAACTTTCAAACGCATAATTTTTCCAGAGAATTAATATACTGATTCACGCGTTTGCAATATAGAGTGCGCAGAACATGGGGTCTATCCCGAAATTTATCTAATCTGTATCCAGCAGTTTCTGACTGGCTGTTTCAATGACATTTTCCAGCCTGTCCATGAAGGCTTTCTTCTGAAGGCCAGCTTCAATAGGCGGCAGAAATTCAATGACAAATCTGCCGGATTTCATCGGGCCTTTTCTGGGCCAATAGACCCCGGTATTGACGGCAATGGGCACCACCGGAATTTTAAGATATTTGTAAATACCAAAAATGCCCGCCATATAAGGATGTTTCGCGCCGGGCTCTGCCCGTGAACCTTCGGGGAATATGATCACAGACCGGCCATTATCTGTTTCACTGCGGGACAGCGTCAGCATTTTTTTCATGGATTTCATGCCCATGTCCCGATCAATGGTGATGTTGCCCACTTTACGGCAAACACGCCCATAAAGCGGTACATTCAAAAGCTCTTCTTTCATGATGAACGACGGGTCATCAATGATGGAATGCATAACGAAAGTATCCAGCATGGATTGATGTTTCATGGCATAGATGACCGGTGTTTTGGAGATAAATTCCCCTCCCCGCACCTCCATTGTCAAATTTTGAACCAGCCACAGCCAAAAGCGTACGCTATGGGACCATCTGGTTTGAAAGGCCGCGTGCCAAGACCTCGGCACAGCCGGAATATAAAGCAAAGGCGACCATAAAAGGCAACAAAGTCCCGTCCAGCCATAAAAACATGCCCTGAAAATAGAAGACCGCAGACGTAACACTATTCCTTACCCTTTTTATTTATTCTTTTTTTTCAACGGCTGTATTTTCCATATGGGACTCATTTGGGCCTGAGTCAAGTAGACTGTTACGAAATGAGCTGACCAGAAATTTACTATACTCACGGGCCAATGACATCAGCCGGATATTTTCGGGTCGCCATTGGCCAACGGGATGGGCGATCATTTTTGTATCCGGCATGAATCTGCGCATTTCGATCAAGGCACGTGGCATATGTTCAAGAGAGGTGACAACCCTGATGGAGGACATATGGCTTCTGTCCACCCAAAGGGCTATTTCCTCTGCATTGCCAACCGTATTCTGTGCCATGGTTCCGCTTTCAATGCAGCAGTCTATCAGGTTTTGGGGGCTGCCAAGAACAGCATGTAACTCTTCATCGGTCACATCTGCATTCACCCCTGATATGAATAATTTTCCTGCCAATCCCTGTTCCAGAAGGTCAACCGCTTCCTGAAGGCGGCTTTTGCCTCCGGTAAGAGCCACAATCCCATCGGTTTTCTCATCTGTGGGCGGCTGGGCCTGAGACAAATCATAAATGAAATAAAATAACCCAGCCGCCCATATAAGCGCCAAGCTCAGTATCAGATAAAATATATATTTCATATGGCTCTCTCTCTTCGCGACGGATTTTAAACCATTCGTCTCAAGTCCCGCATGACGGTAATACGCGCCGTAAGCATCGAAATTGCAGCCGCAATGATTGGCACCACCAACAAGATCCCGACTTCGACCATTGGCAAGTCCGGAACTGGGGCCAGTCCCGAAGCCAAATCACGTGATAAATATATCAGGGATATCAGGGTCACAAAAGCCAAAACAAGCCCGATGATGCCGCCTTTCAAACCATAGATCATAAAACGATTCTGGTAAGCCCGGGCAACCATGCTATCCCGCGCACCCAGATGATGCATGATCGCAATGGTCTCGCGGTTTTCCGCCATGCCGGCCTTGGTGCCAAAAATAACCATACAAATGGTCGCCATCACCACCAGCAGTAAAATACCCAGCGCCGTATATTCCACCATATCCATTAACCGCAGAAAACGTCCCAGCCATTGCTGGTGATCATCCAGATGAATATTATCTGATATTTTCGATATTTGAGCGTTCAAGGCATCCAGATTGATTTTAAGGGCGCGGCTGACCGTAACATCAAGAATATCCGGCACGGGCAGGTCGCTTGTCACATTTCCCACCCCGAGCCAAGGCTCCAGCAATTGTTCAATCTCAACCTCGTTAAGTTTGCGCACATGTTCTATGCCGGGCGTATTGCGTAAAAGCTGTATAACCTGCCGCACTTGTGTCTCTCGCGCTTCCCGATCTGCCGTCGTGACTTGCACGGTGAGCCGATTGCTTAAGCTTTCCGTCCAATCACCAAACCCTTTATGAAGCATCATACTCCCCATGAGCGCCAAGGCACTTAAATAGACCATAACGGCCATGACATAGGGCAAAAGGCGGGTTGCTTCGTGGTTTTTCTCATCGGGCAGGAAATGAATGGCCTTGGTCATAATACCTCATCCCGAGCAATTGGTTTGGGATCAAATTCATTTTGATCCAATGTGCCGGAACTGAACTCTCGTGAATCAAACTTTTCTTCTTCTAAATTCGGCACAGTTTCACCGGTTCTGATCATATGTAACCGGCCATTTTGAAGATGCAGGCGATCCGCACCAACCTCTTCCACCAAGCTCATATCATGGGTGGCAATAACCGTCGTGGTGCCCAATTTATTTAATTCAACAAACAGATGCATTATTCTTTTTGCAATGGCTGGATCAACATTCCCCGTTGGTTCATCAGCAAGCAAAATATCTGGCCGTTTGATGACAGCGCGGGCAATGGCAACCCGCTGTTTTTCCCCGCCAGACAGGGTCGGAGGACGCGATTTCATCCGGCCTTTCAAGCCAACCCATGTCAGAAGTTCTTTCACATGCTCTTCTATTTCAGTCCCTTTTCCCCCTGAAATCCGCAAGGGCAAAGCGACATTCTCAACAGCGGTCAGATGATCCAGCAACCTGAAGTCCTGAAACACGACACCAATCCTGCGGCGTAATTTTGGCAAATCCTCACGCTTTGCGGCTGTCACATCCTCATTAAACATGGTTATCTTACCCCGCGATGGACGCTGGGCCAAATACATCAGTTTCAAAAGACTTGTTTTGCCCGCGCCGCTTGGCCCGGTCAAGAAATGTAATGATCCCGGCTTAAGGTTAAAGGAGATATCCTTTAACACTTCCGACCCCATGCCATATCTCATCCCGATATTATCAAAATGGATCACTCACTATGCCTCATACTGCTATTATTACAATTGGTATTATATCAATTAACCATAGCAATTCGCTTGTATGCCGTAAACTCAAAATATAATGTTATTCGATCATTTTACATTAACTTAAGGACTCTTGCGTAAATCATTTCGTCTGATTATACTCTAATGCAGCCATAAACCCATGATATAACAATAAACACAAGCTTCATATGATCCTGACCTGCCCCGAATGCGCCGCACGATACGTTGTTGACCCCAAGGCTCTTATGCCGGGTGGCCGGGTCGTCAGATGTGCCAAATGCAAGCATAGCTGGAAAGAAGGGCCGCCGGAACTTGACACGCCGGTGCTTGACGGAACAGAAGCCGAAGGCCCTGTAACGCCCACAGAGAAAAACCCATCCTCCGCCAAGGGAACAGCGCGAGAAGACGATGAAGATGACTTCGCCGTGAAACGTGCCCGGCGCAAAAAACGCCCGCGCCCCATGCCAAAAGGATCAAATTTACCTGCTTTGCAAAATCATAACCACGGCGATATTTTATGGGGATGGTACGGCCTTGCGGCCTTCGTCGTCATCATTATCAGCAGCTTCCTGATTTTCCAAAGCACCATAGAAAACATATGGTCCCCATCCCAAAAACTATATCGGGCGCTTGGCATGGAAAATAACGCCCTTACACATGATGCCCAAAACGATCCAGAATCTGCCTTGGAAATTCCGCCTGAAGAACTGTTCAAAATAACCAATACTGTCTTGAATAAAGTCCGAACCGGCCAAGTGACAACCTTGACGGTTGCCGGCAATATAGAAAATCGGACAAATAAAACCATTCCGCTGCCCCTGCTCAGGATCGCCTTAAAAAGCAATCAGGGAGAGGTTATTCGGGAATGGACCTTTAAATCATCCGCCGCCACCATTTCAAAGGGCGAGATTGTCCCTTTTTCCACTTCGCTGGCCAATCCGCCCGATGCCGCCACCAGTATCAGCGTCACTTTTGCCCGCAAGTAATATTCTGCCGCAAAAATGTCGTAAAGATAATGTAAACAATTATACTCTAAGCTTACTCTACAGATTTTATGGAGTGAATAAATATGGCGCATATTCTAATCGCAGAAGATGAGATGGCCGTCCGGTTGTTTGTCAGCCGGGCGCTGGAGCGTCATGGCCATAGCATCGTCGGCGTAGAAGACGGCGGCGCCGCTATTGAAGCCTTGGCTGAAGATGCTTTTGATCTTCTGCTGACCGATATTGTTATGCCTGTAATGGATGGGATCGCACTGGCCCTGAAGGTATCCGCTGAACACCCCAAAATGCCTATTCTGATGATGACAGGATATTCACACGAAATGCAGCGTGCCCATAATCTGGAATGTTTAATCCATGATGTGATCAGCAAACCCTTCTCTCTTGATGAGCTGTGCAAGACTGTCAATACTATTTTAAAAAGCCAGAAAAGTCAGAAAAGCCTTCATTGACTTGACTGAGGTTTCTGGTTAATTGCGCTGCAGTTTTTTTGGCCTGAATTGTATTTTCCGATCCAACAGCTTTTTCAAACTATTCAAAAGCATTAATATTTCCGTCTGATTTTCTGCTGTCGCGGCCATGTCACCGGCTTCCATATTATGGGTAACGTCACGCATCAAATCTCCTGTCGCCACGGTTAAATGGGCCGCATCAATGCCGGATTTTTGCAGCCGAATTCCCAAGTCACTTACGGTCTTGGCCAACTCATTCTGAAGAACGATCCAGTCCTTAATCTTTTTATTGGGCAATCTTATCTGACTTGTCTGCATCGCCGCGCCAAGCCCCTCTGCACCTGCAATTTCCAGAGTAATGGATTGCTTATAAACATAGGATAAGACCCGGCGCTGGGATTCCTCCAGATCATTGATCGTATCGCGGGCGCTGCTGACCACTTGAAACCGCTCATAGCTTTGCGCTGAAAGCATATCACGGTCTTTGTAAATAAAACCATGTTCAAGGTAAGCCACCATATCTATGGCTTCTTTAAATTTCTTATAATGCATATGAGACAGAATTTCCCCGTAAAGGCGCCGCAATTCTTTAATATCATATTGATCTTCATGTCGCCTCATATGAGGGGCCGCCCTAAAGGAGGATTGCTGATGTCGCTGAAAAAAAACGATGGCTTTATCTATATCCTGCAACTGTTGCCTTATTTTCTCGTCCGCGTTTTTCTGTAAGATCGCCAGCTTCAAAGCCGCAAGATCGTCCAATATAGCGCGGTTGAATTGGCCCGCATCCCCATCTTCCATCATCAGGGCAATATCCCACAGAATATCTCTTGCGCTGATGATGTCCCCGTCATCCTTTGGCTTTGTCAACCGCCAGTAAGCTGACCTGAGGGCCATGTAGAATACGGGCGGCGTCTGTCCATCATCCGGCACAAGCCCCAAGGCCATAAGCCTTCGTGCCAGTTTTTTCCGTTGATCCGGCATGGTCAAAATCTGCCTGCGGATCTCAATGATTTTTCTGGCATGAGGATTGACAAATTTCTTTTGCGGCAAGGAGATGCCGGATATGACTTTTTTCTGGCTTTGGCCCGCCTGATCCACAATCTCGAGCAATATATCAACCTTCCCACGCGCAAGGTCAGAAGATGAAAAATTGACATATACCTCAGCATCATATTCTTTCAAATCCGCAATGGGAAGCGTAACGCGATTCTGCATATTATTTTGCATATTATGTTTCATATTATGTTTCATATTATGTTTCATATTATGTTTCTGGGCATTATCAGAAGCAACAATATCAACATATACCGCCGCAAGGCCATGATCATCCTTCAAATGAAGTGACAAACCGAATAAGCCGTCATCACTCATCATATCACGAAAATCTGCCCTTTTAATGACGGGTGTTTCATCCACCAATATTAACAGTGGCCAAACACCGATTTCTCTGCTGCCTTCCTTGATTGCCCAGTTTATTTCATCCCGCACAATGAATTTTGCCACAAAGCCTCCCGCCTCTCCGCTTAAGAACGCTGTGGACTGATCGTCGGTTACCAAAGTCGGGGCATGGGATATATTCAGCACCCGCACCATTATTTCGCTGCCTTGCGGAATGGGGGTCAGCCCGCTCGTTTGTGCCTTATCAAGGCTCAAGACTTCCGTGAATTTCTCACGCCCACTATAGGCCGGCGGGGTCACAATCATTGTTATCTCGGGAATAGGGTAAGAAAAAATGGCTCTTGGCTTGACGGCTGTTTCGATCAGCCTTCTGGCATCCGGCCCCGCGAAAACCCCCATAATGGCAAATAGGAAAAGGGACAGGACAACAGCCCTCAGGCTCACCCGCAAGGGCCAAATAATTTTCCCCATAAGGCCGCGCGTGATGCAGGTCAACATCAGGAGAAATAATATGCCATAAACAACCGCCTGCACCCAAGGCGGAGCATAACCCCATGGATCCGCCAGCGATAGGGCAAGATACGCAAGATACAGCACAGCCGCTTGAAGCAAGCCTGTTAATATGGCACGCCGGGCACTTGTTTTTTCTTCTGTTTTATTGTCTTGCTTCAGGTTTTTTTCCTTAATCCAGCCATTTTGGCATTTTATCCAGCCCTATGATGTCATCATAACTCGGGCGCGGGCGAACGATGGCATATTCCGTGCCCTTAACCAATACTTCCGGGACAAGGCGGCGGGTATTATAGGTCGATGACATCACCGCGCCATAAGCCCCCGCAGACCGGATCGCCACCAAATCCCCGGCTTCGAGTTCCGGTAAATCGCGCCGGACGGCAAAGGTATCGCCTGTTTCACAAACCGGCCCCACCACATCATAGGCTGACAATGGGCTCTCAGAGGCTTTCACCGCAACAATCTCGTGATAGGCATCATACATGCTTGGCCTTATCAAATCGTTCATGGCCGCATCAATGATCAGGAATTTACGTTTTTCGCCGTGTTTTAAAAATATGACCTTTGACACTAATATACCGGCATTTCCCACCAAAAGCCGGCCCGGTTCGATGATTATCTTGCAGCCCAGATGCCCGACAATTCTTTTAACCATTTCACCATATTCCAGCGGCAACGGCGGTTTTTCAGCCGTTTGATCATAAGGAATACCAAGCCCCCCGCCCAGATCAAGTACGCTGATGTCATGACCATCGGCCCGCAGGTCTTCAATCAGCGTAACAATACGCCCGAAGGCCTCCTCAAAAGGCGCAAGGTCCGTTAATTGTGAGCCAATATGAAGGTCAACACCCTGCACCCGAATGCCCGGCAACGCGGCGGCTTTGGCATATATTTCGCGGGCCTTGGTCCAGGGAATACCAAATTTATTTTCCGACTTTCCGGTGGAAATTTTGGCATGGGTTTTGGCATCCACATCCGGATTAATCCGAAAGGCAATGGCCGCGACTTTTCCCATGGCATCTGCAACGCGGCTCAGTTGATGTAATTCCGGTTCTGACTCTACATTGAACTGCAATATGCCTTTTTCCAAAGCAAAAGCCATTTCCTCCCGGGTTTTTGCAACGCCCGAATAGACAATTTTTTCCGCAGCTATTCCGGCTTTGAGTGCCCTGCGCAATTCGCCTTCCGACACCACATCGGCTCCCGAGCCCAGATTTGCCAGACTTTTGATAATGGCCTGATTGCTATTGGCCTTGAGCGCGTAGCATAACAGGAAATCATGGCCCTTAAAAACGTCACTAAAGACATTATAATGCCGAACCAGTGTTTCTGTTGAATAGCAATAGAACGGCGTCCCGACCTGCTCTGCGATAGCGCGCACCGGCACGCCTTCCACATATATTTCGCCTTGTTGGTAATCGAAATGATCCATAAACTATAGTCTCGATTCTGTTATGTGTTGTTATCTGGTTTTTCATAACCGGGCGGCGGCAATAAATCCCCCCTCTTGCCGCAAGAGGCCAACCCAAGACATACAAGTCCCGCACAAAAAACCATTATTATTTTCCGCATTACGCGCTCCTCATCTGATTCACATTTAACATATCAGAAAAATCTGTTTGGGTAATTATTCAATGCGCTCTTTGGCGGCCTTGACTTGCAGGCGCACCTGATCCGGCGCCGTTCCGCCAAAACTTGTCCGGCTCGCCACGGAACTTTCCACATCAAGCACAGAAAAGACATCTTCGGTGATTTTTGCGTCTACTTCCTGCATTTCAGCTAGTGTCAAGCCATCAAGGTCACAGCCCTTCTTTTCCGCCAGCGCCACAAGAGAGCCTGTAACATGATGGGCGTTCCGAAAGGGCATATCAAGCACGCGCACCAACCAGTCGGCAAGGTCGGTTGCGGTGATAAACCCATTTTCGGTCGATGATTTCATGGCCTTTTCATTCACTGTCATATCATCAATCATGCCGGTCATGGCCGCGATAATCAGCGCAAAGGCGTTGGCCGCATCAAAAGTCGCTTCTTTATCTTCCTGCATATCCTTGCTATAGGCCAGCGGAAGCCCCTTCATCACTATCAACAGGCTGTTGAGCGCCCCGATGATCCGGCCCGCCTTGGCGCGACATAATTCCGCCGCATCCGGGTTGCGTTTTTGCGGCATAATGGAAGAGCCTGTGGTGAATTTATCACTCAGGCTGATAAAATTAAACTGGGCCGAAGACCAGATGACGATTTCTTCGGCCAAACGGGAAATATGAATGGCGCTGATGGCCGCGCTGGAAAGAAACTCAAGCGCGAAATCCCGATCAGATACACTGTCCAGACTATTGGCCGTCGGCGCGCGAAAATTTAAACTATCCGACGTCTGATGCCGATCAATGGGAAAAGATGTCCCCGCCAAAGCCGCCGCCCCAAGCGGACATTCATTGAGCCGCCCTCTGGCATCACGCAGCCTGTCCCTGTCCCGCGTAAACATTTCGAAATAGGCCAACAGATGATGGCCAAAAGTTACCGGCTGGGCCGATTGCAGATGAGTGAAGCCCGGCAGGATCACATCCGCATGTTGCTGCGCCTTCGCAACCAATGCCAATTGCAGGCCTTTCAAAGCCCCGTCCAGCTGATCCATGGCATCCCGGGTCCATAGCTTAAAATCTGTCGCCACCTGATCATTTCGCGACCGCGCCGTATGAAGCCGCCCCGCCGCATCCCCGATAATTTCTGTCAGCCGCGATTCCACATGCATGTGAATATCTTCCAGCTTGGCATCATAGGTGAAATTACCGGCTTCG
>JAJRQU010000037.1 GCA_024280095.1 Alphaproteobacteria bacterium | reverse complement strand
GCAACACATGCGGCAACCGTCAGCCCGTTCCTATCCCAACTCTCTTTATTCGTCTTGGCAATTTTTGTCGGATATTACGTGGTGTGGAGCGTGACCCCTGCCCTTCATACCCCGCTTATGGCGGTCACCAATGCCATTTCCTCGGTGATTATCGTTGGTGCCTTGATCGCGGCTGGGCCTGTGGATATGAGCATCGCCAAAATCCTTGGGATCATTGCCATTGGTCTTGCGGCGGTAAATATCTTTGGCGGCTTTGCCGTTACCCAGCGCATGCTGGCCATGTATAAGAAAAAGAAATAAGGAGGGTATGAATGTCTATCCAAAATATAAATGATTTGACGGCTCTCGCTTATCTTGTCTCGGGCGTCTTATTCATCATGGCCCTGCGGGGGTTATCATCACCGGAAAGCTCTCTTAAAGGCAATAGATATGGCATGATCGGCATGGTCATTGCGGTTGTGACGACCTTGCTTAATCCTGCTGTTGTCTCCTATGAATGGATTGCCATTGCCATGGCTATTGGCGGCGGCATCGGCATTATGATTGCCCTGCGTATTCAGATGACATCCATGCCGCAACTGGTTGCGGCCTTTCATTCACTGGTGGGGCTTGCCGCCGTATTAGTGGCGGCGGCGGCCTTTCTTGAGCCTGCGGGATATGGCATTACCGACGCCTTGGGGCAAATATATGCCGCGAGCATAGTTGAAATGAGCCTAGGCGCGGCCATTGGAGCGATTACATTCTCTGGCTCTGTTATTGCCTTTGCCAAATTAAACGGCACTATGTCCGGCGCGCCGATCATGCTGCCGGGCCGCCATATAATTAATGCGGCGCTGGCAATAGCGATCATTGGCATGATCATCACTTTATCCCTTGGCATAGTAACAGATTTGGGCGGCTATAGTGTCATGTGGTGGATCATCGGTTTGAGTTTCCTGATTGGCTTCCTGATCATCATTCCCATTGGCGGCGCAGATATGCCGGTTGTGGTCAGCATGCTCAACAGCTATTCCGGCTGGGCGGCAGCGGGCATTGGCTTCACCCTGCAGAATAACGCGCTAATCGTCACGGGGGCGCTCGTGGGGTCGTCCGGCGCTATCCTGAGCTATATCATGTGCACGGCCATGACCCGGTCGTTTATCAGCGTTATTCTGGGCGGATTTGGCGGCGAAGATGCCGCAGCGAGCAGCGGCGAAGCTGAAACGCGCCCTGTCAAACAAGGATCGGCAGAGGATGCGGCCTTCATCATGAAGAACGCCGGCTCGGTTATCATTGTACCGGGCTATGGCATGGCCGTTGCGCAGGCCCAACATGCCCTGCGTGAAATGGTTGATATCCTTAAAGCTGAAGGCGTTAAAGTTTCCTATGCCATTCATCCTGTGGCCGGGCGCATGCCGGGGCATATGAATGTGCTGCTGGCCGAAGCCAATGTGCCTTATGATGAGGTGTTCGAACTTGAGGATATCAATAATGAGTTTTCTCAGGCCGATGTCGCCTTTGTCATCGGGGCCAATGACGTGACCAATCCATCAGCGAAAACCGACAAGGCAAGCCCCATATACGGCATGCCTATATTGGATGTGGAAAATGCAAAAACTGTGTTATTCGTCAAACGCGGCATGGCAGCCGGTTATGCTGGCGTGCAAAATGAATTATTTTTCCGTGACAATACCATGATGCTGTTTTCCGATGCCAAAAAAATGGTCGATAATATTATCAAGGCCCTCTAAGGACACAATATATTATCCTTATAAAACTGAAAAGGCGGTGCCATTAATCGGGCCGCCTTTTTCTGTAATATTTTACATGTTAAACTAGCAGTTTTATACTATATCTTCCTGCTTGGAATTCCATTATCCTCTTTCTCTAAAAATGTTATATTGGGGGCGGCAAAATGGACATAACCAAAATGGCAACAAGCGACACGGATATTTTATCATTATCAGATAGGATCCTGTCAGAACAATTGAGTCTGATTTCCCAACAGATCAAGTCTATTCTGGTCATTGTTCTTGTTATTTCCAGCCTTACGACCTTTACGCTTTGGGCCATTGTCCCCCATAAAATACTCTTAACCTGGCTTGTCTTGGTTAACTTTCCATCTGTACTCCGGCTTATACTTTTTTATGTACAACGAAAACATGATATTAACCTTACCCTGCTCAGCATAATAAATATTTTTCTTGCGGCCTTTTCTGGAACCGCATGGGGGGCTGTTGGCTTTTTCTTTCCTATGTATGGCGACGCCACAACATTGCTCTTCATCACTGTGGTTTTATTTGGCGTAACATCGGGGTCTGTCCCGGGGCTTTCGTCATTCGTTCCCTGCTATTTTGCTTTTGCCATACCGGTTATGTCGGGACTGGCCTTCAGATATTTTAGCGTTAACGATGAAATGAATATATCGGCGGGCATATTCTGCATCATTTTCCTGTTTATCAATTTGGCCTTTAGCCTCGTCATCCAGAAATCCCTGCTGTTATCCATAAGGCTTAGATTTGAAAATTCGGATCTCGTAAAGAACTTAAGACTTGAAAAAGACAAGGCCATAGCAGCCAGTCATGCTAAATCCACATTTCTGGCCGCCGCCAGCCATGATTTGCGGCAGCCCTTACATGCCATGGGGTTTTTCATTGAATCTTTGAAGAAAAACCAACCCAATGAGAAACAATCTCAATTGCTTCAAAAAATTGAACGGACGTCTGATAACCTAAGGGGCCAATTGAATGCGCTGCTTGATATATCAAAAATTGATGCGGGAATCATTACACCTTTTGTCTCCCCCCTTGCCTTGGGAGAAATTTTTAATAAGCTCAAAAATGAATTCACCCCATTGGCCCAAGAAAAAAATATCACCATTAACATATTGTCGGTTTCCTGGATTATTGAAAGCGATCCCCATATGATCGATCGAATTCTTAACAATCTTATGAGCAATGCCATACGTTATACAGATAATGGGGGGAAGATTCTCCTTGGCTGCCGCAAGAAAAACGGGGCGCTCAAAATAGAAGTTCATGACACCGGGATCGGTATTCCAAATCATTTGATGAACGAAATATTTACTGAATATTACCAAATTAACAACCCTGAACGGAACCAGAATAAAGGACTTGGACTTGGGCTTTCCATTGTTAAAGGAATGTGTGATCTCTTACATCATAAAATAAATGTGACTTCCACTGTCGGAAAAGGAACATGCTTTCAAATAACAGTCCCCCTCTCCAATAGATTTCCAATATTAGCTGAAAAACAGGATCACAAGTTTGATCTTGATTCCCAAACAGGCAATATCATTCTCATTGATGATGAAACGGATACACTGGATGCCATGTCACATCTGATAGGAAAATGGGGCCACACCGTGTTGCCGTTTGAAGCAGAACAAGATGTGCTTAAGTTTTTGAATGAAAATGAATTTATGCCGGACATCATCATTACGGATTTCCGGTTGCGAGAAATGAGAACCGGCGCGCAGGCAATAGACGCCATAAATAATCACTATAAAAAATGCATCCCTGCCATCATCATTACCGGTGACACCGCAAAAGACCGCATGTTACAGGCTAGGGAAAGTGGCCATATTCTCTTGCATAAGCCAATCATGCCCGCAAGCCTCAGAACCGTTATAAATAGCACGTTACAAAAAAATCTGAATTAATGACAAAATCAGTTTATTAGGCCCATCATTAATAAATCTGACTCCCGATAGTCTTCAGGCTGGAGCCTATTACTTATCTGGCAAGATACCGGGAACTGAAGATATACTGTTGTCCCTATCCCCCAAGCACTTTTCAGAGACAGCGTCCCCCCGTGCAGTTCCATAAAAGACTTCACAAGGGCGAGGCCAAGGCCAGTTCCCTCTTGTTCTCTGGTAAAACTGTCATCCACTTGACTGAAGGGAGAAACAACCTTTTCGATCTGATCTTCTTCGATACCAATGCCATTATCAGAGATCGCAATACAAAAATTGCCATCTTGTTCAACGCCCGCATTAATAACGATATTTCCACCTTTTGGCGTAAATTTAACCGCATTGGACAAGATATTTATCAAAATCTGACGCACCATTCTTTCATCCACATATAAATCCGGCAATTTTTCAGAAATAACATTATCAACAGATATTGATTTCTCATGCGCGGCAACCTCAATGAGCTTCATGGATTTCTCTAGCAAATCCAGAACGGCCACCTTATTAGGGGATAAGATCATATTTCCTGCTTCAATTTTGGATAAATCCAGAATATCATTAATAATATTCAAAAGATGTATCCCGCTGTTACGAATATCATGAGCATATTCCCTATATTTAGCGTCAAGATTTTTTGCCAGAAAATCGCATGTCATAAACTCTGAAAAACCAATGATTGCATTTAACGGCGTTCTCAGCTCGTGACTCATATTCGTTAGAAATTCTGATTTGGCTATATTGGAAACTTCCGCCTCTTTACGGGCGACAATCAGTTCATTATTAAGTTGGTTTCTTTCCTTTGCATAGGCCACAATCTTTTCAAGCTGTTCTCTCACAACAGACAATTCATCATTCCGCGCCTTTGGGATTATGACATTGGTTTTACCCTTCACAATTTTTGTCATAGTGACAGAAATCTCTCTTATTCGGCTAAACATAGTAATATTTAATACCGTTGAAACAATATACAAAGAAATCAGAAGGCCTATAATTGCCGATAGAATACTGAAAGCATTCAGTTTGCTCATTTGATCTACTGCCGCTAAATTATCATAACGTGCAACAATATTTAAATAAGTTTTTCCATCATTAATGGATATGGGTATAATTTTCTGCGTAATGTTGGATTCATCTGCCGTCAATTCATAATCATTTTCCAAAATCATCTTGCCGACTATATTTTTAACCTCAATTTTCGCGTTAATAACATCTCCGATACCGACTAAACTTGCCAGAGGAGAGGTTATAAATACTAAAAACCCATAATTTTTTGCACCACCAACAGGAAAGATTAACATATGCAGTGGATTGCCATCCACTGAATGATAGAAATGGCTATAGACATTCAAATCATCTGTATTTAGCATGTTATCGTGCTGTTTGTTTATCTCGAGCAAAGAGTTATTCACCTGTACATCGGACTGCCAACTTCCCAATAATTGAAAATCGGTACCAATCGCATAAAGTTCCAAAATATTTAAATCCGTCATCATGTTCTGGGCTTTAAGGGAGGCGATCTTTAACTGATTCTGGACTTCCGCGTGATCCTCTGTCACAAAAGAATTTCGGAATAAGGAATCTTGAGTAATTTTTTCCACAACTGATCGACTGTCGACATAATGATGGAAAAGGAGCCGCTCCCTAACCAAAGCCTTAATAACACTGGATTTCAAGCTAGAATTACTATCATTCATGAAGGCAGAATAATTAGAAATTGTGTAAAGCTGAACCCCAAGAAAAACAATGCCCATAAGAAACATCATGCTGTATAATGCGGTCTTGAGTTTTATGTTATATAAAAACTTATATAGTTTTCTTTTGAATATATTTTCGATCATCTTTTCTAACTAGTAGCTGGTATCTAATGCCCCAAATAGAGAAAAACTTTAACTATCCCATACTGCTAACTCACCACTTATTAGGAAGGTCCACCTGCGATGTCGTTATTTTTTTGTGAATACGAACAAAATTACGGCACAAAAAATTATGTATATTCTCAATTTATTAGCCTCTCACACGATTTAGAGAAACCTTATAGATAAAAATATAGGAAAACTAATAATGAAATATTAACATGCTAAAAGAATGACACAGGAATTGAAATATCTATGCCCTAACTAAGGAAATCAAGAATGTTTCCCGTTGGTTTGTCATCATTGTTAGACAAGCCTGTTCCATATGCCGCAGCATATGATGGATTATTGGACGCGGCCTCTCCCGTCTCCTCACCGCCGTCGGGGGTGGCGGATAACGTCTTGCGAGATACTTGAGTTAATTCTGCTTGAGCCTGCCCACGAAGCGAAACAGCCTGCGCCGCAACACGCCGATCCTGACCAGAAGGCTTTGCGGGTGCCAAGGCCGCCGCCGCTATGACCGTCATTTTAGCAACAGTTGCCGCAGGATCACCTTCTATGGGGGCAATGTCGATGGAGACCTCCCCGCTTACGGCATATCGTTTTCCGTCCGGGCCTACTTGATAACCATAAGACGCCGATCCGGCATATTGACCGCCGGAATTTTTATGGGCCAGTTCATGGGCGCGAACTTCCCGGTCAATTTTTTTTAATTGTGCAACCTGTTTTTTTTCTTCTTCATTTAAGGCGCTGGACTTATTTAAAGAACTGGGCTCTGGCGCAGGGGCCGCCGATTTTCTTTCTTTTGGCGCATCGGATAACGGCTCCGCCTGCCTCTTGGCAGCCAATTGAAAAGATTGTGCAGCAATGGATGATACACCAGAAACCATCAAATTCCCTACGTCTTTACGTCAAAATCTAACATACTAATATCTAGTATTTTAACATAATGAAACTGCATAATCATTAAAATATAATAAAATACTATATGTAGTTTTGGAATTATTCCACTGTCCAGGTTCTTCCGCGCCGCAGCAAAGCATTAAAATCAGCTTTCTTGTCACGCTTGGCCTGCGCGACCTGATCCTGCACAGCCTTGTCATAACTCTCTGCCGGATTACAGTAGATAACGCCGCAGACAACCGGATAATCAGGAGATTCAAGTTCGCATAACATGAAGGCCATATGCCTATTGGTTTCATCGTGAACCAGAATATCATCCTCTGTGATGCCATTCTCGCCGATGATAACAACCTCAAGGCCGAATTTTTCCGTATTAAAACGAAGCCCCTTGATAACATCCTTGCCGAAAATCATCTTTTCGCCATGCTTAACATGAATTTGCGTATCTTTTGCGGTTTTTTTCGCCGTAAATTCACCAAAAACATTGTCATTATAAACAAGGCAATTTTGAAAAATCTCGACAAATGACGCGCCCTTGTGATCCTTGGCCCGCGCGAGCGTCACCGGAAGCTCTTTCAGCGATGTATCAATGCCGCGTGCCACAAACCGCGCCCCTGCCCCAAGGGCAAAGACACAAGGCGATAACGGCGCATCAACAGATCCCATGGGTGTTGACGGCGTAATCAGCCCGGGCCGGGATGTTGGGGAATATTGCCCCTTGGTAAGGCCATATATCTCATTATTAAACAACATGATCTGTATATCCACATTGCGCCGCAAAACATGCAGCATATGATTGCCGCCAATGCTCAAACCATCCCCGTCTCCCGTTACAAGCCACACATCCAGATCTGGATTCGCAAGTTTTATGCCTGTGGCAAAACCCGGCGCGCGCCCATGAATAGTGTGAAACCCATAAGTAGAAATATAATATGGAAAACGCGAAGAACAGCCGATACCAGAAACAAAAACCGTATTCTCTGGCGTCGCGCCCGTATTAGCCAATGTCATCTGCACGCCTTTTAGTATGGCATAATCACCGCAGCCGGGACACCATCTTACTTCCTGATCGGTTTCAAAATCTTTGGGGGACAGCTTTTTTATATCAACCTGTTTGTTCATTTAAGGTCTCCTATATTTTCCACAATAGCCTTATGAATTTCCACAATTTTAAACGGCTGGCCGGATACTTTCGACAAGAGAACCGAATCTAACAAATATTGACTGCGCAGCAGCGTATTCAGCTGACCCACATTCATTTCCGCTACGATCACCTTGTCATAAGAATTAAGCAAAGCTTCTAAATTCCTCGGCAGCGGCCAAATATGCCGTATATGAATATGGGATACATCCAATCCGTCTTTGCGCGCTTTTTTAACCGCCTGATGTATGGAGCCATAGGTCGACCCCCAACCAATAACGGCAAGCTTGCCGCCTTCTGTGCCTTGGGAAACTTCCTGAAGCGGTATATCATGCGCTATATTATCAATTTTAGCCCTTCGAACATTGGTCATTTTCTGATGATTATCGGCATCATAGGAAATATGGCCGCTATCGTAATCTTTCTCAATACCGCCAATACGGTGCATCAATTCCGGGGTGCCGGGCTTGGCCCATACCCGCGCCAAAGTTTCAGGGTCACGTTTGGAAGGGTGAAAGCCTTCTGGATCCTGATGGAATTTCACAGGAAAAGCCTCATAATCATTAATATCAGGTATTTTCCATGGTTCTGATGCATTGGCGATATAGCCATCGGACAAAATCATAACCGGTGTCATATATTTTGTCGCAAGCCTAACCGCTTCGATACCAACGTCAAAACCATCCGTAGAAGTGGACACGGAAATCACGACAATTGGCGCATCCCCATTGCGGCCCCATACGGCCTGAAATAAATCCGATTGTTCCGTTTTGGTGGGCAGACCAGTGGATGGCCCCGCCCGTTGAATATCAACAACAATCAACGGCAGTTCCGTACTGATTGCCAGCCCAATCGCCTCGGTCTTAAGGGCTATTCCAGGCCCAGAACTTGTCGTCATGCCCAGCTTACCGGCAAAAGATGCCCCGATGGCCGAACAAATAGCGGCAATTTCATCTTCTGCCTGAAAGGTAATAACGCCAAATTCCTTCAAATCAGACAGCATATGCAACAAAGGTGATGCGGGCGTTATGGGATACGAGCCTAATAAAAGTTCAAGATCCGCCAACTGCGAGCCGGCCAATATGCCCCAACATAAAGTCTGATTACCATTCACTGTACGGTATATTCCCGCTTCTTCCTCATATTTATTAATTTGATAACGGTGCAGATTGCTTGACATTTCAGCCGTTTCACCAAAGGCGTGGCCCGCATTAAGGGCCGCGATATTCGCATTCGCCACGTCAGGTTTCTTAGCAAATTTCTGTGCAAGCGAATCAATAATCGGCTGTCTCTTACGCCCGAACATCCATAACACAAGACCAAGCGTCCACATATTTTTACAGCGCAGCGAATCTTTGTTACCAAGGCCAAATTTCTTGACGGTTTCAACGGTCATTTTCGTGATATTAAGGCGTATCACATTATACTGTGCAAGGCTTTCATCCTCCAATGGGCTGGTCTCATATCCGGCTTTTTTCAGGTTCTTTGCGTTAAAGGCCCCCTCATCCAGAATAATCATCCCGCCTTTTCTAATATTATTCAAATTCACTTTCAATGCTGCAGGATTCATAACGACCAAGACATCAGGCTCATCCCCCGCCGTTGATACTTCTACGGAACCAAAATTAATCTGAAAGGCTGATACACCAAATGTCGTTCCAACGGGCGCCCTTATTTCTGCGGGGAAGTCTGGGAAAGTAGACAGATCGCTACCCTCTAATGCCGTTGCGACAGAGAATTGCGATCCTGTTAATTGCATTCCATCACCAGAATCGCCTGCGAAACGGATCACAACCGATTCAAGTTTTGTAACGTCATCATTCACATGTTGAGTTGATTGCACACTCATTCTATTTCCTAACTACTCATATAATCGAATCATAAACCACAGCCATATTATCCTAAGGCGCTTCCAATTGCACAATTTTTCAGTGTTTTAATTATATTTATACATTTAAATAATGTATTATAGGTCAAATACTAAGATTATCATTATGTTTTTTTACCCTGCAATGCAAGATAATATATTCATCTTTATGAAAAACCAATAGCCTTACTGATGAAACAAAGTTATTTCTTTGTCACAGTCATTTTAAGTTTTTATCTTTTTTAAATTATGTCCCGTTGCAAGTGAGCGCCATGACAAAAGAAACATATTCCAGACGGATGTGGCAAATAGCCCTACCGGCCATTATTACGAATATTTCTATACCTTTTCTTGGTCTGGTGGATAGTTTTATGATGGGCCATTTGCCAGACCCTATGTATCTTGGGGCCATTGCGCTTGGCGCGATGATCATTAGCATTCTATATCACAGTGTCAATTTTCTGCGCATGGCCACGATCGGCCTTACGGCGCAAGCCAGCGGTGCTAATGAGTTAACTTTAATTCCAAGAATATATTTGCGGGCAAGCCTGATCGCCGTACTGATTGGCCTTATATTCATCATCTTGCAACTCCCTGTTGCCAAAATGGTTTTTTCTTTGACCGGCGCAGAACCCGCTGTCGAGGCTCTCGCCCAAGAGTATTTTCTGATCCGGATTTGGGGGGCTCCATTCGCCCTCATAAATTTTGTGGCCATGGGATGGTTGCTGGGCCTCCATAAAGCCAAGCTCGCGCTCTGGATTCAATTATTCATGAATGTCAGCAATATCCTGCTGAATATCTTTTTTGTCTATGGCCTTGGCATGGATATTGATGGTGTGGCACTTGGTACTGTCCTGTCAGAAGTCATGGCAGGGTTTTTGGCTTTCTGGCTCATCACCAAACAGAGCAAAAAACTTTTCGGCTATAATGTTTGGGGGGCAGAGGCACGGCGGGGACTGTTTAACCGGGCAGCCTTCATTAAACTATTCATCCTGAACCGTGATATATTCATCAGAACAGTCTGCCTGACCATCAGCCTGTCAGCCTTCACCATCCTTGGGGCCAATATGGGCACTAAAATACTGGCGGCCAATGCCATCCTCATGAATTTACAAATGGTCACATCATTCGGACTGGACGGCTTTGCACAGGCCGCAGAAGTTCTTGTTGGTAAGGAAGTCGGCCGAAAATCTCGTAGTGGCTTTCATAAAGCCGTCATGACATCCGGCAAATGGGCCTTGATTACATCTGTATTCTTCAGTTTAATCTATCTGCTTTTTGGTGACATGTTCATCAATATACTGACCAACATTCAAGATATCAGAAGTACCGCAGGAGACTATTTAATATGGGTTATCATTCTGCCGGTTATCTCGATCTGGTGTTTTCATTTCGACGGCATCTTCATCGGGGCCACAGCTGCGAAATACATGCGAAACAGCATGGTGATCTCCACGGTTATTTACATTGCCGCATTAATGATATTCTTGCCCATATGGCAAAATCACGGATTATGGCTGAGCTATAGCATATTTATGGCGGCAAGGGCCATCACCCTTGCCCGCGAATATCCGAAAATTTCCCGGCTGTAAAAATATAGATTGCTACAACTGCCACTTACGCAAATGCTGTGGTTTACCCTGACCACGCCACATCGCTTTGACATCAGCAATCAGACCGCCAACCTCAAGTAAACGCTCCATATCAGTGCCGGTAAGTGACTTATAGGCATCATGGGCAACCACGCCCATTACCGCAGCGTAGGAATGATCTTCAAGGTCATCCAATGAGGGGACCAGATCAATATTATAAAATTTCTTGGCTTCTACGGGATCCGCTGCGGCATCATGGACATCAACCGTAAATCCTCTGCGGCGCAGACCCTGAATAAGGTCTGTAACTTTGGTATTGCGCAGATCAGGACAGTTTTCTTTAAAGGTCAACCCAAGGACTAAAATCTTTCCCTGTCCAGACAATTGCGCGCAAACCCGTTCGGCAATAAAGTCCGCCATACTGTCATTTATGGCGCGGCCAGCTAGAATAATCCGGGGGTCATGGTTAATCTGACGCGCCCGTTCCGCCAAATAGAACGGGTCAACACCAATACAGTGACCGCCCACAAGGCCCGGCGTGAAATTCAGGAAATTCCACTTGGTTCCCGCAGCCTCAAGCACATCATAAACAGATATGCCCAATTTTTGAAAAATCATGGTAATTTCATTGATAAAGGCGATATTTATATCCCTCTGGGCATTTTCAATAACCTTTGCTGCTTCTGCCGCGCGGATACTTGCAGCGGCAAAAGTGCCCCCCGTGGTAACAGCCCCGTATAAAGCGGCCAATACATCAGTTACGTCATCATTCTGTCCGGCAATGACCTTGATAATTTTATCAACAGTATGCTCTTTATCTCCGGGATTAATTCTTTCCGGTGAATATCCGAGGAAAAAATCCTTGCCACAAACAAGACCTGATTTTTCTTCCAGAATTGGCCCGCAAAGTTCTTCTGTCACGCCCGGATAGACCGTACTTTCAAAGACGACGATAGCCCCTTTTGTCAGCAAAGGCCCAAGCAATTCGCATGAAGCCTCAACCGGCCGCAGATCCGGGCTGTTATCTTCATTAACAGGGGTCGGCACGGTGACAATATAAACGCTTGCCTCTTTTATAACGTCAGGATCAGTGGTCAGCGTAATCGAGCTGGCTTCCAACCGCGCCCGGTCTATCTCTTCCGTTCTGTCAAAGCCACTGTTTAATTCTTTAATGCGTTCTTCGCTTATATCAAAGCCGATCACATCAAACTTCTTGGCCATTGCAACGGCAAGCGGCAAACCCACATACCCCAGTCCCACAACAACAACTCGGCTATCAGATGTAAAAGCAATATCAGTCATATTTTTTCCGTTTTTTAAGATTAATTTTATTCTTGTAACCTAGGCTCTGTGGTATAATAAGATCATTAAAGAAATACTACTTTCTGCAAAAAAAATCAAATAAACACATTGAGAAAATTCAGGAGCTAATCCAGAATTTCGCGCCAATCATGCGCCAGTCTCGCTTTTCTTCCTGAAGATAACATATCATAAAGACTGCCGGGCTTATCTAACATCTGTCCGCCATTTTTCCCCAAACTTCTAAATTTAAGGCGCATCCATTCGCGGGTCGGCTGATACCAGAATATTTCCAAAGGCAGGGTCATATAAATGCCTTTATCAAAACTGCCATCGCCAAAATCATTGGATGACATATCCGTTACGGTTGCCCAGACCCCAATACGAATGCCATTGGAGAATCTGCGGGAAATATCAAAAGTCGCCCCGTAATCACCGGCTAAATATCGTCCTGCGCTTATTTTGCTCGTGATATTATAAGTTGTATTTTCGTGATAATAGGTCACATGCCCTGTCAATGTCTCATAGTCCTGAAAAGAAAACAATTGATTGAAATTTCTTTGCTTGACCCAATTTATATCAACGCCAAAAGCAAAATTCTGCCTATAAGGGCGATACAGAAATTCTGCGCCAATCCCGCCGAACATACTCTCCAAAAGTCCCCCTGTGATCCGCGCATATAGGTTTTGACCAATTTGAGCGTTATAATCAAGCGTCATACGCTCTAAAGCTGTTCTGCCTTCCTTCGCATAACGGGCAATATCACTTCTGACATTTGGGATATCTGGGTTTTCATCCCCCGGTATTCTATCAATATCACCCACAATAAATTGTTTTAATTCCGCAGATA
Organism: Alphaproteobacteria bacterium; assembly: GCA_024280095.1. GTDB lineage: Bacteria > Pseudomonadota > Alphaproteobacteria > Sphingomonadales > Emcibacteraceae > Paremcibacter. The sequence goes on along the minus strand of JAJRQU010000037.1, from coordinate 1,526 downwards.
GTTTTAACTTTTTAGTCACCTGAACGGAGGCAAATAATTTTGCATAGATGTCTCCCCTGAATCTGCCGTCATTATTTCCGCCAAAATGGGTGACAGCCTCTGGCTTAAATCCCCAATTAAACGTAATATTTTTTTCTGGAAAATATTCATTCATGGCGATTTCAGAGGAAGCCGCACTGCCCGGCACAGAGATTTCACTGTTCGACCAGATTTCTTCCGGACTGCCTTGATATCGGTTGGCTTTTTCCAAATCTTTTCGCAGAACAGAGACTTGAGATATTTCTATACCATTCTCTTTTGAGATAACGGTAAATTTCTCAATATTATCGGGCATATTACGCGTCAATATTCGGGCCGTACGACCAATATTTTTTATTTCTGTAAAATATGGCCCCGTTTCTTTTTTTACAACCACTTCCTGTTTGGTATATTTTATTGACTTAAGCGTCAAATCTGTCTTTTTCATATCATTAAATACCGCTTGAGATATGATATTGTTTGTTTTTTCATGTGATGCGGGTTGTCTAGTTCCCTGCGTTTGGCTCCTTAGATATACTGCAGATTTACGAAAATTTTCTATAGCCATTTGACCAATCGTATCGGCGCGAGAGGCTTGATATTTTCCTATATCTTCCCCTTTGTGGCTCATATGAATAATCACATCTTCATAAGATTCCAAAACAGCCCCTAAAAGCGTTAAACGGCCAATATCCGTATCTTCTTTTATGGCAATCTTTAAAATTATTCTTTCCGGTTTCTGTTCAAGCTCCGTGACCTTGGCCCCTAGGCGCCTCAAGCGATCAAACATAAGGTCACTGCCCTCACTTAAGGAGGGTATTTTCGGATATATTGCTTGCGCGTTTCCAGCTTTACGGCGCTCAATAATAGGCACTGGCCCCCTATCCTTAAACAGGCCCTTAAACTTCAAACGACGCAAGTTTTGCTTGAGTGTAAATCGAATCCCAAATTGATCACCGTGATCTAAACCAACCGTAATATCTGCCCATGACGTAGGTTTATAATTTATGCCAATATTAAACGCCGTTTTTCGATCCAAATGCGAGAGATAATCAATTTTCGTCGTATCAACCCCGCTATACTCAATTTTTACGCTTAACCCTTTAACCGGCGGAAAATATTCCACGCCAGCAAAAAAGGCCATCTCCTTACCAGAAAAGAAACTTCCCGTTCTGACCCCCCCGCTGGAAGTCGTTTCTGACCTTTCATCAAAATTATCTCCAAGCAACCGGAACATATTATTCATTCCGCCCCGCGAACCCAGATAACCCCAGGCAAAACCCATTGTAAAATCAAAATCATAATATCGTTTGCTGGCAACAATATATTCAGCCGCATAATTACCGGAACCCAGCGCATCCTGAAGACCTATGGCTAACTGCGGCCTATAGTTACCTTCTGTCAGAAGCCTGACCTTCACATCAAAGGATCGATCAACCCCCAATCGGCCTATATTCTCGTCGGCATAACTTAAGGTCGTTTCCAGCCAAGGAGTCGCCTGCCATGTT
>JAJRQU010000036.1 GCA_024280095.1 Alphaproteobacteria bacterium | reverse complement strand
GATTTAAGCCGTACCGTTAAATGAACTAGAAATATATTCTTAAACTATTTTCTATCAGGTCGCGTTAATATTATGTTGCGCCGCAACAATAATTATATTATTTCTTATAAAAGGTCTAGAGGGTAATTATATTTTATTTTTTTGGCTATAATTAACGCATACAAGATGTTAAAGCTATCGGGGTTTAAAGTATTATGTTGCAGGAGCGAATAGTATGTCTCAAAAAGAACCAGAAAAAGGTACGGCACCACCAGAAAAAAACCAGCCTAAAAAGGACAGGCCATGGCTTTTTCGCACCTATTCCGGCCATTCTTCGGCGGCCGCGTCCAATGCACTTTACCGCACTAACCTTAAAAAAGGCCAAACGGGCCTTTCGGTCGCATTCGACCTTCCCACCCAGACAGGATATGACAGCGATCATATATTAGCAAGAGGGGAAGTGGGAAAGGTTGGCGTACCTATATGTCATCTGGGCGACATGCAGACTTTGTTTGAGAATATTCCGCTGGAACAAATGAATACCTCTATGACCATCAATGCGCCGGCGCCGTGGCTGCTGGCACTTTATGTCGCGGCGGCAGAGGCACAGGGCGTGGACCGCGCGGCTTTGTCGGGTACGGTACAGAATGATATTATCAAGGAATATTTAAGCCGGGGCACCTATATTTTTCCGCCGGCGCCGAGTATGCGGCTGATTACCGATGTGATCAGCTTTACCTATAAAGAGATACCGCGCTGGAATCCGACCAATGTTTGCAGTTATCATCTGCAGGAAGCGGGGGCGACACCAACGCAGGAACTGGCGTTTGCGCTGGCAACGTCAATTGCGGTGCTGGATGCTCTTAAAGCGGGTGGACAGGTGAGCGCGGAAGATTTCCCGGCTGTTGTGGGCCGAATCAGCTTTTTTGTTAACGCGGGGCTGCGCTTTGTCACGGAAATTGCCAAAATGCGCGCCTTTGTTGATTTGTGGGATGAAATCACGCGAGAGAGATACGGCGTTGAAGACCCAAAATATCGCCGTTTTCGGTATGGCGTACAGGTCAATTCACTGGGCCTTACGGAACAGCAGCCGGAAAATAATGTCTACCGCATTATGATTGAAATGCTGGCGGTGGTGCTCAGTAAAAAAGCACGCGCCCGCGCCGTACAATTGCCCGCATGGAACGAAGCATTAGGCCTGCCGCGTCCATGGGATCAGCAATGGTCTTTGCGGCTGCAACAGATTATGGCCATGGAAACCGACTTGCTGGAATATGAAGACCTGTTTGACGGCTCTGTCGTGATGGATGAAAAGGTCAGCTCTTTAAAAGCTGAAACGCGCTTGGAACTTGCCCGTATCGAGGAAATGGGCGGGGCCATCGCCGCGGTGGAAAGTGCTTATATGAAGAATATGCTGGTAACATCCAATAGTCAGCGCATTCAAGCTATCGAAAGCGGCGCACAGACGGTGATCGGGGTCAATAAATTTACCGAAACCGCGCCGTCTCCGCTTATGGCTGATGGTGACGGCGGCATCATGACCGTTGACCCCAAGGCCGAAGCGGAGCAGATCGCGCGGCTGGAATGTTGGCGCGCAGAACGGGATGATGAGGCGGTACGCCGGGCCATCGCGGGTTTAAAAGCGGCGGCTGTATCAGGACAGAATATTATGGAACCCAGCATTGCCGCCGCCAAAGCGGGGGTCACCACGGGCGAATGGGGGCAGGCTTTGCGGGATATCTTCGGGGAATATCGCGCGCCGACAGGGGTGGGAAGCCAATCAGGGGATGAGGAAAAATTTGCAGAGATTCGCCAAAAAGTGAAACAGGTTTCAAAAATATTGGGCGCTGATATACGCTTTCTGGTGGGCAAGCCCGGCCTTGACGGCCATTCCAACGGCGCAGAGCAGATCGCCGTTCGTGCGGCGGAAGCCGGAATGGAGGTTTTTTATGACGGGATACGACTAACTCCGAATGAGATTGTATCCTCTGCCCTTGAGCATAAAGTGCATGGCGTTGGCCTGTCGATTCTGTCCGGGTCGCATATTCCGCTGGTGAAAGAAGTGATGGCCCTTATGGAAAAGGCCGGCCTCGGCGCGGTTCCTGTGGTTGTCGGCGGCATCATTCCAAAAGAAGACGAACAGACCCTGCTGGATATGGGCGTGGCGCGCATCTATACCCCGAAAGATTATCAAATGACCGATATCATGGAAGACATCGCGGGCATCATTTCCCGCCGCCATAACAGCTATCCTTATTAGGTCCTGACCTTAGGGTTTTGGGGTTATTATAGATGAATTAATCTATATTTCTTAATTATAGATGTTTTTAACTATAATTTGACATTATAGGCGTTTTGGGCTATATATTTCTGATTTACAGGAGAAATGATGGCCATATATGCGGTGTTGACCGGCGATATTGTAAAATCACGTCAGGTTGCTTTAAAGAAAAAGCTCATAGAAACGCTTACCGAAGCCCTTGATACGGTGAAAGAAAAGTATCAGGCTGACTATATTTTATACAGAGGGGACAGCTTTCAGGTCGTTATCCCTGCCGCTTCTGACGCGGCGATTGCGGCTATCATTATTCGTTCAAAGCTTATATCATGTTCACCACAGAAGAAGGAACGATGGGATGCGCGTATTGCTATTGGCCTTGGCAGTATTAGTTACTGGGGTGCTGGTATTACAGATTCAGACGGCCCGGCCTTTCATTTGTCCGGCAAAGCCAGTGATGATCTGAACCATAATAAAAACCGGTTGCTGATAAAGTCGCCATGGCCACAAACAGAAAAAATGCTGTCTCTTAATACCCGTTTTGCCGATGATATTATTAGCCGCTGGTCCCGATATTCTGCAGAAACGGCCTATTATAACCTTGTTTATAATGAATCCCAAAGTCTTCTGGCCAAGCGGTTAAACAAAAGTCAGCCCACGATCAACAGCCGTATTGCGACGGCAAAACTGGATTTAATCGCGGCATATATTCGCCATGTAACAGAATATATCAAATGGGAAATAGATAATGACCATAACTGAAACCCCGCTTTTATTGCTGCTGGTATTGGCTCACCTGATGGGAGACTTTGTGTTGCAAAAGTCCGATTGGATAGATGAACGTTATGCGAAACATTGGAAATCCAAACGACTTTATATCCATTTTATCATACATAGCTTTTTAAGCCTTGCCGTTTTAGGGTTTATAATGCCGTCATCATGGCAATTACTTGGTTTTGCTTTGATTATCGGGACAACACATTTCCTGATTGACCTTATAAAATCTTATTTAAACAGAACAGACATAATATGGTTTGTCATTGATCAACTGGCTCATCTGCTGGTGATTTTCTACGTTTGGATTGCGGTGACAGATCAATGGGTTCTATTGGGCCACATGGCAGAATTGGCCTTGAATGAAAAAATACTCCTGGCCATCGTCGCTTATTTCATCGTGATTTGGCCATTTTCAATGATCATAGGTTTGATTTGCAAGAGATGGGCGGCTGAAATTACGGGAATGGGGTCGCTTCCCAATGCGGGCAGGATGATTGGTCAGATAGAACGTTTTCTGATTTTGACCTTCATTATCGCGGGGCAATTCACCGCAATCGGTTTTTTACTCGCCGCCAAGTCCATACTCCGTTTTGGGGACAGCAAAGAGAATAACCACAGGAAAATAAACGAATATATTCTTATTGGTACGATGGCCAGTTTTTCTATTACAATCTCCTTTGGCCTTTTCATCAAGATGCTCATTGACCGATTATAGAAAAATTCAACGGCTAGCCGATCCTAAAGGCAGATATTTTCCCCATTTTCCCGCATAAATTTCAGGGTCTTGGCATTGTCTCTTTTGGCATAGCGCCGGCCATTTTCATCGGTCAGAAGGTCATGATGCAGATATAGGGGGGTTTTATAGCCCAATATAAATTGCAGCAAGCGATGCAGATGGGTGGCCTGAAAAAGATCTTTGCCGCGAATGATATGGCTAATTTCTTGCAAATGATCGTCAACCACCACCGACAGATGATAACTGGTGGGAATATCTTTACGGGCAAGGATCACATCGCCGATTATGTCCCGTAATGCCTCAGGGCCGGTGATTTGCTCTCCGGCCTCCAGATCAGTCCACGCAAGAGCGGTATCTTTTGCCAATTCCAGAGCTTTTGCCATATCAAGGCGCAGGGCATATGGCCGGCCAGCCTCTATATGATCTTGCCGCTCCGCTGCCGTCAAATTCCGGCAAATTCCGGGGTAAAGCGGCCCTTCTGAATGTAAGTCATGGGGCGCGCGGCCACTTTCTTTAATCTTCTGGCGGATGTCTTTGCGGGTGCAGAAGCAGGGATATAACAGTTGTTTCTGATCCAATATATCCCGGGCATCCAGATAGTCCTGCATATGGTCGGACTGCCGCCGAACGGGCCTTTCCCATGTCAGGCCGACCCAGTGCATATCCTCATATATGGCCGTTTCATATTCCATTTTGCAGCGCCCGTGATCAATATCTTCGATCCGAAGCAAGAATTTCCCGCCGCGCTCATGGGCGAAATCAGAGGCCAGTTTCGCAGAATAGGCATGGCCAAGGTGAAGGTAACCGGTCGGGCTGGGCGCAAAACGGGTAATGATGGGCGTTTGATATTCCATAAAGCCCATTGTTAAATTTGAGGAGAGGTTGGTCAAGGTGAAGTTGAAAAGAACGTCATATTACGGAAAATATAAAGGGTACAGAATTCACTTTAAAGATGTTACACTGCGCGAAGGAGAGACGTTATAGGAGAATGAATTGCCCTTGTCTCATGGCCAAGATGTTAAAAACAGATCACTGGATGCCTGTCCGGCTTTGGTGTTGAATGCGGACTTTAAACCGCTTAGTTATTACCCCTTGTCGCTCTGGTCATGGCAGGATGTGATCAAGGCGGTCTATCTTGATCGGGTGATCGTGGTTGAGGAATATGACAGAGTGGTTCATTCCACGACATCACAAATCAGGCTGCCAAGCGTCATATCATTGAAAGAATATGTCTCCCCCGGGTCTCATCCCAGCTTTACCCGGTTTAACTTGTTTTTGCGTGATCGCTTTACCTGTCAATATTGTGGTTTCATGGCGGGGAATGGCCGGGAGTTGACCTTTGATCATGTCATTCCAAGGCGGCTTGGCGGCAGAACCAGCTGGCAGAATATCACGGCGGCCTGTCCGGCCTGTAACCTTAAAAAAGGCGGGCGCACGCCGCAAGAGGCCCATATGACCATGCGCATGAAACCTTATCGGCCTACTATATATGATTTGCAGAATATTGGGCGATCCTATCCACCAAATTATCTGCATGAGAGCTGGCGCGATTTTCTCTATTGGGATAGTGAACTTGATATGTGATCAGACACGTTCGGCGATTTTGATGACAGTTTTGCAGCCAAACTTGATGAACCCGGATAACAGGCTGTAGCCCGGTGCCTGATGCGCCCCGTTTTCAACAGCAATATCCCGATGTTCAATCTCTTCTAGGCGAAATTTTTCCAGCTCCTCTGCCAAGTCCTGTTCGTCTTCGCCCCATTCTTCACTCAAGGCTTCAATCTGGGCCGCATAATGTTCGTCAATGACGGTTTCAACGGCCTCCGTACAAACCATGGCGGCTTTTTCCCCCAGCAGAGCCGTGCCTGCGCCAAGGGCAAACCCCGCCGCATGCCATAAAGGCGTCAATAATGTGGGACGTGCGCCGCGCTGACGGATTAATTCATTAAAACGTTCCAGATGGACATCTTCCTGACTTTTCATATGTTTGATGGTGTCGCTCAGGGGATGTTTATCCCCAAAGACCGCCAATTGGCCCTGATAAATCCGCACGGCGCCATATTCCCCGGCATGATCAACCCGAAGCAAGCGGTCTATCATCTGTTTCTTGTTCAAGGCCGTTGGCCTTTTTTTGTTTAAAGCCGTTGGCTTTACCGGTTTTTGATCAGCTCGTGCGGACATGTTTTTTCCTTAGGCTGAAGATCACGGCGAAAGTGACAAACTGGGCCACGATGAAAGAAATCAGAAAATTATATCCCGCCATGGATATGCCAAACATTTCCCAGGGAATTTCGTCGCATAACACGAGGTTGCTTTCCATCATGCTGTCGAACAGGGATTCCATATCTGCGCTGGCGTTAATGCCGCCGGCGGTGCAGGTCGTCGGGCCCGCCCACCATTTTTGTTCGATCCCCGCATGATAGCCGCTGACGGCAATGCTGACATCAAGCGCGATGATCACCGCCCAGGCATAAAGATTTTGCAGTGGGCGGTCATATTTTTTCAGCAGCAAACCAGCTCCGGATAAACCAAGGATGACCATATGGGCATAACGCTGTGTCCAGCAAAGATCACAAGGGGCCAGCCCCCCAATATATTGAAAGCCATATGCCCCGGCCAAAAGTGAGGCAGACATGACAAAAGCCAACATCAATGGATTGTACCAGAAATAGCATATCAGCTGTGCTAACGGGTTTCTATTATTGGGCATTGTTTCCATTCCTGCTTTCTGACCCTAAATATACTTTAACGCAATGAAGCTGCCAAGTAATAATATGCAGAAAATTGCCGCCAATAATCCCAGCCTTTTTTCGATGAAATTGCGGATCGGGACACCAAACTTCCAGAGCAGAAACGCCACAAGGAAAAAACGCGCGGAACGGGACAGGGCGCTGGCGATGATGAAGGTGGTGAGCGACATCTCCGTCATGCCGCTGGCGATGGTCACAACTTTGTAAGGGACTGGCGAAAATCCCGCTATGCTGACGATCCACGCGCCCCATTCATTATATTTTGCCTGAAACCATAAAAATTTATCCTGCATATGGTAAAAATCAATGATCGGCTGCCCAATAATATCAAACAGGGCATAGCCAATGAAATAGCCGAATATACCGCCCAAAACCGATGCGATGGAACAAACAAAGGCGATGCGCCATGCCCGCGTCGGGGCCGCGAGAACCATGGGAATCAGCAAAATATCCGGCGGTATGGGAAAAAAGGAGCTTTCGGTGAAGGATAGAATCGCCAGAATCCATAATGCTTTTGGATGTTCTGCTTTGGCCAATGTCCAATCATACAGGCTTCTTATCATGGGTCCCTCATGTGATTTTTTATAAATTTTTCCGTCTGTTCTATGCTCGTGAGTATCTTTACAGCATTTTTATTTAAGAAAAAGTTATTTATGAGGCATTTTATTTGTAAGCAGGGATCATTGCTTGATTAAAAATTTCCAGGGCGATGATCCTGCGCCTCTGTCCTGCATGACTTCGATAAGCACAGGTTCATTAAGGGCGATAGCCTTTTCCAGAACAGGTTTCATCTGCTGCGGGCTATCTGCGCGATATCCGGCGATACCAAAACTTTCCGCCAGCTTGACAAAATCCGGATTATTAAGGTCCGATCCGATAAGATGGCCATTATATTGCATTTTCTGATCGCGCCGGACATTACCATAAGATGAATTGTTAAAAATGATGATCACCACGGGGATATTATATTGCGCCGCCGTGGCCAATTCCGAAGCACAAAACATAAAGCCGCCGTCGCCATTGATGGAGATAACAGCCTTATTCGGGTTGGCGATCTTTACCCCTAATGCTGTTGGGAAACCAAAGCCAAGATTTCCTTGATAGCCGCAGCTGACAAAAGTTCGCGGCGCATAAACAGGAAAGCCATAGGCTGCGGCAAACCCTGCCTGGCAGACTTCATCCACAAGAAATCCGTCGCGCGGCAGAATATCCCGAATGACTTTTAAGTAATCCAGTTGCGGTTGTATTTCCTGAACCTCATGATGGGAGGCGGCTTTTGCAGCGGCAATTTTCTCGCGCCGTCCTGACCCGGAAACAGAGGCGCGGGTCAGGGCAAGAACCAAAGCAGATGCGCCGTCTTTGGCATCGGCAAGAAGGGCAACGTCATTATCCAGCCGATCCATTTCGAGAGCATCAATATCCAGCCGCACTAATTTCTTGCCCGGCAGGCGGCGCTTATATTCCATGAAACTTCCCCAGCGCATGTAGGGAATTTCAAGGCGGCTTCCGATGCCGATGACCACATCTGTTTCGGGCCATAATTTATAGGCGGCGGCAATATTGAGGCCCATCTCCTGATCATCACCGACAATGCCGCGCCCGCTGCGAAAGGCAACAACAGGGGCCTCAAGGCGATCGGCCAATGCCTGGACTTCATCGCTGGCATGTTGTGCGCCGCCGCCCACAAAAATCATTGGGGCCTTGGCGTCTTTTAAAAGCTTTACGGCCCGGTCTATCTCATCTGCATTCACGACAGGCGGCAGGATAACAGGAGCAGCAGGCAAGGCCGCCATCTCGGTTGGTCGTCCAAAGTCATCCCAACAGAGCTGCAAGGAAACAGGGCCCTGGCGGCCTGATGTGGCCTGACTGATCGCTTCGTTCAATAAAGCTGGCGTATGAGCCGGGTCATCCACATGGGCGGCCCATTTTGTTAAGCCTTTAAGAATTGCAAGCTGATCCGGCAATTCATGGAGGTGGCCGCGCCCGGATCCCTTGAAACTGGTGGGAACCTCTCCTGTCAGGCATAAAACGGGTGTGCAGGTGCCATATGCTGTACATAAAGCCGCTGTTGTATTCAGTACGCCCGGCCCCGGCACCGGTGAAAATACCCCAAGCCTGCCCGTGGATTTTGCATAGCCATAAGCCATATAGGCCAATCCCTGTTCATGGCGCGCGCCAATGACGCGAATATCATCGCTTTTTTCATAGAGCGCATCAAAAAGATCATACATCTGCGCGCCGGGAAGGCCGAAGACCGTATCGACATCATTATTTATCAGGCCTTCTACTATGGCGATACTGGCATTCATTTGTCTCATGGTTTCTCCTCTTGATCTGTTCGGAAAGAAATGCGCTACTTAAATATATTGAGCATATAGTCAACAGGCGTATGCGGCACTTAGGGTAATCTAGTATAAATACTTTCAAATTGAAAGTATTTATTGCCCGCTTTGATATTCCCGCCTTGATATTATGGTATCAGGTCGCGCGTAATGTGACGATTCATCAATTCAGATTCGCCCTAAAACAGCAGTTTTACGGTGTAAAACATATCTCATGGTTTTTCCTATTGAGTGGTATGTCCATAACCCATTGTTTTTATTTGATTTTAAATTTTAATTTTTTATTGTTGACGAACATCGGGCTAGTGTACTATTAACCTAGTACACCAAGTCGCTAGAACAGAATGACAGCGCAAAGATAACGCAGAAACACAGCGAAAGAATTTAAACCCGATTTTAGGAGAATAGTTATGAACAGCATTTTAACAAACGATATCAGCACCAACAGCTTTTTGGGTCTTGTCATCAACAGTCAGAAAAACAACAGCAACAAGCCCGCTGCCCGCAAAGTTTTCGGACGCAAAGCTTTTGTAAAAGTTGAAAGCAAAGAAGTTCTGATGAATATGGCCCTTGTTACTGTCATCATTGTCATGGGATTGACTATGGGGTCAGTATCTCAAAATAAAATGGAACTTTCCCAATATGCGGCCCTTACGCAGAAGGTTGACGTTTAAATCCTTATTTTTATGTCAATAGGTCCTGTTTCTAGATCACACCCCTGCGCATTTGATCCAGCTCTATGGATTCAAATAGGGCTTTGAAGTTACCCTCGCCAAAACCATTATTGCCTTTGCGCTGGATAATTTCATAGAAGATCGGCCCAATAACGGTATTGGTGAAGATCTGTAACAAGATCCCCTCTTTTTTAGAGCCATCAATCAGGATGCGCCGCTTGCGCAGTTCCTCGACATTTTCATCATGATGATCAATACGGCTGTCAATCAAGTCAAAATAAGTGTCAATGGTGTCTTGAAGCACAACGTCATTGGCCCGAAGCTGATCGACGGTTTTATAGATGTTCTTGGTGCCAAAGGCCACATGCTGAATGCCTTCGCCGCGATATTCCACCAGATATTCCACGATTTGTGACTTGCCGTCTTTGGATTCATTAAGCGGAATATGAATTTTGCCGCAAGGGCTGGTCATGGCTTTGCTGGTCAGGCCCGTTTTAACGCCGTCAATATCGAAATATTTCAGTTCACGGAAGTTGAAGATATTTTCGTAAAATTCCGCCCAGTAAGACATGCGGCCCTGATAAACATTATGGGTTAGGTGATCAATCATCAGCAAACCACAATCCTGAACCTCTGCGTCTGCGGGGTCGGTAAAGGGCACAAAGTCAACGTCATAAATCGTCTGGCTGCCGTAACGGTCAACCAAATATAAACGGCTGCCGCCAATGCCTTCGATGGCCGGAATGTTAAGCTCCATGGGGCCGGCATCACTTGGTACGGCCTGACCGCCATTGGCGATGGCATGTTTGTAAGCCACTTTTGCATCCTTCACGCGAAAGGCCATGGAACAAATACTGGGGCCATGGGCAAAGGCATAGCGCTGGGCAAAGCTGCCCGGTTCTGCATTGATCAGGAAATTCACATCTCCCTGCCGGTACAGGGTGACATCCTTGGACCGATGACGGGCCACAGCCTTGAAACCAAGCTTGCGGAACAGGCTGCGCAATTCTTCTGGATTGGGCGAGGCATATTCGATAAATTCGAAACCATCCAGACCCATTGGGTTATCTAGGGGAGGGTTCTCCTCAGGCGTATATTTAACCATTTCGTTTCTCCTCGTTGCTCCGGCATAAGTCGTTTAAGATATGAAAGAGCGCATTTTACACCTAAATTCCGGGAATATTGTTTTTATTTTTAGCTTATTTGGGCTAATAATGGATTTTAAAACCATAAATAAGGAAAAAATGAAATGATTACTTCTCTTGATGTCGCGGATAAGAAAATTCTAAATCTTATTCAAAAGGATGCCGCGCTACCCCATCAGGATATTGCGGCGCAAACCGGTGTATCCACAACATCCGTTTGGCGGCGCATCAAAAATCTTGAAGAGGTTGGGGTCATCAAGGGGCAGGTCGCTTTGCTCGACCCTAAAAAAATTGGCATGCAGGTTTGCGCCCTGATCAGCCTGCGACTGGTGCGGCACGGGGAGGATACGCGGGTGGAGTTTGAGGATTTTATTGCCTCGCGACCAGAAGTTATGGAATGTTACGCGGTGGTGGGTAATTATGATTATATGCTGGTGGTTATGGTGCCAACGATTGAAGATTACGAGGTTTTCCTGTCCCGCCATTTGCTCAGTCACGCGCTGGTGGCCTCCAGCAATTCCAGTTTCACTCTGCGGCGGGTAAAATATACCACTGCACATTCTCTGAATATGTGATAGATTTCTGTTAAAACAGCGTAGGGATATATATGTTTATTGGTCATTATGCGGCAGCGTTTTCCTTGAAGTCTGTCGAGAAGAAAGCCTCTCTCGGCATGCTGTTCATTGCGGTACAATTCGTCGATTACCTGTTCTTCATTCTGGTGCCTCTGGGCGTAGAGAAATTCAGATTGGTGGAGAATTACACAGCTATAAATCACTTTGATCTTTATTTTTATCCCTACACCCACGGGTTGCTGGCCAGCGTGATCTGGGCCGTTCTGATTTATGGTTTATGGCGTTATATGCCGTCTTTCAAGGCTATGGGTAATGGCCGGGTGGCACTTGTTATGGGGCTTGCGGTTTTATCCCACTGGTTTGTGGATTTAATCGTTCATACGCCGGATTTGCCTTTGCTTGGGGATAATAGTCCCAAGGTTGGCCTTGGCCTATGGCATAATTTCATGGGAACCATTCTGTTGGAGGTCGCCTTGCTGATCGGCGGCCTGTTGCTTTATTTGCGGTCGACGAAGGGGGTAGGGGCTCTGGGAAAATACGCCATGATCATATTCGTCGTCATTAATGATCTGTCTTTATATGATGGTGGTGACCGCGCCGTTTGATCCCAATGCCACGGCGATCATGATGTCTGTGACCTCAATTGCGGTTTTTTCTATTCTCACGGCGGGCGCATTTTGGCTGGACAGATATCGCGCTTAAACGAAGAAGTCTGCCATCGCGGTGAGCAAGGCTTCGTTTTCTTCTGCGGTGCCAATGGTAATGCGCAATGCCCCTGCCAGATCATAATTGCCCACAGGCCGGACAATGATGCCTTTGGAACGCAAAAATATATCGGCAGCAACAGATTGCTCTGCCCCGCCCGGGAAATGAACCAAAATAAAATTTCCCTGACTTGGCGTAACACTCAGTCCGAGATTTTCCAAGGCGCGGGACATCTTTGGCAGCCATGCCAGATTATGGGCTTTTGCCCTGACCATGTGATCACGATCCAGAACAGCCGCTGTGGCGGCGGCTTGCGCGGCAGAGGTCACATTAAAGGTGCCTCTGATCCGGTTCAAAATATCCAGAATGGACGCCGGGCCATAAGCCCAGCCAACACGCGCCCCTGCCAGACCATAAATTTTGGAGAAAGTACGGGTAACGATGGTATTTTCAAGGCCATTATCCACCAGATCCAAACCGGCGTCATAATCGGGTTGATCAACATATTCCGCATAGGCCGCATCAAGCACCAGTATAATATCATCGCGCAAACCATTGCGAAGCCGCAGAACTTCGGATTTGGCAAGATAAGTGCCGGTCGGGTTATTGGGGTTGGCCAGATTAACAATTTTTGTCTTCGCTGTGACGGCGGCTAAAATAGCCTCCACATTGGCGGTGTAATCTTTTTCCTGAACCATGACGGGGGTTGCGCCGACCGCATGGATGGTGATGGGGTAGGCGATGAAGCCATATTGGCAATAGATAATTTCATCACCGTCCGTAGCATAGGCTTTTGCCAAAAGATGAAGCAATTCCTCAGAGCCATTTGAACAAATGATCTGTTCCGAATTCAGTCCATGAACCTGTCCAATGGCGGCGCGAAGCGCAGAACAAGAAGGGTCTGGATAAAGTTGTAGTCCCGAATCAATAGCTTCTTTCGCGGCTGTTACGGCCTTGGGGCTTGGCCCCATGGGGCTTTCATTGGACGCCAGCTTAATCACCCTGTCGAAACCTTCGATCTTGGCATCCCCGGCCTTATAGGGGATGATATTCAATATGCCATTACGCGGTTTTATGGGGGGCATTTCTCGTCCTTTTGACTATTATTAATTATTTCGGTACTGTTATAGGCTTATCGCCTGAATGATATTCTTGCAATAGGCGCCCGGTATTTTTTATTGAAATTTCAACGGATTTCTCTTTGACATGGCCGAAACCTCTTATCTCAGAAGGGATTTCGGCAAGTGCAACAGCGGCCAGAAAATTTTCTTTGGACAGGGTTTTAGCAAAATTATCAAGCAGTATTTCATAATCACCAATTAATTTCCGTTCCATCTTGCGTTCTGCGCTTTTGCCAAAAATATCAAAAATGCTGCCGCGAAGGCCGCGCATCTTTGCGATTATTTTAAGCATGTTAAACATCCAGCCGCCAAATTCCATTTTTCTTAAATGTCCCTTATTATCCTTGCGCGCCAGAAGCGGCGGTGCCATATGGAAATGGATTTTGAAATCGCCGTCAAACTGTTGATTTATTTTCCGCTCAAAGGCGCCGTTGGTATAGAGCCGCGCCACTTCATATTCATCCTTGATTGCCAAAAGTTTGAAATAATTCCGGGCCACAGCCTTTGATAAATCATCGCTGGAAATTCCTAGTTCCTTCTCCAGATCATGGATTTTATTGACCGCCGCAAGATAACGGTCGGCTAGGGCCTGATCCTGATAGTCTTTCAGGTAATCCGTGCGATACTTCATGATATCGGCCCGTGCGGTCAAAGGCGCATCATTTTTAAGTGGATGGGGCAGGGATTGTTCAATCAAGGTCATGTCAGCGGCGGCAATCCGGCCCCAGTTAAAGCTTTGCTTGTTGCTATCCACGGCGGCAGCATTCAGTTCAATGGCGCGAAAGATCGCGGCCAGTGACAGGGGAATTTTACCCTTTTGCCAGGCATAGCCGAACAGGAACATATTGGTGGCGATGCTGTCGCCCATAAGGGCTGTGGCCATCTTGGCGGCATTGACTTTATCCAGAGCATTTCCCCCGACGATGCTGCGGATATTCTGGCTGATCAGGTCATCATGAATGTCTGCATCCCGGTTCAGCACGAATTGGGCAGTCTGGTTCTTTTGGGTGTTAAGGATGACTGATGTTTTCCCCTCGGCCAGCGTGCGCAATGATTCTCTGGAGCCGGCAACCACCATATCGCAGCCCAGCAAAAGATCGGCGGCCCCCGTGCCAATACGCACCGCTTTTAAATCCTCGGCGCTTTGCGATAGCCGCAGGTAGCTGATGACGGAGCCGCCCTTTTGGGCAAATCCTGTGAAATCCAGAACGCTGGCTCCTTTGCCCTCCAAATGGGCCGCCATAACCATAATCTGACCGATGGTGACGATACCGGTGCCGCCAATGCCGGTGACCATGATGTCATAACCGCCATTGATTTGGGGCTGTTCGGGCAGGGCAATCTGGCGGATTAATTCTGCCGGATTGACGCGGCTGCCTTTTTTGACGCTGCCGCCGTGAATGGTGACAAAGGAGGGGCAGAAGCCATTGACGCAGGAATAATCCTTGTTGCAGCTTGACTGGTCGATGGCCCGTTTGCGGCCAAGTTCTGTTTCCTTTGGCACGATAGATACGCAGTTGGAGGCAACCGAGCAATCGCCGCAGGCCTCGCAGACCAGATCATTGATAAAGGCCCGTTTCGGCGGGTCGGGAAATTCATTCTTTTTGCGGCGGCGGCGTTTTTCGGAGGCGCAGGTCTGATCATAAATCAAGGCTGTCACGCCGGATATTTCCCGCAATTCGCGCTGAATTTTATCAAGTTGATCCCGGTGATGGATGGTGACGCCGGCGGCAAATTTGGCAGGGCTGGCATATTTATCAGGCTCGTCCGTCACCACATAGATCGCTTTGACCCCTTCGGCATGAATTTGGTGACTGATTTGTTCAACGGTCAGGATGCCTTCCAGAGGCTGGCCGCCGGTCATGGCAATGGCGTCATTATAGAGGATTTTATAGGTGATATTGCTTTTGGAGGCGATGGATTGACGGATGGCGAGCAGGCCGGAATGATAATAGGTGCCGTCGCCCAGATTTTGAAAGATATGCTTTTCGCTGGTGAAATTACTCTGGCCAATCCAATTGACCCCTTCGCCGCCCATCTGGGTGAGGTTGGCCGTATTGCGATCCATGCCGCCGGCCATGAAATGACAGCCAATGCCCAACATGGCGCGGCTGCCTTCCGGCAGTTTGGTGGAGCTGCTATGGGGGCAGCCAGAACAGAAGTAAGGCGTGCGGAAATCTTTATTTTCCAGAGATTTTATATCATCGAGTTTTGCGTTCACTTGCTGGTTTATCTGATCAAGATTCCCCTTCAGGCCAATTTCAGCCAAGCCAATTTCAGAAAGCAGCGGCGTTAAGGCCCTGAGCACATCTTCCGGCGATATCTCGCCCACGGTATTTAATATCTGTGCGCCGGTTTCATCCGTTTTGCCAAGGATCACCGGACGTTGATCCTGCGGCATATTATAGAAAATATCCCGTATTTGATTTTCAACGAAACTGCGTTTTTCCTCGATGACGATGATTTTCTCAAACTGGCGCGCAAAACCCGTGATGCCCACGGGTTCAATAGGCCATGTCAGGCCAATTTTATAGATGGAAATTCCGGACTTCTCTGCCATTTCCTGAGTGATGCCCGCATTGGCAAAGGCCTGCATCAGGTCTAAATAACCCTTGCCGCAAGTCACGATGCCAAGGGGATTTTTTGTTTGATGGGGGGGGTGTTTATGAGAAAAGGCATTTGTGCAATCCCAGATCAGCTTGTCAATGGGGTTGGCGCGGACGAAGGCATGGACGGCTTTTAATTTATGGTCAACAAGGCGGCCTTCGACCAGAGGGAAGGGATCGGGCCAGCGGTAATGGAGCGCGCTGCTGTCATAACCTTCATGGGGCGGCGTGATGAATTTATCCTGCACAAGATCCATAGTGACCGTGGCCGCACTTTCCAGAATTTCGCTTGTGGCAATAAAGCCCGACCAGCAGCCGCTGTAACGGCTTAAGGCTATGCCATAAAGGCCGAAATTCAGGTAATCAAGCAGGTTTGACGGGGCCAGAACCGGCATCATCCATGACTGCATGATTTGTTCGCTCTGATGGTTCATGCTGCTGGAAACCGCCCCGTGGTCATCACCGGCAATGACCAATACGCCGCCGTTGGGGGAGGCCCCAAAGCTGTTACCATGCTTTAACGCATCGCTGGCCCGGTCAACGCCCGGCCCCTTGCCGTACCAGATGCCAAATACGCCGTCATAGTCGGCAAAATCCGATGTTTCCACCTGTTGACTGCCAACCACGGCGGTGGCGGCCAGTTCTTCGTTAATGCCGGGTTTGAATTTGATGTTATGGCGTTCCAGAAGGGGGGCGGCCTGCCAAAGTTCGCGGTCATAATTGCCCAGCGGCGAGCCCCGGTAGCCTGAAATAAAGCCGGCGGTGTTGAGGCCAAGTTTTTTATCCGCAACCGCCTGCAGCAGGGGAATACGCACCAAAGCCTGCGTCCCCGTCAGGAATATCTGGCCCGAAGTGCGGTCATACCGGTTATCCAGTTGATAATCGTCCAATGGCCCTTCGGGTTCTGTTGTTGATATGGCGGGATATGTTTTCGATGCGGTTGTTTTCATTGCGGCGCCCTATTATCGTGCTTTCTTTAATATGTTAAATGGATAATACGACCAATTTACAGGGTATGTCCTTGCGATTTCGGCCAATATATGCCAATAAGAAGCAAGAGAATTTCAAGAAAATAGTATTTTGTAGAAGGATTGTTCTTTGGTAAAGCTGGATCAGATAGATTTTAATATTTTAAGACTCATGCAGGAAAATGGCCGCCTGTCCAATCATGATCTGGCCAAACAGGTGGGCTTGTCGCCGTCGCCTTGCTGGCGGCGGGTGCGGCGGCTCGAAGATGAGGGCATCATCGATCATTATGCGGCCATCCTTGACGGTGAAAAGGCCGGTTTTCACCTGATTGCCTTCGCCCATGTGATGCTGGAAAAACATCAGATGGAAATGCTCGAGCAGTTTGATGCGGCCATCTGCGAACGGCCCGAGGTATTGGAATATTATTCCATGAGCGGCGACTGCGATTTCCTCATGAAAGTAATCGCCCGCAACATCAAGGAATACGAAGAATTCCAGACCGGCTTCCTCATGCATCTGCCCATGGTGCGCTCCGTCAGCACCAGCTTTGTCCTCAAACAAATGAAACACACGACACGCTTGCCGCTAAAATTGTTGGAGGAGGGCTAGGACCCAATGCTGTCCTCAGGGCTAATAGTATACTGTCCCCAGATTTCTCTGTCCCAGATTTCTCTCCCCTGTCCCCAGATTTCTCTCCCCAGATTTCTCCCCAGATTTCTCCTTATCATAAATCCATGGGTCATTCTCCTATCATTGGGGCAGATTTGTTCATCAAATCCGACCCCGTTATATCATACGCAGAATGATCCTACTTCAATTACGCTATGTCCCCCGATTTTATGGATAGATTGAATAAATAGGTATTGTGTCCACCGATTACTTATTTTGATCAAATAGGTATTGCGTCCCCTGATTACTCCCCTGATTACCCTGATTACCTTTACTTGGAATTCCGTTACTCTGACCCTGTTTTCTTCATCCATTCACTAGTCATTTCTTGAGCTTTAGAAAGTTGATTCGGTGAAAGATGTTTAATTAGATCATCCCTAATTTCTCTAGCTTCCTTTATTCCATTGGCGCTGGCAATATTAAACCACATTAGTGCTAAACTAAGGTCTTGTTCCATATCTAGACCATTACCGAACATTATACCAAGATTGAACTGGGCAAGACCATAACCATTTTTAGCAGCCTTAAAATACCATCTCTCTGCTTTTTTTAGGTCTTTAGCAACACCTTGCCCTGATCTATACATATCACCTATATTAAATTGTGCTGATGCCTCATTATTTTCCGCAGCAAGATGATACCATTTCAAAGCTTCTTGATAATTTCGTGGAACTCCTAGCCCTTTCTTATATGTTAAACCAAGGTTCGATTGTGCTTTTGAATTATTTTGCTCTGCTGCTCTCATGTATAATTCAAATGCTTTCGTATAATTTTGAGTTACTCCTAATCCCCTTTGGTATATGGCACCTAAATCTGACTGAGCTTCTGCGTCCCCTTGATCAGATGCAAGGCTGTACCACTTAATTGCTTCATTATAATCTTGTGGAACACCATGACCCTCCACATACATTCGGCCAAGATACGACTGTGAAACAGCTACCCCTCGTTCAGCCGCCACACGAAACCATTTTTCTGCATTTATATAACTCTGTGGCACACCTGAACCCAAATAATACTTTTGAGCAATACTTACTTGAGCTTCAACATTTCCCTGTTTCGCTAAATTAAGAAGTTCTTCAAGCATATTTATCTCATGAACTTTTTCCGAAGCATCCACCTTGGTGACAGTGGAAAATATTAACGTTGACACAACAATTGATAGTAGAACCAATAAGATTAAAGTAAAGTAATTTTCTCTATATCCTTCACTATCCTTATTATTTAAATCTCTCATTTTATTCCCCTTAAGATTCCTATATATAAGCCATAAATAAATTTATTTTAACCTTATTGATCCTTCAAAATAGTTTTCTCCAACACTTCACTTCAATATTTTTAAATTAATTCATTACGTGCTATATTCTTTATGTCATCTAAACAACTTGTTATCGCTGAAGACATAGTTTCCAAACTTTCAAAATAGGTGTCTTCTTTCGAACTAAAATGTACCTGCTCATTAAATTTTTTAAAAACTTTCAGTGCTTCATCCGACATAATTAAATATCCTAAATATTCATGCTTACTTACTTCCCATAGTGCCTCTGTATATTTAGTTCTCGCTTCTTGAGTTTCTTCTTGAAGGGGGCTATATTTTTTTTCAATTTGACGTGACCTATCAATGTCATTTTTAAGAACAGTCAACGCCTCAATAATTGATATGTATGAATTAAATTTTTTCTCCCATACAATTTGTTTTTGATCTTTTTTAAGAGATAGATTTACTGATACAAAAATAGCAAAAACTGCTAGAAACGATGGCAACAATAATTTAACCCATTCTACCAGTTCCATTTATTTAATCCTATTAGTAATTAAGTCACTTTCTTATGTTGTCTATCATTCTCTCTAATATAATAGATAGCATATAATAGGCATATCAATATATACCCTACCTAAGGGTTGAATAAAATTAATAAAGTCAGAGAAGGCCCATTCCGACGAAAATTAGGAAAATTAGGGACAGTATACTATTTAATCCCTTCACTTACTTCTTCGTCCGACATTACCCATGCTCATCCTACCAAAATTACATATTTTTCTGCTACGTCGTCATCAACGATAGCTCCATTGCTTCAACCATAAAGGTCCATCATTTTGGTCTTTTCTAGGGCCTGAAATCCAATAATGATCACCGCTTGCAGTATCAAAATAGTTGACTTTATAGCCTGTGCCACCCAAATAGCCTGTGCCACCCAAACTTTGAAAACGCATACCTTTGTAATATGTTTCCCATTTAGACTATAAGTTGAAATTACCACTTTTGTTTAGGCACCATGTAAAGCGGCCCTCTCAACTTCGTGGGGTGACAAGGGAGACGTATACGCAGGTGCCTCATCATCGGCGTTTGCGCTTGGCTCTCTCCCCATATAGGCTCGGGCAGCGGTAGCACTGCGTCGCTAACAGCTCGGAATCTGCGTATAAATGATGCCTGTTGCGTTACGCGATACAACACGTTATGCTCAAGCATGGAGATCAGAAACATACGCCATAAAGGTCTACGCAATCTTGTTGAGAAAAACAATCCCAAGGGAATGCCGCAGGATTACATTGAGAAGATCATCGATATTATGGCGTTTCTCATCGAGATTGAAGATATTGATGAGGTTATGGACCTCAAGAAATATAAACCACATTGTTTAACAGGTAACCGCGCCGGAGCTTATAGTCTGCATGTGACAGCAAACTGGCGCATTACTTTCAGTCACGATGCTGGCGAAAACGAACTTTATGATGTGGATTATGAAGATTACCACTGACGACCAAGGAATATGACCAATGGCAATTAAAATAGGCATAAAACCACCGCATCCGGGCGGGTTTATCAAACGCTCTGTCTTGCCGGATGATTTATCTGTGACGGATGCAGCCAAGGCCCTTGGTATTGGCCGTCCAGCGCTGTCTAATCTCTTGAATGAGAAGGCTTCATTATCGCCGGAAATGGCCCTGCGTATTGAAAAAGCTTTTGGTGTCAGGATGGATACCTTGCTGCGTATGCAAACCCGTTATGATTCATATTACATGCGTCAACGTGAAGAAGACATTCATGTCCGGCCATTTGCGGGGTCGATTATTTAATCTTTCGGGATCAGTGAGGGTCAATGGGGTCAGCATAATCATTCGTGTCAGTGACGATTGATTTTTTATTAATTAGAATCAAATGGTTAAATAGTTTTTGTCTGCATAAAAATGACCGTTTTGCTATTTTCCTCTTCACTCCACCGCAGGCAATCCGTCGATGCTGATGCGGTTTTTTTCGTCGAAATAGTCTTGCAGGCTTTGCTCGTCTTTGCTGTCGATCCATTTATTCAGGGTTTGGCGTTCTTCTGCCTTTTCATAGATGGGAACGCCATAGCCGCAGGAGGTTTGCAGGTTGTCGATTTTGATGGTGAAAATCTGGCGGATGCCGGGGGCTTCTTTATATAGTTTCATCAATGCATTAAAACGCGTGCTGCCCGGGGCATGGGATTTTCCGTGGCCATACAGCCGCATGATCAGGGCGGCGCGGCTATAGCTGTTGAACATGATCGTAATGCGGCCATCGTCCAGCATATGTGCGGCGGTTTCGTTGCCGCTGCCCATATAGTCAAGGTAACAGACCTCTGTCGGGGAGATAATGCGGAAACAATCCAGTCCCTTTGGCGATAGATTGATCCGGCCTTTTTTGGGGGCGGTGGCGACGAAAAACATCTGTTGCTGGTTGATGAAATCAATATGTTTTTGTGTCAAGGCGTCAAAAAAATCAGCCATCGGTGCCTCCTACGGTCAGTCCGTCTATTCTTAAAGTGGGTTGACCGACACCAACGGGGACGCTTTGTCCGGCCTTGCCGCAAATACCAACGCCGCTGTCCAGTTCCAGATCATTGCCGATGGCGGATACCTTGGTTAAAACATCCGCGCCGTTGCCGATCAGGGTCGCGCCCTTGACCGGCGCGCCGATTTTACCATCCTTGACCAGATAGGCTTCGGTGCAGCTAAAGACGAATTTTCCATTGGTGATATCCACCTGACCGCCGCCGAAATTAACGGCATAAAGCCCGTCTTTGACCCCTTCGAGGATTTCAGCGGGGTCTTGCTTGCCGGCGAGCATATAGGTATTGGTCATGCGCGGCATGGGTTGATGGGCATAGCTTTGACGCCGGCCATTGCCCGTGGCTTCCACCCCCATCAGGCGGGCATTCATCCGATCCTGCATATAGCCCACCAGAATACCATCCTCGATCAGGGTGGTGCAATTGGTCGGGGTGCCTTCATCATCGAAGGTCAGGCTGCCGCGCCGATTTTCAAGGGTGCCATTATCCACAATAGTGACGCCCTTGGCCGCGATCTTCTGCCCCAATAATCCGGCAAAGGCCGAGGTGCCCTTGCGGTTGAAATCGCCTTCCAATCCATGACCAATGGCTTCATGAAGCAAAACGCCGGGCCAGCCGGGGCCAAGCACCACGTCCATTTCCCCCGCCGGGGCGGCGATGCTCTCCAGATTAACCATGGCTTGCCTGAGGGCTTCATCCACTTGCCCCTTCCAGTTTTCTTCCGTGAGAAGCTCGGAATATTCATATCTGCCGCCGGCCCCCTGATAACCGCTTTCCATACGGTCGCCGTCCTTGACCACAACGCTCACATTAAGGCGAACCAAGGGGCGGATGTCACGCACGCGGTGACCGCCGGGGCGGATGATTTCAATGGTTTGCCATTCGCCGCTGATGGAGCCACTGACCTGACAGACTTTTGGATCGCGGGCGCGGGCATAGGCGTCAATCTCTTCCAGCAGGCTGATTTTATCCTTGAATGCCATGCCGAGCAGGGGGTTTTCTTCGGAATAAAGCTTTTCATTGGTGCCTTTGGGGTGAATGGCGAGGGTAGCACCCTTGCCCGATTTTATGGACTGAACCGTATCCTTGGCGCGCCGCAGCGCATCTTCGCTCAATTCAGATGAATGGGCATAGCCGCTGACCTCGCCCTGAACAGACCGCAGACCAAATCCCTTAGTGGTATCATAGGCCGCAGATTTCAAACGGCCATCATCAAAGGAAAAACTCTCGGATTGGGCATATTGAAGATAAAGTTCCCCGTCATCCATGCCATGAAGAGCCTCGTCAACGAGGCGTTGGGTGCGAACGCTATCAAGGCCCGAATCTGAAGCAAAACCTGTATCTGAAAAAAAAAGTGAATCTGATGTGTTATCGTTTGTCATACTATCAACATACCCGTAATTTTTATAATTTCCTGTGATCTTAACTATAAACGAGGCAGGTTCTTATTTGCAAGAACAGGTTTTCTTCGAGGAACCGTAAAAAAAACAAGGCTGTAAGCCATTGCAAATAAACGCATTGATTTATGTCAATGCTAATCATATAAATGAAATTGATAATAGTTTCTTGAGCTAGATCAATTTTATAGTTATAAGATTCGAAATCGTCGTTTTTTCTAGGGTATTTTTCGGGGTGGGGCCAGAAATTTTATATCATTCGGATATGCGATTGTTTCTTAATTCATTTGTGGATTTAAGGGGTAGGACGAATTATGTCTCTCAATAAAATATTAAGTACCGTGGCTGTATTTCTGGTCACTCTTCTATTCGGCGGCGCAGCTGCTCTGGCCGATGGTATCTATAAAGCCAAACCCGATCAGCTGGGTTTCATGGAACCTGCAACAGAGGTCATGCGCGACATTGTTTCATTCCATAATGGCTTGTTAATCATGTGTATCGCGATAACCTTATTTGTGATGTTTGTGATGATTTACATCTTTATAAAATTTAATGCCAAGGCAAATCCGATACCATCAAAGACAACCCATCATACGGGATTGGAAGTCGTCTGGACCATATTGCCAATCGTCATATTGCTGATCATTGCGGTGCCTTCTTTCAGGTTGTTGTACCTCACGGACGTTATTCCAGAGGCAGATCTGACGGTAAAGGCCATTGGTCATCAATGGTATTGGTCCTATGAATATCCGGATCATGATGATTTTTCTTTTGATGCGACCATGTTAAGCGATGAAGAGGCCGCCGCAGCCGGGCATCCTCGGTTGCTTGGCACGGATACCCATATGGTGGTGCCGGTGAACAAAACGGTGCGGATGATCATTACGGCGGGCGATGTTATTCATGCCTGGGCCATTCCGGCTTTTGGGGTGAAAATTGATGCGGTGCCGGGCAAGTTGAATGAAACCTGGTTCAAGGCAGAGCGTGAAGGCATGTATTATGGCCAATGTTCTGAACTTTGCGGCAAAGACCATGGTTTCATGCCGATAATGGTCGAGGTGGTTTCTGAAGAGAAATATAACGCCTGGATCGCAATGGCACGAGAAGAATATGCAACGAATGAAACAGATAATCTGACGCGGGTAGCCTCAACGCTACCGGCTCAGCAGTAAGGAACCTGTATAATGGGCAGCGAAGCACACGGCATTCCAACAGGCTGGCGCCGTTGGGTACTTTCAACAAATCATAAAGATATTGGTACGATGTATCTTATCTTTGCAATATTGGCCGGTATTATCGGTGGGGCCATGTCAGGCCTTATGCGCGGCGAATTGATGGAGCCTGGTATTGATTTTTTAACCAACTTCACCGGCGGCGATGTGGAAGCGGCCAAGCATTTCTTTAATGTATTGACCACAGGTCATGGCTTGATCATGGTTTTCTTTATGGTTATGCCCGCCTTGATTGGCGGTTTTGGCAATTGGTTCGTACCCATTATGATTGGCGCGCCGGACATGGCCTTTCCGCGTATGAATAACATCAGCTTTTGGCTGTTGCCTGCGGCGATCTCCCTGTTGGTAATCTCTATTTTTGTTGAAGGGGCTACATATCCGGGCGTTGGTACCGGATGGACGGTCTATGCACCGCTTTCCACGTCCGGTCATGGCGGCCCTGCGGTTGATCTGGCCATTTTCTCCCTGCATTTGGCCGGGGCGTCGTCCATTTTGGGCGCGATCAACTTTATTTGCACAATTTTCAACATGCGTGCGCCGGGGATGACATTGCATAAGATGCCTTTGTTCGTTTGGTCAATTCTGGTTACGGTTTTTCTATTATTGTTGTCCTTGCCTGTTTTCGCCGGGGCCATTACGATGTTGTTAACGGATCGTAACTTTGATACTTATTTCTTTGATGCGGCGGGCGGCGGCGATCCGCTGCTCTATCAGCATTTATTCTGGTTCTTTGGCCATCCGGAAGTTTATGTTCTGATCCTTCCGGGCTTTGGATTGGTCAGTCATATTATTTCCACTTTCTCACGCAAGCCGATTTTTGGTTATCTGGGGATGGCTTATGCCATGGTTGCCATCGGGGTCGTTGGTTTTGTTGTCTGGGCGCATCATATGTATACCGTGGGTATGGATGTGGATACCAAGGCTTACTTCACCGCAGCGACCTTGGTGATCGCTGTGCCAACCGGCATTAAAATATTTTCGTGGCTTGCGACCATGTGGGGCGGCTCTATCAAATTTGAAACCCCCATGCTGTTTGCGCTTGGCATGATATTCCTGTTTACCATTGGCGGCGTGACCGGTGTGGTGCTGGCGAATGCGGGGGTTGATACGGCCATGCATGATACATATTATGTGGTGGCCCATTTCCATTATACCATGTCTATGGGGGCTTTATTCTCCATATTCGCGGGCTGGTATTACTGGATTGGAAAAATGAGCGGCAAGCCTTATCCGCAATTCATAAGTAAATTACATTTCTGGGTGACATTTGTTGGGGTGAATGTGATTTTCTTCCCTCAGCATTTCTTGGGTCTGGCCGGCATGCCGCGCCGTATTCCGGATTATCCTGATGCGTATCATCTTTGGAACTATGTATCGACAGTGGGCTATATGATCACAGGCTTTGGTACATTGGTCTTTCTGGTTGGTGTTTATATGACGCTGCGTTCAAAAGAACGGGTGGGTGATAATCAATGGGGCGAAGGCGCGACGACGCTTGAATGGACATTGTCCTCACCGCCGCCCTTCCATCAGTTCAACGAACTGCCGCGTATTAAATAAATTTTTAACGTGAACCGGGCTTTATGAAAGGGCCCGGTTCGCAAAGATTTTCATTCTATTGAGTTTTAAGGCTGAATATGCAGACAGGTGCCCCGACATTAGGTCAAAATACCCGAGAAGACTATCTTCCCGGCGCGGGTGATTTTTTTGCGCTTTTGAAGCCACGCGTGATGTCTCTGGTTATTTTTACCGCCGTGGTCGGTATGATAATGGCCCCGGGGGATATTCACCCGGTGATTGCCTTTACGGCTATTCTTTGTATTGCGGTTGGTGCGGGGGCTGCGGGCTGTTTGAATATGTGGTATGAAGCCGACCTTGATGCCCTCATGAAACGGACAGCGGATCGTCCGATTCCATCGGGGCGTATGGATCGCCAGACGGCCCTTCATTTCGGGGTTGCGTTATCCACGGCCTCTGTTTTGATGATGGGGCTTTCGGTAAATTATGTTGCCGGTGCATTGCTTTTGATGACAATTTTGTTTTACGTGGTGGTTTATACCGTTTGGCTCAAACGCCGCACCCCCATGAATATTGTTATTGGCGGGGCTGCGGGGGCCTTTCCGCCGATGATTGCCTGGGCGGCCGTCACGGGGGATGTTACTATTGAAGCCATTGTTCTGTTTGGCTTGATTTTCATGTGGACCCCGCCCCATTTCTGGGCGTTAGCCTTGTTTTCCTGTAAAGACTACAAGGCTGCGGGTATCCCGATGTTGCCGGTGGTTGCCGGTGAAGCAGAAACCAGAAAACAGATTTTAATTTATACGCTGCTTATGGTGCCTGTTTCGGTTTTGCCGTGGTTCATGGGTTTTGCCGGCCCTGTCTATGCGATGACGGCGATTGGTCTTGGGGCTATATTTATTTATCTTTCTCTATCGTTAACCTTGAAAAAAGACGTAAAAACAGCGAAGAAAACATTCTTCTATTCGATTTTCTATCTGTTTTCTTTATTCGCGGTGATGGGCGGGGAAGTATTGATCGGAAGGATGATCTAATGCCATTACATGAAGAACATAAAAAACGTGCCGGCCGGAATTACGCTTTGGGCGGAATTTTATTGGCTTTAGTAGCCTTGTTTTTCTTCGTTACTCTTGCAAAAATGAATGTGATTTAACCCATTATGACGGCATATGTGCCCCCTCATACGGCGAGCAATAAAAAGACCGCGATTATTTTACTGGGCGTACTTGCGGCTATGTTTGCATTAGTGGCGGCATCTGTGCCGCTCTATAAGTTATTTTGTCAGGTCACAGGTTTTGGCGGCACGACGCAGCAGGCAGAAGCTTCTAGTGGCAATATCCTGATGCGCGATATGACCGTAAGATTTAATTCGGATGTTAATAACAAATTGCCGTGGTATTTCAAACCTGTTCAGCGGTCAGTCAAAGTAAAAATCGGGGAAGAGGCCCTTGTTTTTTATAAGGCCATCAATAACAGTACGGAAACAATTACCGGTACGGCGACCTTTAACGTGACACCATTTAAGGCCGGTATTTATTTTAGCAAAATTGAATGTTTCTGTTTCACAGAGCAAACATTGGCTCCGGGCGAAGAAGTGGATATGCCAATCACTTTCTTCATTGATCCGGAAATAGCCAATGACAAACATTTGAAAGAAGTGAAGGAAATTACCCTTTCCTATACTTTTTTCAAGGCACCGGAAAACTAATGGGAGAGACTATGTTGCCCATAGGGTAATGCCTGAAAACAACATATGGCTCAAGTAACTTTAATAACAACGGTTAAGTAAGGAATCAAAATGTCAGATTCGCATGCACCAGAACATGATTATCATCTCGTAGACCCAAGCCCATGGCCCATAGTCTGTGCCGTTGGCGCTTTTCTTATGGCCGTTGGTGCGGTTAAATATATGCACGAGCTGCCGTTATTGGCGAGCATGCCCGGATCATACAGCGTGGTATTCTATGTTGGCACCTTCATCGTTCTGTTTGGCGCTTATAGCTGGTGGGCAGATGTGATCAAAGAGGGCGAACATGAGGGGCATCATACCCCGATCGTGCAGCTTGGACTGAGGTACGGTATGTTCCTGTTTATTATATCGGAGGTAATGTTCTTTGTGGCATGGTTCTGGGCCTATTTTAATGCCAGTATCTTTCCAACAGAAGCCATCGGTGCCGTTTGGCCGCCTCAGGATATTCAAACGCTTGATCCCTGGCATTTGCCGCTGGTGAATACGCTTATTTTGCTCACCTCCGGTACGACAGCGACATGGGCGCATCATGCTTTGCAAGAAGGCGACCGTAAAACATTCATCAATATGTTGATCTTTACGATCCTGCTTGGGGCCGCCTTTACGGGCATTCAGATTTATGAATATTCTATTGCAACCTTTGCCTTTGATGCGAATATCTATAGTTCCACATTCTATATGGCAACCGGTTTTCACGGGGCGCATGTTCTGATCGGAACCATTTTCCTTATGGTATGTTTATTCCGGGCAATGAAAGGGCATTTTACACCTAAGCATCATTTTGGTTTTGAAGCTGCCGCTTGGTATTGGCATTTTGTTGATGTTGTCTGGCTGGTATTATTCGTCAGCATCTATGTGGGCGGCGCGGGGATAGTCGGCGCACATTAACTGGATGTTTGGTGAAAAACGCATCTGAAAATAAAACAGTCTCGCCCCTTCGGGCGGGGCTGTTGTGCGTTTGTCCAAAGTGCGGGGTTGGAAAATTATATACTGGTTTTCTGACCTTTAAAGATAAATGTTCGAACTGTGAATTGGATTATGGCATTTTTGATGCTGGTGATGGCCCCGCGCCGTTTATCGTTATGTTTCTCGGGCTTCTTATTGTTGGTCTTGCGCTTATCGTAGAGGTGAAATTCCACCCCCCGTTATGGCTCCATTTTCTGCTTTGGTTCCCTTCTATTGTCGGGGGTTCATTATTGTTGATGCGTCCGGCCAAAGCGCTTATGGTGGCGCTGCAATATCATTTCAAGGCAGAGGAAGGTAAGCTCGATCACTAAGTATCAATTCAAGCCGCGTTTTTGGCCAACCATCATGACCATTCCCATATTGATCATTCTATGCCTGCTTGGTAATTGGCAGGTGGAAAGGCTTAATTGGAAATTGGATCTTATCGAAAAACTGGAAATGCGTTATGGCCTGCCGCCCGCCGCGCTGCCCGCCGCAGTGGAAGACCCGGATGACTGGGTTTATCGGCATGTGATGGTAACAGGGCGTTTTTTGCATATGCGGGAAATGCCGCTTTATAATGCTGGCCCGACGGGCAGGCCTGGTTATGATCTCTTCACGCCATTGATGCTTAAAGATAACATCGGGGGCCGTAAAATTGTCATTATTAATCGGGGCTGGGTGCCGGAAAATCTGAAAGAACAGATGTCGCGTCCCGAAACGATTAATTCCGAAGAGGTTCAGATTACCGGACTGCTGCGCAAGAGCTGGCAAAAGGAACGTTTCGCGCCGGAAAATGACGTTGAACATAACCTGTGGTTTTATGCAGACTTGGATGGCATGAAAGAAGCGCAGCATTTGACGGAGCTATTCCCGATGTTTCTCTATGCTGATAAAGCCTCTAATGAGGGGCAATATCCCATCGGGGAACGCAGTCAGTTGAATATTGTCAATAATCATCTGGATTATGCCATGACATGGTATGGCTTGGCGATTGTATTGCTGGTTATTTACGTCATGTTCAATGTCCGCCGGCGTGAAGAGAATCAAAGTCAGTTCTGACTTGCATCATCAAGACAAACTGATAGGATTTGCCACCGAATTAAAAATGATTCGCAACAGATTTCCATTATGCGCCACACATAAGAGGTTTTAGAGTGAAATACGTCAGTAGCCGCGGCCAAGCCCCGGAACTTGGATTTGAAGATGTTCTGCTTACCGGACTTGCCCGTGACGGCGGCCTGTATTTGCCGGCCACAATGCCTCAGCTGAGCCATGACGACATCCGGTCATTTCGCGGCATGTCCTATCAGGATGTGGCTTTTCGGGTGATGAGGCCATTTGTCTGCGGGGGCAGTATCAGCGAAGATGATTTCGCAGAAATAATTTCAAAAGCCTATAGCACATTCCGTCATAAGGCCGTGGTGCCCTTGGCGCAATTGGACCATAATGAGTGGATATTGGAATTATTCCATGGCCCGACGTTGGCTTTTAAAGATGTGGCTTTGCAGCTTCTTGGTCATTTATTTGATCACGTCTTAACCAAGCAAGGCCGTAAGGTCACCATTGTGGGTGCCACCTCCGGCGATACCGGCTCTGCGGCGATTGAGTGCATTCGGGACCGCGCCTGCGCCGAGATTTTTATGCTTCACCCCAAGGGCCGGGTATCGGACGTACAGCGCAAGCAGATGACCACGGTCTTATCGCCCAATGTCTATAATCTGGCAGTTGACGGAAATTTTGATGATTGTCAGGCCATGGTCAAGGCCTTGTTTAATGATCTTCCCTTTCGGGACGAGATTACGTTATCGGCGGTTAATAGCATTAACTGGGCCCGGGTTATGGCGCAGACTGTCTATTACTTCACCTCTGCCGTGGCCCTTGGTGCGCCGGATCGCGAGATATCTTATTCGGTACCAACGGGCAATTTCGGGGATATTTATGCGGGCTATGTGGCGCAGCAGATGGGGCTGCCCATCAAGCAATTGATCGTGGCCACGAATCGTAATGATATATTGACCCGCGCTTTGACGACGGGCGATTATACCGTTGGCACCGTAAGCCCAACCATCAGCCCGAGCATGGATATTCAGGTATCCAGTAATTTCGAACGTCTGCTCTATAATCTCTATGACGGCAACGGCGATGACGTCCGCCGTTTGATGGATGATCTTAGCCAGTCTGGCAGCTTTACAATGGGCCCGGCCGCATTACGCAAAGCGCAGAATATTTTTGATTCCCAGCAGGTTAGCGAAAAAGAAACCAAGGCCACCATCAAGGCTGTCTTTAACCAGTCTGCCATGACAATAGACCCCCATACGGCCGTTGGCGTCAAGGCGGCATCAATGAAAAATGCCGATCAGGCAACCCCTATGGTGATGTTAAGCACGGCCCATCCGGCGAAATTCCCCGAATCTGTGGAAAAACTGACCGGAGAACATCCGCAATTGCCCGCCCATATGGCTGATTTATTCGAACGACCAGAAAAATATGACCATCTTGATCATGACCTTGATGCCTTGAAATCCTATATTCGGAAAAATTTATGACGGTGGATGTCACCACTCTTGATAATGGTCTGCGGATTGTGACCGATATTATGCCTCATGTGGAAACCGCGACGGTCGGCGTCTGGACCGATGTGGGCAGCCGCCACGAGCAGCCTCATCAGAATGGCTTGTCACATATGCTGGAACATATGGCCTTTAAAGGGACAAAAACCAGATCGGCGCGTGATATAGCCGAAGTGATCGAGGATGTGGGCGGCTACCTTAATGCCTATACCTCCCGCGAGCATACCACCTATTATGCCCGGTTGTTGAAAGAAGATTTGCCGCTTGGGGTAAATGTTCTGGCGGATATATTGCAGAATTCTGTCTTTGATCGCCAAGAGCTTGAACGTGAGCGCGGCGTGATCATTCAGGAAATCGGCCAAGCCAATGATACGCCCGATGATATTGTTTTCGATTATTTTCAGGAAGCCGCCTTTCCCGATCAATCTGTTGGCCGGCCAATTTTAGGCACCATAGATCTGGTCAATGGCTTTAGCCGGGATGAGCTGGCCGGATATATGTCTGACCATTATAAGGCGCAGCAAATGGTTGTGGTCGCATCCGGAAACTTTAACAAGGATGATTTTATTGCTCAGGTGGGCGCGGCATTCACCAACCTTGGCCCGGCGCGGCATATGGAAAGTGAAAAAGCCACTTATCATGGTGGGGTTGGTCTGGACGAGCGCGATTTGGAACAGGTTAATCTGCTTATTGGATTTGAAGGTGTGCCTTTTAAAGACCCTGATTTTTATGCGGCGCAGATCATGTCAATGATTTTGGGCGGCGGGATGTCATCGCGGCTTTTTCAAGAGGTGCGCGAGAAGCGGGGTCTGGTTTATTCCATCTATAATTTCATGCAATCCTATGTGGATGGCGGCAGTTTTGCCATTCATGCCGGCACCGGCCCGGATCAGGTCAAAGAATTAATCCCTGTGGTGGCTGAAGAAATGCATAAATTATCCCAGTCCGTTTCCATGGATGAAATCCTGCGCGCCCGCGCCCAAATGCGGGCCGGTATGATGATGTCACTGGAAAGCACCACCAGCCGCATGGAACAATTGGGCCGGCAGATGATGATTTTCGGACGGCCTGTCCCCCATTCCGAGATTATGGAGCAGATCAATCAGGTCGATGATGTCGCCGTCATGCGCTATATGGACCGGATGCTTAACCAAAATAAATTGTCACTGGCCGCCGTTGGCCCCCTTGGGTCTTTAGAAGACTACGACAAGATTGCCGCCCGCTTTTAAGGGATGCCAAACTGTGTCATTCCGGACTTGATCCGGAATCCATTTGTCCGCTACTAAAAATGTTTCAAGCATGGACCCTGAACTAAATTCAGGGTAACAAGTATGGCTTGAATATATGAAAATCTTTAGATACACTTACGGGCAGATAGGGGAATATTTATATGAGCATAAAAACATTAAATGAATTAACAATTCAACAATTGCCGTCAGGAACAATTTTCAAAATAGGATTGATTAGTAATATATCATTTTGGGGCATTATATTCAGTATTATGGGAATATTCGGTGCTATGGGCTTTGATGTTCTGTCTTGGAATGACGAAAATATACATGGCTTTAAGGCTGTATTGGGGGCTTTATTATTTTGTTTGATTTTTACAATAATTGGATCTGTCATTCTAATGCTGGGGGGCATGGTTGGCCGCAGGCTTGTGGGCAAGTCATCTTTTGGCAAATTGACCTATATTGAGACGGATGATTGTTAAATTAAACATGTAGCCATTTGGTAAAGCGCGTCATAAATCAAGCACCGGTTCTTTGAGATGGTTGATGATTTTTAACATAATGGTTGGCAGGGCGAGGTCGTCTATTTGGCCGAAGGGGAACCAGTTGCCTTCCTGAAGGTCAATCATGTCCAATAGCTCAAGCCGGATGACTTTTATTTCCAGATGAAAATGGGTGAAGCTGTGGCGCACCATTCCGGGCGTTTCTGTCCAATTGGCAATGATCGGGATTTGCGGCATGGGTACCGCACCCCAATCCGGCGTCTCCAGCCAGTCCGAAGAGGGCACCTCCATCATACCGCCGAGTAAACCGTTCTCAGGCCGCTTACAGAGCCAAAGATGCCCATTATATTCTGCCCAGAAAGCATAGCCCCGCCGTGTCGGCTTTGCTTTTCTGGGTTTGCGGGCGGGCAATTGGTCGGCAATGCTAAGCGCGTTGGCGGCGCAGTTTTTTTCCCAAGGGCATCGGCCCGTGCATTTTAAAATTCTGGGGCCGCAAATATCCGCGCCCAGATCCATGACCGCCTGCGCATAATCCCCCGCCCGATGCGGCGGGGTCAGGCGTTCGGCCCATTGTTTTAATTCAGGCTTGGCTTCGGGCAGGGGGGTGGTCACATTAAACATGCGCGCCATGACCCGTTCAATATTGCCGTCCATCACGGTGGCCTGCCGGCCAAAGGCAATGGCCGCAATCGCCGCCGCCGTATAGGGGCCAATGCCGGGCAATTGCCGTAAATCTTGTTCATTATTTGGAAAGATGCCCTGCATTTCATCGATAATATATCGGGCGCATTTATGCAGATTGCGCGCACGGGCATAATAGCCAAGCCCCGCCCATGCGGCCAAAATCTGGTCCAGTTCTTCATGGGCCAGATCATCAAGTGTGGGCCATTTGGCAAGAAATTTTTCAAAATAGGGGATAACAGTTACAACCGTCGTCTGCTGCAACATAATCTCACTGAGCCAGATGTGATAGGGATCGGGGGTCTGATCACTTCCGGGCGCTATCCGCCAAGGCAATTTCCGTGCATTGACGTCATACCAACCCAGCAATCTATCGCTTAGTTCGCTCGTGTCTTGTGGGTGCTGAATATGTGAAGGGGGTCGCGTATCCATAAGCCTGTGATGTTATAAAAAGACGCGACTATACATGACTTGCCCTTTGAGTCCAAGGGCGTGGAATCCAAGGGCGTGATTTTCGGATGTGCTTTCTGGGCGTCACTCCATATTTTTGTCATACTTACTGTATATCCTGTTTGAAATAGGTATATTGAGCGTATGTCAAACAAAGGCACATATAAAATGAAACCCGTTGCCGATGCGGCGCGCCGCGTCAGTAGCAGGGCCTTCCGCCGTTATGGCTTTTCCCAGCGAGAGATTGTCTCCCGCTGGCCGGAAATTGTTGGCCCGGCACTGGCAGATTGCAGCCTGCCGGAACGATTGACCTTTTCGCGGGACGAGACGCGCGGCGGCAGCCTTTATATCAGGGTTCAAGGCAGCATGGCGCCGGAATTACAGCATTTTGAACCGATGATCATCGAACGGATCAATTCTTATTATGGCTATCAGGCCGTGGCGCGGATGATTTATCGTCACGGCCCCGTGCCCATCCGCACGCGGAAAATTAAAAAACTGCCGCCCTGTCTAACTGATTCTCAGGAGAAAGATTTAAAATCCCAATTGGAAGGGGTGACAAATCCTGATTTATATAAGGCTCTTTATGGATTAGGCCGCGAAGTGGTTTCGCTCAAAAAACCGGAGAAAATAAAGAGCAAACGTCGTTTTACCCGAAGGGGAAAGGGAAGCCATATGCCGGAATAAAGATTCTTCTCTTGATTTCTTCCCCGTTTAATTTTTATACTTACATACAACATATTGTGGAGCAATGATGACCAAGCAACTATATAAACGAATATCGCAAATTTTTATTTTATTAATGGCCGTTACAATTTCGGCGATGGGTTGGGCAAATTCTGCAGAACAGCTTAAGGGCTCACAAAGTGATTTTTTAAATTATGACATGGTTCTGGGCGATAAGAATGCGCCGATCGAGATTATTGAATATGCCTCGACCACTTGTCCGCATTGCGCCGTTTTTCATAAAGATATTTTGCCGGAACTGAAAAAGAAATATATCGATACTGGAAAAGTCAAAATCATATTCCGCAATTATGTTTTCAGTAATCCGTTTGATACTTTTGCCGCCTCTTTAAACCGCTGCGTATCAGAAAAGAAATTTTTTCCGCTGCTTGGGCTTTATTTCAAACGTCAAGAAAAATGGGTAAAATATAAGGAATTTAACGAATTAAAGCCTTACGGTAAATATGCGGCTCTTGGCTTTGCCAAAGGTGAGGCTATTAAAATTGCCAAAATTTCCGGCATGAAAGAGGTTGATGCCTACAAATGTCTGGCCCGCGAAGATATATTGAAATACCTCATGGACGGCAATAAGACCGCGCAGGAAAAATATGACGTTCAAAGCACGCCTGCGATTATTGTCAATGGCAAGAAACTGGACACCTATGATTTCGAGACTATTGAAAAAGCTATTCTGGCGGTGAGTGAATAGGACGGGTAAAATAGGATGGCCGTAAAAATTACTAAAAAAATAGCCTTGTTGTTAGCCGTCCTCGTGATCGGGGGCGGCGCACTTACCGTGAGTATGATTCTACAGCCACAAAATCAAACCAGTGCCAATGCGGATTCTGAAAAACCATCAAATCCCGAATCATCAAATCCCGACATGACGCCGGTTTCTTTTCTTAATTATGACATGGTTCTGGGCGATAAGAATGCGCCGATCGAAATCATTGAATATGCGGCGATATCCTGTTCTCACTGCGCGCATTTCCATGCCGATGTCCTGCCGGCATTGAAGGAAAAATATATTGATACCGGCAAGGTAAAGCTTGTGTATCGTAATTTCATTTTTGACAATCCTTTCGATGTTTTTGCCTCCAGCTTGACAAGATGCACGACAGAGGAAAATTTCTTCCCGGCGGTTAAGACCTATTTTGAATTCCAGAAAGTCTGGGTCAACAATCAGGAACTGAAACGCATATATGAGGCTGAAGGCCACGAAGCCGCCATAAAATATGCTCAGGGCGAAGTGGCGAAAATCGGCAAAATGTCCGGCATGAATTTGGCTGATGCGCAGAAATGTTTTGATAATGGCGGGGTGATTGATTATTTGCTGAAAATCCGGCAGGAAGCCGTCGAAAAATATCAGGTGAATAGTACGCCGACTTTGATTGTCAACGGTAGAAAAATTGAGGGTCATCACCTCGAAGATCTTGAAAGAGCAATTGCAGAAGCCAATATTGCAGGTGAAAATTAATAAACAGGGAAAGAGGGAAAATTGGACTTTACGCGACTTCGATTATCCGGTTTTAAGTCCTTTGTGGACCCAACCGAACTGATTATCGAAAAGGGCCTTACCGGTGTGGTCGGGCCGAATGGTTGCGGAAAATCCAATCTTCTTGAGGCCCTGCGGTGGGTCATGGGGGAAAATTCCGCAAAAAGCATGCGCGGATCGGGCATGGATGATGTTATTTTCGCCGGAACAGCAAGCCGCCCCGCCCGTAATCTCGCCGAAGTCTCCTTAAGCATTTCTAATGATGACCGTAGCGCGCCGGCCATTTTTAATGATGAGCGACAGCTGGAAATTTCGCGGCGTATTGAGCGGGAAAGCGGTTCGGCTTATCGGCTCAATACTAAGGATGTCCGCGCGAAAGATGTGCAATTGCTCTTTGCCGATGCCTCGACAGGGGCGCATTCCCCCTCATTGGTGAGTCAGGGGCGGATCGGCAGCCTGATTAATGCCAAACCAAAAGATCGGCGCAAAGTGCTGGAAGAGGCCGCCGGTATCAGCGGGCTGCATTCCCGCCGCCGGGAGGCCGAAAGCAAACTTCGATCTGCAGAGCATAATCTGGAACGTCTCGGCGATATTGAAACCCAATTGAATGATCAGATTAAGGGGCTCCAGAAGCAGGCCCGTCAAGCCAGCCGGTATAAGAAGATCAGCGGCGAAATCCGCAAGCTTCAAGCCTTGATTAACTATATGGAATGGCTGGCTATTCAGGATCATAAAGCATTATCCGGGCAAGAATTGCACCGTGTGGCGCTTTTGGTCGCCGCCATCACCACGGATCTTGGCCGCTTGAACAAGGAACAGGCCATAGAGGCCGCGAAATTACCCACCCTTCGTCAGGAAGAAGCCGAATATGCCGCAGGGCTGCACCGTATCACGGTTACCCGCGATGGCCTTGACGGTGAAGAGGCCCGGCTGACGGAGACGCAAGCCAAGCTAAAGGCCCTGTTGGAACAGATTGATCAGGACGAAATCCGCGAAAAAGATGTGATTGCAGATACCACATCGATTCTTGAGCGGCTTCAAGTGGAAAAACAGAAATTACTGAATCAGGTGGATAATCAGACCGGAAATGTGGATGATTTATCTGAAAAATTAAAGCTTAAGCAGACAGCCACTTTGGAGGCTGAATGGAAACTTGAGGAGCTGACCCAAAAACAGGCTCAACAAGCTGCCGAAAAGAATAACCTGTCGCTTAATCAGATCGAGGTTGAAAATCGGCAGAGGACTCTGGTCGAACAACGGGGCACTATTGAGGAACGTTTAAGCCGGCTGGAAAGTAACAATTTGTTCACGCAGGCCTTATCCAATACTGAAAATACCTTGTCCGCAGCGGAAAATACCGTCAACGTGATGTCTCACAAGGCACGAGAGGCGGAAGAGAGGCGTCAATTGTTCCAGCAGAAAGAGCAGGACGCGCGCGATATTTTACAGTCTCTTCAGGGGAAGAAATCTCGAATTCAGGCGGAAAAAGAGGGGCTGGAAGAATTGCTGTCCGGCGGCGCAGCTAAAGATGATGACCGCGATAACAGGCAGATTTTGGAAAAATTGTCGGTAACGCCGGGCTATGAAGCGGCTCTTGGGGCCGCGCTGGATGAGGATTTAGAAGCGCCGGACGATGTGACAGCCCCAATTCATTGGCGTCATCTGAGCAATTATGATCACCCGCAAAGCCTTCCCGTTGGTGTGAAAAACATGGCGGATTTTGTCAGCGGATCAGGCATGCTCACCCGCCGTCTGTCCCAAATTGGTGTCGTCGAGACCGAAGCTGATGCCTTATCTCTGCTCAACCAGTTAAAACCGGGACAAAGACTGGTTTGCAGGGATGGCGGGGCCTGGCGCTGGGATGGTTATTGTATATCGCCGGATGCCCCAAGCACAACGGCGGTTAAATTGGCTCAAAAAAATCGTCTGGTGGAATTGGACAGTGCCTTTTCAAAAAGCAAGGAACTGGTGGGGGAGGGCCGCGAAACATTGCACCGCGCTCAGGAAGAATTGGCGCAGATTAAACAAGATGCCCGCGCTGCGCGCCTTTTATGGCAGGAGGCAGAAGAAAAAGCCGCCGCAGCCCGCCGAAGCCTGACGGAGGCAGAGAAGCAGGCCACCCGCCATCAATCCGAGGAAAGCGCGCTGAAAGATCGCTTGGGGCATTTGATTGAGGAGATTGATCAGATAAAAGCGCGGGCGCAAGAAATTCGCCAAAATCTTGAGACCTTACCGGTGGGCAAAGATTTGGGTCTGGAAATTCAATTGGCGCGTCAGCATGTTGAAGATAATCGCAAAACCTTGTCCGAGGCCCGTTTTAATCACGATAGTTTTATGTCACAAACGTCCGCGCGGCGTGATCGCCTTGAGCAGATCGAGACTGAATTATCCGCCTGGAAATTACGTATTGATAATGTAGAAATTCATATTCGTGACCTGTCTCATCGCCGGACGCATAATTTGACGGAACTGGAATCATTGGAAAACAGGCCCGGCGAAATTGTGGCAGAGCGGCGAAAATTAAACTCTTTGATTGATCAGGCAGAAGATAACCGAAAACAGGCGGCCCGAAAACTTTTGGAATGCGAAGATATACTGGCCGGAAAAGACAAAGAAACCCGAAGCGTACAGAGCCAATTGGCCGAAGCCCGAGAACAAAAAGTGCGTTTGGAGACCAATCTGGAACAATATGAGGAACAAGAGGTTCATTTAAAGCGCCGGATTTTTGAAGAATTTGATTGCCCGCCAATCTTTCTCCAGAAATTGGCTCAAATAGAACAAGAAGAGGCCTTGCCCGATCAGGAGATTACCCATCACAGGCTTGAACGGTTGAAAGCGGAACGGGAACGCCTGGGCGCGGTAAATTTGCGGGCCGATGCGGAATTGACAGAGATTCAAGCCCAGCTTGATGGCTCCATATCTGAACGCCAAGAGCTGGAGCAGGCCATAGCAGCCTTGCGCCGGGCGATATCTGATCTTAATCGGGAAGGGCGCGCGCGAATTTTAAAAGCCTTTGATGAAGTGAATGAGCATTTCAAAAATTTGTTCACAACTTTATTTGGCGGCGGGGAGGCCTATTTAGAACTGACTGAATCCGATGATCCATTGGATGCGGGCTTAGAGCTTATGGCAAGCCCGCCCGGCAAAAAAATGCAGAATCTGGGCCTTCTTTCTGGCGGTGAGCAAGCTTTGACGGCACTGTCCCTGATTTTTGCGGTATTTATGACGAACCCGTCGCCCATTTGCGTTCTGGATGAGGTGGATGCGCCGCTTGATGATGCCAATGTGACACGGTTTTGTGATCTTTTGGATAAAATGTGTGAAAATACATCAACCCGTTTTCTGATCGTGACCCATAACGCGGTTACCATGTCGCGTATGAACCGATTATTTGGGGTAACAATGGCAGAACGGGGCGTCTCTCAGCTGGTTTCCGTAGACTTGGACAGTGCCGAAAGAATGCGGGCCCGAGATCATAATCGGGACCATAATATCGTCAGCGATTCTATTTCCGCGTAATCGCAAGAAACCTCAACAATCATCCGGCCTTTTTTTTGCCGCAAAACCCTTTGAATGCGGGGGCAGGGGACGTAACGTTACGATAGTGTTTTTGGCTCTTGACAGGCAATTGTGCAGAAACTATGTTGCATGAAATTTTATAGGCAAATTTTCGGGTATCAAGTTATTCGGGTATCACATCAAGGGATCGCTTTGAAGGAAGATAACAAACCATCTTCGAAGAAAGAGACTGCCCTTGAGGAATTAGGGGCGCGGGTTAAGGCCGCTCAAAAGGAAAATGCGCCAAAGGCTGAGAGTGCGATTAACGAATCGCACGCTTATGGTATGGCGATGCGACTTGTGGCGGAATTGGTGTCGGGGTTGATTGTCGGGATGATAATCGGCTGGTTTCTGGATAAGGCTCTGGGAACGAAACCATTGATGCTTATAGTGTTTATTTTTCTTGGCCTTGGGGCCGGGATTTTTAATGTGATGCGTGCGGCGAAACAGATGGAAGCTGCCGCAGCACGTCAACGGGAAGAAGCCGATATAAAGGCTAACAGTAACGAAGGAAAACATAGTGGCTAGTCCGCTCGCGCAATTTGAAATAAAAACGCTCATCCCGCTGCAAGTGGCCGGGTATGATATTTCGTTCACAAATTCAGCCCTCTTCATGGCCATAACTGTCGCCGCCATCATGTTCTTTATGATTGTAGGTATGCGCAAAGGGGCCTTGGTGCCGGGGCGTTGGCAGCTCAGCGTGGAAATGTGCTATGAATTTATCGCCAATATGCTTCATGATACAGCTGGCCGGGATGCCCGGAAATATTTTCCGTTTATCTTCACCCTGTTCATGTTCATCCTATTTGCCAATTTGATCGGTATGACGCCTTATTTTGGGTTTACCTTTACCAGTCATATTGCGGTGACATTTGCCATGGCATCTTTTGTATTCATCGGGGTCACGATGATAGGATTGGCCAAGCATGGCTTTAAATTTTTTAAACTCTTTGTGCCGACAGGGGCGCCGCTCGCGTTGATGCCGCTTTTGGTTGTCATTGAATTGGTGTCTTATTTGTCCCGCCCGATTAGTTTGTCTGTGCGGTTGTTTGCCAATATGGTGGCTGGGCATACCATGTTGAAAGTATTTGGTGGTTTTGTGGTGGCGCTTGGTGCGCTTGGGGTTGTGCCCTTTGCCTTTATCGTGGCGCTGACCGGATTGGAATTGCTTGTGGCCTGTTTGCAGGCCTATGTGTTTGCCATTCTGACCTGTATGTATTTGAATGATGCCTTACATTTACATTAAAGTATTTGTGGGCAATAGTAGTTTTTTAGTGTTTAATTTTTTAAAATAAGAAGGAATATAAAATGGAAGTAGAAGCTGCAAAAATGATCGGTGCGGGTATCGCTTGTACGGCTCTAATCGGGGCGGGTATTGGCATTGGTAATATCTTTGGAAGTTATGTTTCAGCGGCGATCCGTAATCCTGCGGCGGCCCCTCAGTTCTTCGGAAATGCCATGCTTGGTTTTGCCCTTGCCGAAGCAACCGGTCTGTTTGGTCTGGTTATTGCCTTCATCATCCTGTTCACTTAAGTTTCTAAGTAAACTTTTTGATTATATAGGCCTGATCCGCAATTTCAGGATCAAGGAGAGAAGATAATGCCACAATTGGATCCCGCAGTTTTTCTGCCCCAGATTTTCTGGTTGTTTGTGATCTTTGGACTGATTTATCTGTTCATAGCCCATAGTGCTGCGCCGAAGATCACGCAGGTTCTGGAGCGACGTCAGGCCCGAATTTCCTCGGATCTGGAGGAAGCCTCGAGTTTGCAAGCAGAGGCTGAAGCCGCAAGAGTTTCTCATGAGAAGGCTTTGGAAGAAGCCCGTATCAAGGCAACTTCAACGATTACGGCTAAACGTGAAGCCATTAAGTCAGACGTTGAAGCAGAATATGCTCAATTAACCGAAAAGTTAGGCACGGAGCTTGCGGCTGCGGAAGTGAAAATTTCTGCGGCGAAAGATAAAGCACTCGATGAAATTCGGGTAATGTCGGCTGATATTTGCAAGGAAATCATCCAGTCTGTATCCGGCCTTGATCTTGATAAAAAGATTGTTGCAGAGAGAGTCAGCGCGAAATTTGAGGCGGTGAAGGATAATGCCAATGGTTGATCAAAATCTCAACATTGATACGGATGTGGTTGCCGCTGTTGTTGAAACAGCGAATTTGAATGTCCATTGGTATCAGGATCCGGCTGTCTGGGTTGCTTTGGCGATTATAACTTTTTTCCTTTTGATGGTCTGGAAGAAAATTCCAGCCATGCTTGGCAAAATGCTTGATGAAAAAGTAAAAGTGATTGCGGAACAGTTAGATAATGCGCAAACTTTGCGGGAAGAGGCGTCCGCGCTTTTGGCAAAATATCAGCGTGATCAGCGTGATGCAGAAAAAAATGCTGCGAAAATGATTGCGAATGCCGAGGCTGAGGCAAAACTTCTGGCAGGAGAAGCCAAGCTTCACGTTAAAGAGATGATTGAGCGCCGCACAAAAATCGCCGAGCAAAAAATTGAGCAGGCCGAAGCCACCGCCCTTAAAGAAATTCGGCAAGTGGCCGTACAGGCCGCGACCGCCGCCGCGCGCGAGCTGATTTCTGAAAACATGAAGAAGGCCGATCATGATGCCTTGATTAAATCAAGCACTGAAAAGCTACATTGATTTTTTACATTTCTTTATACAGCTAGAAGTAAATTTTGAAACCCAGATTTGTTTGTTCGGATCTGGGTTTTTCTTTGGTTTACTCTTTAAGTTTTTCGCGAA
This sequence comes from Alphaproteobacteria bacterium, assembly GCA_024280095.1. Taxonomy (GTDB): domain Bacteria; phylum Pseudomonadota; class Alphaproteobacteria; order Sphingomonadales; family Emcibacteraceae; genus Paremcibacter. The sequence continues at coordinate 13,844 of JAJRQU010000036.1, read as the reverse complement.
TATCATCCAGTTCATGGGCGCGAATATGACGGCCATTCCATGTTATAGAAATGAGAAGCGGGGTATGCCCCTGCTCAACAGACTTGAAAACACAAGTTATCTTATAAGGAATAGGGACTTTAAAACCATTCCAGGCTGTAAAGGCAATATTGACGCCCTTGTGACCCCCCTCGTGATTATATTCTTCGGCAGAGGTTTTATCAAAGCTTGAAGGATATTTCAGGCGACCTTTGGCTATTTCTTCGCAGGTTTGAAGGTTGGCGGATTTTATAGATAGCGCATCGCAGCCGGGTAAGACCAGTATTATAGCCAGCATTAGACTGGGCGTGAGATTCTTTTTTATCATAATGGTGCCATTTATCTTCAATATTCTATAAAGCAACCTATATTAAGGAGTTCTGACCCTAGGTAAAGAAACAACCGACTGGATAAATATATGACATTGCCCCGCTTTTTTCTACTGCTCTCAATTATGCTGGTCTTATTACCCCTTCGTATGACAGCATTGCAGGCAGCAGATAGAAAAATACCCTCATCCAAAGTCGAGGTGCAATTGTCATACGCGCCAGTGGTAAAGCAGGCCGCCCCCGCCGTGGTCAATATCTATACCAAGCGGGTGGTGAAAACCCGCAGTTTTTCACCCTTTGCCAATGACCCCTTCTTTCAGCGGTTCTTTGGGGATCGTTTTGGCGGCACCTCGCGCGCGCGTATTGAACGATCTTTGGGATCCGGCGTTATTGTCGGTGCGGACGGGGTTATCGTCACCAATCATCATGTTGTGGCGGGGGCCGATAAAATTACGGTCGCCTTGTCAGATCGCCGTGAATTTGATGCGGAAGTTATCCTGAATGATGAGAAAACTGATTTGGCGGTTCTGCGTATTGATACGGGGGATGAAAAGCTGTCGGCACTGACATTCTCCGATTCTGATTCTATTGAGGTCGGCGACCTTGTGTTGGCTATTGGCAATCCTTTTGGCGTTGGCCAGACGGTGACCAGCGGCATCGTATCCGCCCTGGCCCGAACGCAGGTTAGCGGTCAGGATTATCAATTTTTCATCCAAACAGATGCAGCGGTTAATCCGGGCAACAGCGGCGGGGCCTTGATTGGCATGGATGGAGGTCTTATTGGCATCAATACGGCCATATTCTCGCGCTCTGGTGGCTCTAACGGCATCGGCTTTGCCATACCGGCCAATATGGTCAAATATGTGGTGTCTTCGGCGCTGTCTGGCGGCAGGTTGGTGCGTCCATGGTTTGGCGGCGGCGGGCAGGTGGTGACCTCTGAGATTGCCGAAAGCCTGGGTTTTGATCGTCCGGGCGGTGTTTTGGTTAATGATATCTATCCGGGCGGCCCGGCGGATAAGGCCGGGCTCGTGCAAGGCGATGTGATTTTGACCATTGATGGCAAGGAAGTTTCCAGCCCGGAGGCCCTGCGTTATTATACCGGTTTGGAGGCCGTTGGCGGGACAATTCCCCTGGAGATAATTCGCGGCGAAAAACGCCGGATTTTGCATGTGCCGCTTATCCCTGCCCCCGAAGACCCGCCGCGAAATATAACAACCTTAAAAGGTGATCATCTATTTGCCGGTACGACACTTGCGAATTTGTCGCCGGCCTATGCCGAGGAAATAGGGGTGGATGCTTATGACAAAGGCGTGATTGTTCTGGCTGCCCCCCGCCGTGTCACGCGCATGACAGGCGTTCAAAAGGGCGATATTTTTAAATCAGTCAACGGCAGGAAAGTTAAAACACTTGAAGATATAAGAGATTCCTTGCGTGATGATCCCGTGAATATAGATTTTACGATCAGCCGCGCGGGAAAAATAAAAGACTGTGTTATTCGCGCGGAAGGAAGATCTTATTGCACTTAAAATGCACCATATTTCCGGTAAAGGGGATCGTTTCATATGAGTGATCTTTTCACATCGGCGGGACTGGAACAGGATGCCCCGCGCCCCTTGGCCGATAAGCTGCGCCCACAAACCATGGAAGAGGTGGTGGGGCAGGATCATTTGATCGCGTCCGGCGGCCCGCTAGGCCGGATGCTGGATGCGCGGCGCTTAACCTCATTGGTTTTTTGGGGGCCGCCGGGGACGGGTAAAACCACCATAGCGCGGCTTCTGGCCGAAAAAACCGATCTTTATTTTGAGCAGATTTCAGCGGTTTTCTCAGGCGTTGCGGATTTGCGCAAATGTTTTGAGGCGGCAGCAGGCCGGCGCAAGGCCGGCAAGGGAACATTGTTGTTTGTCGATGAAATTCATCGTTTCAATCGCGCCCAGCAGGATGGTTTCCTGCCCTATGTGGAGGATGGTACCATCATCCTTGTGGGGGCGACCACAGAAAATCCGTCTTTCGAACTGAATGCGGCTCTGTTGTCGCGGATGCAGGTTCTGACGCTTAATCGTCTGGATGATATTTCGCTGGAGGAATTATTATGCCGTGCGGAACGGGTGGTGGATAAAAAACTCCCTGTGACGGCAGAGGCCCGGGTCATGCTCCATAGTATGGCCGATGGGGATGGGCGTTATCTCTTGAATCTTGCAGATATTTTGCTCGGCCTTGAGTTTGAGGAAATATTAGATGCCGCAGGATTGCTAAAAGTTCTGCAAAAACGCGCGCCGGTTTATGACAAGGATAAGGAAGGTCATTATAACCTGATTTCCGCCTTGCATAAATCCTTGCGTGGATCCGACACGGACGCGGCCCTTTATTGGATGGCGCGCATGCTGGCGGGCGGGGAAAGTCCGCTTTACCTGCTGCGGCGGCTCGTGCGTTTTGCCGCAGAAGACATCGGCCTTGCCGACCCTAATGCCTTGGTGCAAGTCCTGGCGGCGAAGGAGGCGTACGAATTTCTGGGCTCGCCCGAGGGAGACCTTCATGTGGCGCAGGCGGTGATTTACCTCGGCAGTGCCCCCAAATCCAATGCGGCCTATGTGGCTTTCAAGGCGGCAACCAAAAGCGCGAAGGAGACCGGCTCGCTCAGTCCGCCCCTGCATATCCTCAATGCGCCGACCAAAATGATGAAGAATCTTGGCTACGGCAAGAATTATGCCTATGACCATGACACGCAGCACGGGTTTTCAGGTCAAAATTATTTCCCTGATGACCTGCCGCGCAAAGAATTTTATAGCCCGAAAGAGCGCGGCTATGAGCGCGAAATAAAAAAACGTCTGGATTATTGGCAAAAGCTGCGCACAGAGTTAAAAGGTAAAACGTAAAGCTATCAGGCTTTAAATGGTGCCGAAAATGCGGTCGCCGGCATCCCCGAGACCGGGAATGATATAGCTTTTCTCGTTCAGCTTTTCATCAATGGCTGTGGTATAAATATGTACATCGGGATGGGCCTTTTTCATGGCCTTTAGCCCTTCCGGTACGGCAAGCAGACACAGGAAGGTAATATTTGTTGCCCCGGCTTTTTTTATTCTATCCAGTGCCGCAATAGCAGAATTTCCCGTGGCCAGCATGGGATCAACCACCAGACAAAAACGCTCGCTTAAATGCGGGGGTGCCTTGAAATAATATTCAACGGCCTGAAGATTTTTAGGATCACGGTATAGCCCTACATGCCCAACGCGTGCTGATGGGATCAGGTCTAACAACCCCTGCGCCAATCCCTCGCCGGCTCTCAAGATAGAGAAGATGCACATTTTGCGGCCCACAAGCTTTGGCGCAGACATGGTGGCCATAGGGGTTTCAATCTCAATATTTTGAAGGGGCAGGTCGCGGGTGACCTCATAGCCCATTAAAAGGCTGATTTCCCTAAGGAGGTTGCGAAAAATTGACGACGGGGTCTCTTTTTTACGCATGATGGTCAATTTATGTTTGATCAAAGGATGATCTATAAGGGTAACCCCGTCAATGGTCTCAGGCATATTATTCTTTCTTATTATTCTTGGCCTATTATTTATTTTAAAATCCCGCCGAGAATTATTTGTATGGCCGTTTTCTTAGCTTGTTTGTAAAAGTCTTCATCGTCCAATGTTTTGCCGGTTAAGGTTTCAATCTGCGCAGAAAAATCCGCATAATGCTGCGTCACGGCCCAAATCATGAACATGAGGTGGATTGGCTCAATGGGCCTGATTTGTCCTGCGGTGACCCACCCTTTAATGACCCGCGTATTTTCACCGACCAGTCTTTTCAGGTCTTCGCCGAGCAGGTTTTTTAGAATCGGCGCGCCTTCCATGATTTCATTGGCAAAAACCCGCGATCCTGCGGGATGATCTCGGGAGAATTCAAATTTCTTGTTGATATAATTGATGATGGTTTCTTCCGGGGTGCCGGTGACCATCCAATCCTGAAGAGACTGCAGCCATTTATTCAATGTTTGCTCGAGTACAGCCAGATAAATTTCTTTTTTGGTTTTGAAGTAATAGAGCAGATTGGGCTTCGACATACCGGCCATATCCGCGATCTGATCAATTGTCGCGCCCCGGAAACCATAGCTGGCAAAGACTTTTGTTGCGGCATCCAACAATTTCTGCTGATTAATGATCTGAATTCGGGATCTTTTCTTCTGCATGAATATTCTTTATTGTTAAGCGTAAATACCAGAAATAATATATTTTAAGTTATTAAACAGCTTTATTGTTTTTTTATGAAGTTACCCCACAATAACCTAAAGTCAAATTCAATTATATTAAATTAAAAAATATTTTATCAAACGATAAAAAATAGTCTATTCTGTTTCTAAAATCAGGCTGGAGCTAACATGTTAATAAAAGAAATCATCCGCAAAAAACGAGACGGCGGCGAATTATCAGAATCAGAAATTTTGACCTTTATCGAGGGAATTTCAAGCCATGATGTGAGCCGGGAGCAAATTTCTGCTTTCACCATGGCTGTCTATTTCAAGTCCATGAGTATTGCCGAGGTCAGCGCCTTAACCCGCGCGATGATTAACAGTGGCCATAAGCTTGACTGGTCGCAGCAAGACCTTGGCGGGCCAGTGGTTGACAAACATTCCACCGGCGGGGTCGGGGATAAAGTCAGCCTTATGCTCGCGCCGATGATTGCCGCCTGCGGGGGTTTTGTCCCGATGATTTCTGGGCGGGGTCTTGGCCATACCGGCGGCACCTTGGATAAAATGGAAGCCATTGCGGGCTATAATACCGCGCCGGATCTTGAAAAACTGGCTGAGGTGGTCAAAAAAGTCGGCTGCGCCATCATTGGCCAGACGGCGGAATTGGCGCCGGTAGATAAAGTGATCTATAGCGTCCGTGATGTGACGGCGACGGTCGAGTCAACGGCGCTGATCACGGCCTCCATCCTCTCCAAAAAAATATCGGCTGGTCTGGATGCCTTGGTGATGGATATTAAAGTCGGGCCGGGTGCCTTTATGGAGACGATGGAAAAGGCCGTGGAACTGGCAACTTCTATCATGCGGACGGCCCATGAAAATGATGTGCCGACCCATGCCATTCTGACCTCTATGGATGAAGTGCTGGGGCGTACGGCAGGGAATGCGCTTGAGGTCAGGGAAACATTGGATTACCTCAGCGGCAATAAGCGCGATGCGCGCCTGCATGAAGTGGTCATGGCACTGACGTCTGAAATGCTTGTTCTGACCAGAATTGCCGCAAGCCGGGAAGAGGCCGTTCAAAAACTGGAAGCTGTTCTGGCAAATGGCAAGGCTATGGAAATTTTTGCAAAAATGGTGGCGGAGCTTGGCGGGCCGAATGATTTTATTGACAGGCCAGAGCAATATCTCGCCAAGGCCCCGGTGATAAAACCCGTATTTGCGCAGGAGGCGGGGTATGTTTCCGCCATTGATGTGCGGGGCGTTGGCAATCTTATCGTCAAGCTGGGCGGCGGGCGGTCTGTGCCGGGGCAGGTGCTTGATATGGCCGTTGGCTTGTCTGATGTTGCCAGAATTGGCGAATATATGGATGGAAATACGCCTTTGGCCATGGTTCATGCCAGAACGTCAGATGATGCCGATAGAATTATTGCCGATATGATGGGTTGTTACCGGTTATCGGATCAGCCCAGCGCTGCGCCTGATGTTATCAGAAAGCTCATGACATAAAAAATCCTGCATAAAAAATATTTCAGGCAGGATTTTTTTTGAGTGTCAAATTTCTTTTGTGAGCAGTTTTAAAACCTCGGGCGATTTGAACTTTGCAATTTCATCTATGGTCAAGCCGTGCAATTCATGGGGAAAGACCAGCCAATCATCCGTTTCATGGATGTAATAATCCGGCACTCGTTCAGTTTTACGTTTTTCCGGTTTGTAATAAACGGTGGCAACGCGGGTATCTTCGGGCATATTGCGGCGGCATTGTTCCGATAACTCCCGGATGATGGCATCTACGCTCAGGCCGGAATCAAAGACATCGTCAACGATTAACAGCTTGTCTTCGGCATTAATGTTATCGACAATATAGCCAAGTCCATGAACCCGAACCGTAGATGTGCGCGTCGCAATGCCGGTATAGGATGAGGTTCGAATGGCAATATGATCCGATTTCAGACCACGGTAATCCAGATATTCCTGAACTGCAATGCCAATAGGGGTGCCGCCGCGCCAAACGCCAACGATATAATCCGGCTCAAATCCGCTTTCCAAAATTTTATGGGCCATTTTAAAACTGTCGATCAGCAAGTCATCGGCGGAAATAAATACTTTATCCATTATTCTTCCATTTTTAAGTTTGATAATATTTTCATTATATGTCCCAACTGGATATTCTATTTGTCATGTCAATTGGCCCCACGTTCTTTTCCAAGGCCTCATATGTCAATAATCCCTCCTGCGTGTCAACAAAAGATATGACAGAAGCGGCATTTACAGAGGCGGCATAAAGGGACAGATCAGGGGCATTGCCCGCAGAAACGAGGCTGGCCAGCGTTGATGAGAAACTATCTCCCGCGCCGGCTGACCCGCGCATGACAATATCTTGCGGCGGGCAGTAATATAGGGTTTCCCCATATAAAAGATAGGCCCCCTTGCCGCCATCTGTGATCACCACATAATCCGGCCCATGGGCGGCAAGTATTTTCATGCATTCGACGAGGCCAAGAGAAAACCCGCCAAATTTAAAGCCGCTTTTGAGCAGAGGCGGCATATCGTCGTTTATTGGAAAAGGCGTATTTTTATACTTTTGGTCACCGGAGATAAGTTTGGGAACCAGAGATTCGCATTCAACTTTATTGAGGGATAGCAGGGTAATTGCCCCCAAATTACTAAGAAAATCATCACAAAGCCGCGTTAATTGCCGTATGCCAGGGTTTGATGCGATAAAGCAACCGGCGGCGGCGGCGCGGGTCACAATGAGCGGGAAATGATCGGCAGATTGATTGCTTAGATTTGTAATATAAACCAGATCATATTTGGTAAAATCCATGTCACGGACGTGATCGGCTTTCAGGTGGCAATTGGCGCCCCGATGGGTGAAAATCGCCGCATTGCGGTCATGGGAAGAAATATGGACGGCGACCCCGCTACCCACACCGTCCACCATCTGAATCTGATCCCGAGCGATATTTTCATCCAGAAGGCGTGCGGTAATTTTCTTGGCGTCCAGGTCTTCGCCCACCAAGGCTAATATATCCATGGGCATGCCGAGCCGGCTCATGCAGACTGCCGTGTTGGCCCCGCCGCCGCCAACATAGGTATCAATGCTCTGGGATTCAACTTTGCGGCCTTGTTCCAACATCAGAAAGGATGTGGTCATATTATGCAGGGTCATCAATTCAATGTCATCGTCGGCTATGACCGTAATGATGTCGATCATAACGGTGCCGATGGACAGGGCCGGTCGGCTGGGTTGTTGCAGAATAGTCATTTACGGGCCTTTGCAGGGGGTTGTCTTCTGGAAATTAAAGGGATAAACCATCAATGAAATGTACAAGCAGACGGCTGATATTGCCATAGGCTTTTTCAGCTTCGCTTAAGGTTTCCTCGTGGGACAGGGGGGTAGGCGAAAGACCCGCGCCCAGATTTGTGATCAGGGATATGCCCACCACATCAATGCCCGCATGGCGCGCCACGAGCGTTTCCTGCACCGTTGACATGCCGACCGCATCAATGCCGAGCTTGCCCAGCATTCTGATTTCTGCGGGTGTTTCAAAATTTGGCCCTGCAAGCTGAACGTAAACACCGTTATGAAGCGGGATACCCAGTGCCTTGGCGGACTCGGCTAATTTGCGGCGCATTTCAGGGTCATAGGCCTCAGTCATATCAAAGAAACGCGGGCCGACAGTATCATCATTTTGGCCAATCAGAGGATTATGGCCGGACATATTCACATGATCATCTATGCACATGATGGAACCTGCGGGCATATCCCGATGCAGGCTGCCAGCGGCATTGGTGATGATCAGTTTTTCTATGCCGAGCTTCTTGAATGTTCGGATGGAAATGGCAAGCCTTTCAGCGGGATGTCCTTCATATAGATGCATGCGGCCCTGCATACAGAGCAGCGGTGTCTTGCCAACTTTACCGATGAGAAGCCTTCCGGCATGACCTTTCACCGTCGGTTGGGGGAAATCAGGTATGTCATCATATGAGATAATGGTACCGGGCGTCATATTATCTCCGAATGCGCCAAGCCCGCTGCCTAATATAAGGGCGACTTTCGGGAATTCACCTTTGTGAGCGGCCTTAATGGCGGCGACACTATTCTCGACCTGTTGCGGGATAAACTCTTGTTGCGGCATTTTTTACTCCAGAGAAAATTAATTTTGGAAAGCAGGGTATATTTTATATATAGTATACGAAGATAATGGTTCTATAGTATAAAAATTACAGTCGCCGGGAATATTTTTTTACCGTCTGGACAAATTTTATAGAAAATTATAGTATGTAAGGCAATATATCCCCGGATTTTGACTGAAATCGTCAGTCAAAATAAGTTTGAACGGGGATTTTCTGGAGTGTGAAAATTGCGGGCAATAATTGTTGTGCTGGATTCTTTCGGTGTCGGAGAGACGGATGATGCCGCATTATTCGGGGATCAGGGGGCGGATACCTTTGGCCATATTGCGGCGCAATGTGACGTTGGGCAGGCTGATGTGCCGGGACTTAGGGCGGGCCGTTTGACCATTCCCAATCTTATGGAGCTTGGCCTTGGCCTTGCCGCTGAACAGTCGGTAGGTCACGATATCCCCGTGGATAAAGCGACAAAGATCATTGGGAAATACGGATTTGCCGCTGAAAAAAGCCGGGGGAAAGATACGCCGAGCGGTCATTGGGAAATGGCCGGCGTTCCCGTTGAATTTGACTGGGGGTATTTTCCTCACAATTACCCAAGTTTCCCGGACGATCTGGCTTCTGCTCTGATTACTGAATGCGATCTTCCGGGGGTTTTAGGCAATTGTCACGCTTCAGGCACAACGATCCTTGATACGCTTGGCGCTGAACATATCAAAAGCGGAAAACCCATCATATATACCTCTGCTGATTCTGTTTTTCAGGTTGCCGCCCATGAAACGCATTTTGGCCTTGAACGTCTGTATGATGTTTGCGCGGTGGCCCGAAGGCTTGTGGATGATTATAATATCGGGCGGGTGATTGCCCGGCCTTTCGTGGGGGAGGCGCCGGGCGAATTTATCAGAACAGGCAACCGCAAGGATTTATCTGTTTTGCCGCCGGCCCCGACGTTATTGGATTTTCATGCCCAAAATGGCGGCGAGGTGATTTCTATCGGTAAGATTGCGGATATTTTTGCCGATCAAGGCATCACCCAGAAATTTAAAGCGCATGGCAATGCCCAGATTTTTCAGGTTCTCATGGAACAGGTGAGAAATTCTGTCGATAATGCGATTATTTTTGCCAATCTTGTTGATTTTGATATGCTTTATGGTCATCGGCGTGACGTGGCGGGTTATGCGGCGGCATTGGAGGCGTTTGACAGGAATTTGCCGGAATTATGGGCGGCGCTGCGGCCTGATGATGTGGTGATATTGACGGCAGACCATGGCTGTGACCCCACATGGCCCGGATCAGATCATACGCGGGAACATGTTCCGGTCATTGCCTTTGGGCCCAAGGTTGCACCCGGCCCCATCGGGAAAAGAGAAACATTTGCAGATATTGGCACCAGTTTGGCCCAACATTTAGGGCTTGCCCCCATGGCCGCCGGGACATCATTTTTGTAAGACGTATTTTTGTAAGAAGAATTGAGAAGAATGTGACACCAGAAAAACAAATATTGATCAATAGCTTTCCAAGAGTTACGGGCTGTGATTTTCACCCGGGCTGGGTTGATGAAATCAAAGTCAACAAATCTGCGGTGGATCGGCGCATTTCATCGCTGGCGGGTCGGCGCTCAGTGAAAAAGAAATGGCAGGCCGCTTGGCTGCTCAAGGCGATTAGCTGTATTGATCTGACCACCTTGTCCGGGGATGATACGCCGGAGCGGGTAAAACGCCTTTGCGCGAAAGCCCGTAATCCTGTGCGGCCTGATATATTAGAAGCCCTGGGCTTTGCGCATCAGAATTTAACCACGGGGGCCATTTGCGTATATCATGAGATGGTGGCAACGGCGGTCAGGGCTTTAAAAGGCAGCGGTATTCCCGTTGCCGCCGTCTCGACAGGCTTTCCGGCGGGCTTGGCCCCTTTGGAAACGAGGCTGGCGGAAATCCGCGCCTCTGTTGCGGCGGGGGCCGAAGAAATTGATATCGTCATCAGCCGCCGGTACGTGCTGACCGCGGACTGGCAAGCGCTTTATGATGAAGTAAAATCTTTCCGCGAGGCCTGCGGCGAGGCCCATATGAAGGCAATATTGGCCACAGGGCAATTGGGTTCCCTGACCAAGGTTGCCAAGGCCTCTATGGTTTGTATGATGGCCGGGGCTGATTTTATCAAAACATCGACTGGGATGGAGGGGGTTAATGCGACACTCCCTGTGAGCCTTGTTATGATTCGCATGATACGGGAATTTTATCAGAAAACGGGCCAAAAAGTTGGCTATAAGCCTGCGGGCGGTATTGGCACGGCGAAACTTGCGTTGCAATATCTGGTTTTGATCAAAGAGGAATTGGGCGATGAATGGCTCAATCCGCATCTGTTCCGTTTCGGCGCATCCAGTTTGCTGGGCGATATTGAACGCCAGCTCGAACATTTTGTAACAGGCCGTTATTCTGCGGCAAACAGACATCCAATGGGCTAACGAAAAGACAAGGTTTTTTATACATGAACATTCCAGAAATATTTCAAACAATGTCTTACGGCCCGGCGTCGGAGGACTCCGGTTATGTTCAGGATTGGCTGAAAAAACATGAAGATGGCTTTAAATTATTCATCAATGGTAAATGGGCGCGTCCGCTGTCATCGGACAAATATATTGATAGCCATAATCCGGCCACCGGCGATTTTCTGGCAAAAGTTTCCGTAGCGGGCGAGGATGATGTGGACGCGGCGGTAAAGGCTGCGGCAAAAGCCTTTCCCAAATGGTCAAAATTACCCGGCCATGCCCGGGCAAAATACATGTATACATTGGCGCGGCTGATTCAAAAAACGTCGCGTTTTATGTCGGTTCTGGAAACTTTGGATAATGGCAAGCCGATCCGTGAAAGCCGGGATTTTGACGTGCCTGTGGCGGCGCGGCATTTTTATTATCATGCGGGCTGGGCGCAGATCATGGATCAGGAGTTTCCCGGTCAGGTGCCGCTTGGGGTCGTGGGGCAAATAATTCCCTGGAATTTCCCCCTGTTGATGATGGCGTGGAAGATCGCGCCGGCCATTGCGGCGGGCAATTGTGTGGTGCTGAAACCGGCTGAATATACCAGCCTCACCGCCTTGTATTTTGCCGAATTATGCGAAGAGGCCGGATTGCCGCCGGGGGTCGTTAATATTGTCACCGGGGCTGGGGATACGGGGGCTCATATGGTTAATCATCCGGATATTGCCAAGATTGCCTTCACCGGCTCGACCGGCGTTGGCCGGTATATTCGGGAAGCAACGGCGGGGTCAGGCAAAAAACTCACGCTGGAACTTGGCGGAAAATCTCCCTTTATCGTGTTTGAGGATGCAGATATTGACGGGGCCGTTGAGGGGCTGGTCGATGCCATCTGGTTTAATCAGGGAGAGGTTTGCTGCGCCGGATCACGGCTGCTGGTCGAAGAAGGCATTGCGGATAAATTGATTGAAAAGGTCAAAGTCCGTTTGAATAAATTCAGGCTCGGGAATCCCTTGGACAAAACGGTGGATATGGGCGCAATTGTTGATCCGGTGCAATTGGCACGTATCACTGAAATGGTTCAGAAAGGCAAAGAGGAAGGCGCCGAAATATGGCAGCCGGATATTGAATATCCTGAAAAAGGGTGTTTTTATCCGCCCACGTTAATCACCAATGTCAGCCCGGGTAATATTGTGGTGCGCGAAGAAATATTTGGCCCTGTCCTCTGCGTGATGACATTCCGCACTTTAAAAGAGGCGGCGGATCTTGCCAATAATACGCGGTTTGGTTTGGCGGCGAGTGTCTGGTCTGAAAATATTAACCGGGCCTTGGAAGTATCAAGCCTGATCAAGGCCGGCGTTGTCTGGGTCAATACCACAAATCAACTGGATGCGGCCTGTGGTTTCGGCGGCTACCGCGAGAGTGGCTTTGGCCGCGAGGGCGGCAAAGAAGGCATGTATGAATATCTGAAAGTCAAAGATGAGTGGAAATCAGAAAAAGGCAATCTCATAGAAAGCCCCCCCATAGAAAGCCCGGCAGAGCAAAATTCAGTTAGCCGCGATAATATAATAGATCGTACCGCAAAAAATTATGTCGGCGGCAAGCAGGCGCGGCCCGACGGCGGCAATACGCGAATTATCCTGACCCATAATGGAAAACTGGCGGGCAGAGTGGGCGAGGGCAACCGCAAGGATATTCGCAACGCGGTGGAAGCGGCCTTTAAAAGTCCCGGCTGGTCATCGACCACGGCCCATGCCCGTGCGCAGGTCATTTATTATATGGCGGAAAATATGAGCTACCGCGAAAGTGAAATGATAACGCAGTTAACAAAGCTTACCGGGGTCAGTAAAAAGGCCGCAAAGGCGGAATTTGATATGGCGATCAGCCGCCTGTTCAGCTATGCCGCCTGGGCCGATAAATATGATGGTATGGTTCATACCCCGCCGGTACAGAATGTGGCTCTTGCGGTTAATGAGCCGATCGGCATCATGGGTATTATCTGCCCTGATGTGATGCCTTTATTGTCTTTCATATCTTTGGTTGCGCCGGTTATCGCCATGGGCAACCGGGCCGTTGTTATCCCTTCAGAGCGCTATCCTCTTATTGCGACAGACTTTTATCAGATTCTGGAAACATCGGATCTTCCGGCGGGGGTTATTAATATCGTCACGGGTGATCGGGATGTTCTGTCTGAGGTCATGGCAAAACATGATCAGATGGACGCGATCTGGTACCATGGCTCTGCGGCGGGCAGCAAAATGGTCGAGCGGGAAAGCGCGGCAAATCTGAAACGCACATGGGTAAATGATGGCCGCGCACGGGATTGGATGTCACAGCACGGCGAGGGCCGGCGTTTCCTGCGCGAGGCAACACAGGTGAAAAATATCTGGTTGCCTTACGGGGATTAAAGCCTAATGATAAAACACAGGGTCAGAAGGAAACGCTGACAGAAAATAAAAGAACAGGGAGAGGAATTGGCATCATGCTGATCAGTATAGTGGGGATTATCGTAATATTGGGGCTGGCATTTCTATTGTCGGGGGATAAGAAAAATATCAACCTGCGGGTTGTCGGCAGTGCCTTTCTGTTGCAATTGGCGATCGCGGCCTTTGTGCTCGTGACGCCCATTGGCAAGGGCATCCTGCAGGGCATGTCCAACGGCGTGAACAGGGTCATTAATTATTCCAATGTGGGCATAGAATTTCTGTTCGGCGGTTTGGCG